>CAZWVK010000067.1:0-13286 GCA_964636785.1 uncultured Pseudobdellovibrionaceae bacterium | reverse complement strand
GGCTGAGATACGAAAACTAGATCTTCTAGTGGTCGAATAAAGGGGGAAGGTCAACCTAAATAGCATGAAAATATGAAATAAAGTGGCTTTGACCACACTCGCCTGGAGAGCAGATCCTTTGAAAGAAAAATTAAAACAGGAAAGAAAAAGACGAACATTGGAATAGGACTTAAAATTCTTATAAAAAACAAGTAAGGATAAAGAAGCAAGACTCCCAAGGCATAAGCTAACATTTATCGATTTCCAATGAGAGTGTGATATTCCTTGGTGAGCAAGTAAAAAAGCCGATCAGCAGAATATAAATTTTTGGCTCTTTCATAGGCCTTTTTCCCCATCTCCATGGACATCTCCCGGTTCTGAGACAATTCTTCCATAGCTTGAAAAAGTTGGGAAGCATCTTTCGCATTCACTCGAATCCCCGTAATTCCGTTTTGAATGGCATCTACAAGTCCTGGGATATTCGTACCAATGGATGGCAGTTGCATGGCAGCCGCTTCAATAACAACGGTTCCAAAGCCTTCTCTGTAAGACGGGAGGCAGAAAACATCTGAAATATCGAGATAAGCTTCTGGAAACTCCACATAACCCAGATTGGTGATGCCTGGTAGATGTTCGAATTTCTTAATTTTTTCCCTAAACGCTAAATCGTCATCTGGGCCGATCAAAAGAAGGTGAACAGACTCATTAGTCTGTGACAGTTTTAAAAAGGCTTCTAAGAGTTCGAACACACCTTTGTCCTGGCACTTTCTGCCAACAAAAGTAAAGACAAAGGCATCTGTATTAATGCCTAACTCTTGTCGCCGCTTACGTCTTTCCTCATGGGATAGTTTTTTTCTAAATCTTTTAAGGTCAACTCCACTCAGTGAGCCATCGCCAATAACTGGAAGGGGCTTGCCACTTTTACGAATTCCGTGTTCGAATAAAAACTGAGACTGTGAAGGACTATCCGTGTAGGTAGCGGTGTTTAATTTGACGGTCAATTGGTCGAGCTGGATATAAAAGTTTTTAAGAGCACCGGATTTGTTCGTCCAAATCTGACCCGTGAAAGTATGGATTCGGACCGGAACTCTCGCAACGAAACTTGAAAATGCAACTAAGAGTCCAGCTTTAGGCATGATAGAATGAACAAGGTCGTATCTGTGAAATATAAAATGCCATGTGAGTTTAAGGAGTGAAATACAGTCTCGAGGTGGGTTGATATCTCTTGCAATAATTAGATCAACCCATCTTACTTTTGGCCAACGGTCTCTAAACTGACTCACATTGGTTCCAATCACGGTCAATTCGTACTGTTCATCTAAAAGGTTTAGTGTGTTTCGTAAATGAAATAATACAGCTTCTGGGATCGTTACAACTCTTGCAACTCGCAGCTTGGTCTTCATCGACCGAACCATCCTTGATAATCCTTCCTCAGTCGAGTGTTGTGGAATGTAGCCCACCTTCTGATTTGAAGAGTTTGATTCCAATGCCAATGTGCCAAATAGTCGAGTGTGAAGTTTCGGTCGTGTGAATTTTAATAAGGTCAACAGTAGACCTCTGGGGGAAACGATATGAACTTTTTTCCGAGTCGCCCTTTTGAGTAGCTCAGTTATTTCATAAATGGATATCGGCTTTTCATCTTGAGGTAGAAAAATTCCGCCGGATGAATTTTTAAGTGTCAGGTGAATAAAGTGAACTAGGTTGCCGACATATACGAGGCTACGTCTGTTTTCCTTATATCTGAGTGGAAGAATAGGTGAGTTGCGAATGAGCTTTATCAAACTTAAAAGATTTCCCTTGGCGCCTTCCCCATAAATCATCGGAGGACGCAGAATACTAACCTTAAATGAACTGTCAGCTAGTTTCATGATTGCAGCTTCGGCGGCAAGCTTACTCCTCCCGTAAGGATCAGTCGGATTGCAGGGTGAACTCTCGTCAAGGCGTCTCTTATGATCCATCGTGCCCGAGTCACCAAAAACGTGCGCTGTACTTATAAAAACAAAATGCTTCACTCCATTTTCTTTAGCAGCTTTAGCAAGAGCAGAAGTGAGATCTGTATTGATTCTAAAGTATTCTTCTTCCGGCGCCCCTTTCATCTGATGAACTAAAGCTGCGCAGTGGACAATGGCTTCGATGCCACTGAAATCGATCTCATCAACCGAGGTCTTCCTTAAAGAGGTGGTCTTAATGTCATAGACTTTTCCAAAGTCTTTTAGAAATCTCGATCCAACGAATCCGCTGGCACCTGTTAGTAAGATTTTAATGGCTCACTCCTTGTGCCCGAAAAACTCTGAAGAAGGTGAGAATGATAATTTTTAGATCTAAAATAAAGCACTGATTTTTTAAATAGTACTCATCAAAATCGACTTTGACGGGAATCGGGAGTTCATCTCTTCCATTGATTTGAGCCCAACCTGTAATTCCCGGTCTTAGAATATGGATTTGTCTTTTTGATCTCAGTTCAACCAGATCATCCTGGTTAAATAGGGCGGGTCTTGGACCGACAAAACTCATATCTCCTTTAAGGACAGAAAAGAGTTGTGGAAGTTCATCCAGACTCGATTTTCTTAAAAAATGACCAATAGGAGTCAGAAACTGCTTTGGATCACTGACAAGATGAGTGGCGATTTGTGGAGTGTTGATCTTCATAGATCGGAATTTTGGCATCAGAAAAATCTTATTTTCCCGTCCAATTCGCTTTGACCAGTGGACGATCGGACCTCTTGAGGTCATTTTAATGAGGATGGCAATGACGAGCATAGGAATCGCTGAAGTCAGCAGAAGAATCAGACTGAGTGTTACATCAAAAACTCGCTTAATCATTGATCTTTTGACTATCTGGCTCAACAATCATGATGTCAATTCCCAATGGAAATGCTATGAATCGGAGCAATGTCATTGTTTAAATCTTTGGTAAATCTGCCAAGACGCATGAAGCAAGCCATTATGTTAGGCTGTGATTTAGTGATGCTTCCGTTGGCATTTTGGCTTGCGGTATCACTTCGGTATAGCACATGGGACCCTTCTGTTTATATTCCATGGTTGGGATGGTTTTTAGCCGCAGTTCCACTGCTCGCAATTCCGATTTTTATCCCTCTTGGTCTTTATCGGACGGTCGTTAGATATGCTGATGAGCGGATGCTTTGGACCATAAGTTATGGAGCTTTCATTCTAACGGCAGTCCTTGCAACCGGCGCATTTATGTTCGGGATGATCACCATTCCAAGGTCATCTTTTGTGATTTTTTGGCTCTTGGCGGTTTGTTTCATAACTTTAAGTCGATGGATGGCTCGAAACCTTATTCACCGAGCAGATCGAATGGAAAGAATTGCGAAAAGAGAGCGTATAGCTATTTTTGGAGCAGGCCGAGCCGGAGTGCAGCTGGCGATGGCGCTCAAATCCAGTCCGGAGTATCAAGTCCTGGCCTTTTTTGACGATCATAGGGACCTTCAGGGGACTTCTATCTCTGGAATTAGAGTATACAATCCAGATATTGCAGAAAAAATCATCTCTAACTTTGGCTTAGAGGGCCTCATTCTCGCCCTTCCATCCGCCTCCCGGTCTCGTAGACGAGAAATCATCCAAGAGTTTGAAAGGTTCGGACTTTCGATGAAGATCGTGCCTGGCATGGCTGAACTTGTCGGTGGCAAGGTCCGAATCGAAGATCTTCGTGAAGTTGGGATCGAGGATCTTCTTGGCCGCGATCCTGTTCCCCCAGATGAATCGCTTCTTTCAAAATGCATTGAAGAGAAAAACGTTCTCGTAACCGGGGCTGGTGGCTCTATTGGCTCTGAGCTTTGCCGTCAGATCTTAAAGAGAAAGCCCTTATCTTTGGTGCTTTTTGAAGCGTCTGAATTTTCACTTTATAAAATTGAGCAAGAGCTTCAAGCCTACGACGCCGAGACAAAAATCGTATCTATCTTAGGAGATGTGAAAGACTCCGCCCATCTCGAAAAGACCTTGAAAGAAAATCGCATTCAGACAGTCTATCATGCAGCCGCTTATAAACATGTGCCACTCGTGGAATGGAACGTTCTATCAGGTGTGCAAAACAATGTGCTTGGGACGTTAAGTGCCGCAGAGAGTGCGATGAATGCCGGTGTTGATACCTTTGTTTTGATCTCAACGGATAAAGCCGTAAGGCCCACCAATGTGATGGGTGCAAGTAAACGTCTTAGTGAGCTGATCCTTCAGGGTTTAAGTGATTTAAAGTCTTCAAAAACTAGATTCTGTATGGTTCGCTTTGGAAATGTTTTGGGATCTAGTGGATCGGTAGTTCCGCTGTTTAAAGAACAAATTCGAAAGGGCGGGCCGGTGACGGTGACTCATCCTGAAGTGACCAGGTATTTTATGACTATTCCAGAGGCAGCTCAGTTGGTTTTGCAAGCAGGCTCGATGGGTTCGGGCGGGGACGTTTTTGTTTTAGATATGGGAGAGTCTGTTAAAATTATTGATTTGGCGCAGAAAATGATCAAGTTGAGCGGCCTTTCTGTAAAGGATGATTTCAGCCCAGAAGGGGATATAGCTATAGAGTTCACAGGTCTTCGGCCTGGCGAAAAACTGTATGAAGAGCTCTTAATTGGGAATAATGTTTCAACAACAGCTCACTCTCGGATTCGCCGAGCAGAAGAGAGCTTTATCCCGTGGCCGTTGCTAAAGGAAGAAATCGTCAAACTCGCTCACGCCTGTAGAGAACAGGACGAAGTCCATGTGCGGGAGATTCTTCGAACATGTGTTATCGAGTATTCTCCGCCTGCTACATCTAGTCTTGGTCCGGACTGTAATATCCAAGGCAAGTACTAACGAGGATCTTTAATAACGATAGGTTTCCTCTGAAGCCACTGATTTTCGTCGGTACTTCCCCTTTGGGATACCTTCTTGCTGTTGGTATTTCGATACACTTATATCCGAGACGCGGGACGATATAACTTAGGTAAGCTAAGAGTTCGTAGGATTCGAAGACGTTTCTAAATGGTGCAACTCTTGAATCCAGGAGCATTCGCGAACTGTAAGCTCTGAATCCTTGAGTTGTGTCTGTCCATTTGAACCCAGAGAAATAACTCAAGAGTGGAGCATGGATATAACGGATAGCAAGATCGCGGGATTTTGGTGTGTTTTGTGCTTCGCCACCTTCAATGAATCTAGATGCCTGAACAAAATCATACCCATTATTTAATGCACTTACAAACTCTGCAATAGGTGTTGGGTCATCTTTGTCGTTCCCATCTATCGTAATGATTCCTTCATAGGTTTGGTCTAGCCCAAACGCATATCCGCACCGCAGTTGGGCGCTCAATTTGCCTGGCCCGAGCTTGGTGATTAGGCCATTTACATTTAGTTTTTTTAGAATCTTGAGGTTAAGTGAGCCATCTGTGCTTCCACCGTCTACTATGAGTATATCTGCGATTCTTGATACTTCGATCTCAGCCATCTTAGATAGCAGGCTCAATATCCTTTCGCCCTCGTTGATAACCGGAATCACCACAAGATAACTGGTCTTCTTCTCTTGCCAGTAATCCAGACGAAATTTGGGTACAACCCAATTCGGATTTTTTACGCTATATTCTTCCATAATAAAGATTCGCGGTATCAACCGCTCTGGAAATGGCCTCAATAGGTACCTCATTCTTTGGCTTGAGCATCTCAATCGTTGAGACCTTAAAAGAATGTTTCGACAAGGCATTTGCAATCAAATTGTGATCTGTAGTTGAATCTCCAAGCGGAACCAGTTCGGGCTCACTCAAATGGATGTGTCCGATCATATCTCTAAAATCATTTAATATTTGCTCTGAATCCTCTTCGTTCACCGTGACCGCACCTGTATCGAATTGCATTTTAATTTGTGGATGTGACACAGCCTTCACGATTTCAGCAGTTTCTTTCGAATCTATCATAAAATTCGCCCCATAACATTTAGGATTCGGCTCCAGACATATAAAAGTGTCATGCCTCTTCGCAACCTCGCCAAGTCGAAAGAAAAAGTCTCTAGCTTGATCGTGTGTTTCATTATCGTCTAAGTGACTACGATCCCGATTCTTTGGTGAGCCAAAAACCAAATACTGAATTTCCAAGTGCGCTGCGATCCGACAGATTTCTTCAAAATGTCGAAGCATTTTCTTTTTTACCTCTTGGTCACCGAAAACATTTAGATCCTTAGTGCCAAAAAGGAGCGCTTGCATTCCATATAACCTGAAGCCCCTGTCGGCCCATTTCTTTCTTAAAATCGATATCTCATTTTGAGTTGTATCTGAAAAGCTCGAAAAATATTTTCTTGGGGCGATATCAATGTGCTCAATTCCCTTTTCTAAAAGAAGTTTTGCGATCTTGTCATCATCTTCAGGATCCCACGCGATATTTGAAATTGAAAGTTTCATTTCTGCTCCAAAAATATTCTCGGTTCTGATTGTGCATATGCCCGAATAGCAAGAAGGATCTCATTTCTTGAATATTGATAATTTCCGCTGGCTTTAAATCTATCAGAAAAAATGGTTCTGAAGTCATAGCGTGCTGGATCACGATTTTGAACGAGATCGAAACCTTTATTAAAACACAGGCTCGCGACCTCTTTTACCGAGATGGGTTCGCTTGTCAGATGAACTACCTTTAATTTATTGTCTAGTGCGATTTTTATGTCGCTCCATAGATTCACCATTGGGTAAAATTGAAACTGATCGCGGCAATCTATTTTAGAGAGATTGTTGTGATTCAAAAAGTCAAAGATTATATTTTTTCGCAGGCCTGGTCCAACAAGGCCCGGAAGACGTATGATCAAAGCAGAAGAAAACTGTCTTTCCACGAATTTCTCTAATTCTCTCCTGTGTAAACCATAAGCATGCAATTCGGACTCGTCGACATTGGAATTTTCATCCACGCCCTGTGGCTTCCTAAAAACATCCACTGTGCTGATTAAAATAAATTTCTCACAAATCACTGTCCTCAGGTGGTTCATAAGTTTGGAAATTGACTTCCTGTCTTCAAGAGGATTCTTATTGGCTTTCCATTTCTGTGCGGGTGCACCCGCACAAACAATATAGTCGAAAGCTTTCCCCTCAATTTTATGAATGTCATTTGATCTATAAGTGTGGCTGAAGCCCGTTTGCTTTTTCAGAGTTGTACCAACAAATCCAGAGTGTCCTATCAAACAATTATTCACAAAGTATCCCTCTTCCAGCGAAAGTATAAGTCTTTATAGAGCTCTATTGATAAATATACAATTATCGGGATAAATCCAAAATACCAGAGTACATAATTCAGACTTGTGTGGACATACGAGTGCGCTTTTGCAAGGACAAACCAGGATATTGGTGCGGCGCCAAGAGTCAAAAATAGGATTAGCATACCTTTAAATTTAGGATCTTCTTTTCTATATTTCGTAAATAAACATGCAATCGATGAGACAACAAAGAAAATAAAAATTTCTCCTCTAAGCCAAAGGAAAAGTCGCGAATTCCATTTAATTGTGTAATTGAAAAGCACAGATGTGGGTGAAGCTTGCTGCGCTAATTTTGTAATACCGTCAAAGCGGGATGGATCTGCGTATGTTCTTACCGTTACGACTTCCTCAAATATCTGTTTTGAACCCTCTATTAAGCCGTTAAACTGGGAAACAGCGTGGATAGAAAAAGCCAAGATGAAGCCGATTATGCAAAGGACGCCGATTAAAATAAAATCTCCAACAGATCTGCTCCATGTGCGCGAATTGTTGGCGAATGCGCTTGGAATCAAGGCTTGTGATGCGGTAAATATGGTGATGGTAGATAAATACTCATACCCGCAAAGACTTTTTAGCATAATAGCGAATGTAATTCCGATGCCAAAAATTAACTTCAATAGTCGGCTTCGAGCTTGCACCATTAGCAAGGCAACCAATGGAGGTAGAAACCATAAGAACGGAACCCAGTAAAGATTCCTCGCAAACTGAGTGATCCACGAAGAAGTTCCCAGGGTCACTAAAAATGAAACCGCAAAAAGAGGCGGCGCAATTGTCGAGTAAATAGAATATAGAGAGGTTAAGACAATTGCTAAGAGAATAGATGTTGCAATCTGAAGTGTTAGGTAGCTCAATTCATAATCATCGAAAAGTTTTGTAAACACAAATCCCTGAAGCCCGAATTGAGAGCGATAAGGGATGTAGCTGAGGTTATCATTCGATTCCCTACGGAGAAGCTCGTATGCAATTCTTGTGTCTTCAGGGTAAGAAAAAGATGTTTTATTCGATATAAATCCTAAATGGGTGGACTTCTCAATCTCGTTTTCTTCAGCAACGATGCTTCCCACAACTAATGATTCCGAAACGTTTTGATAACTACTAAATACATTCATTTTCGCGAAGTGTAGAAGGTTCCACTGAAAAGAAATTGTCAGAAATATGACCGCGAGTGTGAAAGAAATTAGCGTCTTGAGCTTAAACAAAGTTCTCACCATCGATCTGCTCGAACACATCATAGATGTTATCAACTTTTCCACCGAGGATCGAAAAGCATCGCATATTATTATGCTTTTCGAATAAGATTGGGCGCCCATCGTTTGATTCATTTTTCAGTGGAACGGTTTTAACTTCAAATATTGAATTAAGATATTTTGACCGGGAAATTTCAGGTACATACTTCTGAGCATCTCTAAGCATGCGGTCGACACGACTGGATTTGGAGAATTCTTCCAGTCTTCTATAAGGATTGATTTGAGTGCTGTCCACCCAGCTACTGTGGGGAGAATAGCGTACGTGAGATAGCGAATGAAGGTTTCTTGCTGGGTATGGCATCATTGAGAAAAAAGGTCCGTCCATTACGGTGATACCAAGATTTTTTAATGGCTCTGGTACTTCAATGAGGCCCATCTCGACGATTTCGTGTTTTAAGCGGTTTTCCATTTCTGAGTTTTGTCCGTGAATCTGATTGAGGCCGCTGTAGCTGCTGTTAAACAGATATTTTGTATGTAAGGTTTGGGGTCCACCGATGCCCTCAGTTTGAATTTCAATAATCGAATCAGAGGATGCGTTTACTTTTATCACAGCCGTTCTCAAACGTAACTCAATGTTCTCATCCTCAAGCTCTACTTTGATTTGTTTGGCTAATTTCTGCGCGTTAAAAGCACATTCTTCAACGATATAGACTTCTTCAATCATTCGAGGTGAGAATAGAGACTTTATAGAGCGATCGGCACGACTGTATTTGGCTCCAACTTCATTGCAAAATCGCTCGAATTGACGAGCTGTTACTTTTGAGTTCTTAGATGAGACTGCATATACTTTTAAAAAACTCTGGTCGATGGCCTGCGGCCAATCTCTCAAGAAGCGAGGGAAGTTAATTCGACTCCGATATGCCGTTGAAAAGCTTCTTGGATAATGATAGCCAGCATGAACACGAGCTTGATTATTTAGAGAAGCGCGTTTTAAAAGTTGATCTTCTCGCTCGAAAAGTACGATTCGCTTTAGAGCGGTAGTTCTTGCAAGATAAAGAGCGATACTTGCTCCATAAAATCCACCTCCAATAACTGCAGCATCGATGCTTTCTGAGGACTTCATCTTTGAATTACATTTTTTTGTCTGGCTAGAGAATCAGAGTTGCGATTCAAAACCTCAATGTTTAACTTTTCTTTATGAAGGATCTTCTCGCTCGAGAACTCCTGGGCCACATGATACAAAGGGCCTTCATTGGAAAGATAGGCGGTGTGAAGTACGTATTCTCCTATCACTAACAGCACGAGAGAAATCAAGAAAAACATTCCCGACTGTTGTAAAGATAAACTAATCCATCCTGGTGCTACATCGCTCTTTAGAAAGGCAATAGCCAAAACATATAATGAGTAAAGCAAATTCGAACCGGCACCGAATAAGCAGATCCATGTCACTAAACGCATAGGTGCTCTGGTGCTAGAGACCAGAAGTCTCGTTCCGCGGTCAATACTCGATACTAAAGATTTTTTTCTCGTTACCTTAGGCTCATGTGAATAAGAGAGAACTTTTTTCGGAAATCCGCTGGTGGCAGGTAGCTGCCGGTAAATTAACGAAGGTTGATTGAACTGAAGGATATAATTTATGACACTTCGGCTAAGTAAGCGAAATTTTGGCGCCTCTTTTTCCAAATCTATCCCAGTGCACCAAATATAAAGTTTTTTGAGTATAGAATAAATCATTGCTCGAAAATACCTTTGATTAGGCTTCTGCATATTGCAGGCAAAAACAACTTCGTGTCCTGAGATTGCGGCTTCGAGCATGGATGGCAAAAACGAAATACTGTCCTCGGCCGGGTCGATCACGACAGTAAAATCGCCTATTGAGCCTTCAAGTCCCACCCAAGTTGCAATGTCCGATTCCACCTCTTTCGTGAGTGCAAAAACTTGTAGGTTCGGAAACCCGCCTCGTTGGGTCATTTCCTTCAGTAGTAAAAGAGAGTCGTCCGTGGAAGCATTATCAACAATTATGATTTCATAATCGCTCACAGTTCCGGCAAGAGTAGCCGTCATCTCACTGATTATTTCCTTCAGTTCGAATGCCTGATCTTTAGCCACAATGATCACAGATAAGAACATTTCAGTTTTCGTCATCACATACCTATTTAGCGCAACGTTGAATTAAGATTAGATCTTAATAAATACACGCATCTCATAGAAGTTTAACAGTCCCTCGACGCGACGCGCCGGAAGAAGAGCTATCTAAGATCTCTCATGCCTGCCGTGAGCAAGATACAGGGGCTGTGCGATCGATCCTTCAATCTACAGTGATTGAGTATGTGCCATCGGGTGATTTGGCCAGCTCCCACGATCCTTCGAAAGTTATTCCACTCAGTTCTAAATCTCACTAAACGAATGTCCGACCCTCGGAAATCTAACTGCGGAAGCTTAAGTCCGTTTGAATCTGGCATGGCATGTCTCCTTGCTAAGGCGTGTTTCTCCAATTTTTTCAATCGCTTAGAGGATATATGAAAATATCAAAATCAGCCACTTTCAAATACCACTTAAAAATGGTAATATTAGGTAATGATGAGGCGGCTTCATGCCGAGGAGTGGAAAGCTGGAGCTAAGAAATGAAGTATCATTTTAAAATTTATAAGGAGCGGGCAGGGGGGTGCTGGGCCGAATGCGTGGAACTGGAAGGTTGTCGAACCGAAGCGGACACCCGGGAGGAGCTTGAGAGAAATATGGAAAATGCATTGAACCTCTATTTGTCGGAGCCTCAGGATTCAAAACATCTTTTCCCAGCGCCCAGGAAGTCTTTTTCCGGAAAAAATATCGCCTCTGTTTCAGTGGATCCGAAAGTCTCAATTGCCAACCGAATCCGTGAGCTTCGTCTAAAAAATAAGCTCACCCAGATCGCCATGAAAGATCGACTGGGTATTAAGAATCTATCCAATTATCAGCGCTTAGAAGATCCAAAAAGAGCTAACCCAGAATGGCAAACACTTTTACTCATCAAGAAGGCATTCCCTAAATTTCGAGTCGACGATCTAATGTCGTAAAGTCCTCTTTTCAAAACTGGGAACTCTTCTCCTTAACTGCCTGATTTTACTTATGTTTACCGGTAAATTTTGTAAATAAGAATTTACATATCTTTTAGTGAGATACTAAGGTATTATAATAATACCTTGTGGAGGGAGCAGCATGGATGAGAGTAAACTGAGTTTGGCATTAGATCAGTTGGATCAAGCGCTCCTTGAGAAATCGCTCAATCTCACGATCGTCATTTGTGGTGCTTATGCGATTCACCTTCATGGAATTGAGCGTGGTATTTACACTCAAGATGTTGATTCGCTGACAAAACTTGAGTCTCCGGAGATTGTAAAAATAATTCGTCTGGTGGGCGAAACTTTAGGAATTGGTCCTCAGTGGCTCAATGACCAGGCGTCCACTGTACCGATTCCTCATGGAGCCATTCAAAGGTCCAAACCTCTTCATCATTGGAAGGCAATTAGCGCCTTTCTATTGGATCGAGGTGATCTGATCGCAATGAAGGCTTCGGCTTTTTCTATCCGGCGTGAGGAAACCCTAAAGGACTGGGAAGATCTTAAGCTCCTAAAACCATCCGCAAAGGAGATTGAAGAGGCGATAGAGTTTCTTAAGGAATCAAACTCTCCGCCAGATGACTCTAAGAAATTTCAAGACGAGTTTAAGGAGACCATTGATGACCTCAAAAAACTCATCCAATAAAATTTCATCTGCGGAATTTCTATGTCTATCTAGACACTTTGGAATAGCAATTGGTGGCTCGGAGATAAAAGGAATTAGCGGCTATGCAGATATTGAGCGGTTTTTTCTCTGCGCAACATACAGTCTCAAGTCCTCAAGAATTGCGGAAGGCTTTTTATGTTGGCTGTTAAGGTATGGACATCTTTTAAGCCCGTCTAAAGTTAGGCGGCTTTTGCGCGAGGGAGTCTACTATGAGCCAAGCGTTTTAGGTGGTTTTCTGGAATTTTTAATTCAAAATGGTGTGAGCAAACATCAGTGGAAAATCGTCTTACCATTTGCTCGCAAAAGCCGAAACGCCATGCTTTTGATTGAAGGGCCAAAACCCAAGAAACCAGAGCCCTCTTTTTTGAAATTTAATGTGATTGTTCATAGTTATCGAATGGATCAAGATAAGTTTCTTTTACCATTGGCAGCAGCATATAAGAGTTCAATAGAACTTAAAAATAGAGCTTTGTTTGGATCATGCGTGCATGCTGATATTGCGAGTTTTTTAACGTGGCATCCTGAGGCAACACCATACCAAATCGCGAAAGCGACGTGTAATCACAAGGCTCGAGTTTTCGAGGTATTTCAAGATATTAGGCAGGCGATTTAATAGGAGGAGCTCAACTGAAGGTTTGGACCTTCCTTGAAAAAACCATAGCTCCACCTAATAGGCGTGCGCCAAACTGCAGAATAGTCGCGACTATTTTGCAGTTTGGTGCACCGGGTTTGTAAATCACTGATTACTTTCGTATTTTCAGAGAGCTGTCTCAAAACTATAGTTAAAGTCAAAGTCTCATTAAGAAACGTTGTGTCCGGATTCTGGCTCGTCCGATTCGTCCTCAGAGCCTTTTATTCGCTTTTGGGTGACGAGTGGCTTTGCATTGACCTCCCATACAAATTCAGGATCGATGGAGGCTAGAAATGTTTGATACCTTGAAGTATTCTAAAGCTCTGGAAGCAGTTGGGGTTTCCCGACAGCAGGCAGAGGTTCATGTCCAAATCATGAGCGAAATCTTGGAGGGCGAATTGGCAACAAAGCAAGATATTCATGAGCTGAGGCTTAATATCCTGGAAACAAAAGCGGAGATTGAGAAGCTTGAATATCGCCTGATTATCAAGCTTGGCTCTGTCGTTGGCGC
>CAZWVK010000066.1:0-13294 GCA_964636785.1 uncultured Pseudobdellovibrionaceae bacterium | reverse complement strand
CATAAATAAAGATAAATGTTTATATTCCGTCCAAGTTTTAGGAAACTTTTCTGACCAACGAATCATCACAAAAGCATAAGCATCAGCTACAGTTCGTCGACCATGATATGCATGGCCGTCATTTTTCATAATGACTTGATCAAGATGGGATAGAGCTCGGTCAACCCGCTCGTAAGAAGCCTTACGAGCAGCATCTATACTTTCAGGGTCTTTTAATGTTGTGTAACGACTAGGAGAAAAGAAAGGCCAAAAGGCTGGATGAAAATCACCAGTTAAGAAAGACATGGTTTCATTAAATTCAAAACGATCTTCAAGAGTAGCATCTGATCCCAAGTTTTTATTTTGATACTTTTCAGCAATGTATTGCAAAATGGCATCAGTTTGAGTCATAGGTCGAGGTCCGCCGATATCTAAGGTTGGAACCATGCCTAAGGGGTTAATTTTTTTATACTCTTCAGATTTAGGATTTACTTTTTCTACTTCAAAAGTAGCATTGGCCCACTTAAGTGAAATCCAACATGCTAATGCGCAGGTTCCTGGGGAAAAATAAAGTTTCATGGCTTTCTCCTGTTATGTGCAAACTCAATTCTATAAAGGTTATGTTCTACCATTTGTCAAGGTGTTCGAACACTGGATAAATGGTAAATTTCCAAAATTTTTAAAAAAAGCTTTAGGCCTTGTGTGATCCACAAGGCCTTTTTTGTTTTTTAAATCACTCTCTGTCTTTTCTAAAAAACCAAGGGGACTTTCATACTCCCTAGTACCAGTGTTACTGTCTGTGCTTTCTAGCTCGCGCAAATAATGCGTTTCCCCAACATGATAATGGATTTTTGTAGAAGTTGCGACTTGATCTGACACTTTGAGAAATGAAAAGGTGTAGAAACACCCCTTACACTTTTAGTTAGCAAAACTTAAAAAGGAGTAAGTAGATGTTAACTACACAAGACAAAAAGATCATAAATAACCGCATAGGTCTATTAAATTTAGCTGAAGAACTTGGGAATATGGCCATTAAAAACCTAAGCTGAAATGGAAAAGACAATACCCATTGCCTGACTCCCACGTTTGGAAGAACATGATCAATCAAATGACTAGCAGTAAAGTTCATCCTTTTGGCACAACAACTTGGGCAAAACCCCCTTCTCTTACAAGAAAATGCGACAAGTTGGCTTTTTTGACAGTCTTTGCAGTAAAGTCTAACAAAACCATTAGCTAAAACTCCGCATTTAAAATAATCCTCTATTTCTTTAATGACAAAACTTGGAAGAATTTTCTCATCTTCATGGTTTTGTATAGAACTTAAAAAATCCAGCCAATGATTTTTAAATATTTGATGAAGGAGAGAGGCTTCAGGTTGTCTTCTGACATAAAGAGGGAAAGCATTGGTCACAACATGGTCTATATGCAAACACAAAGACAAGATCGTGAGCCATTTTAAAATGAGTTTGAGTGTACATCACTGCCCAAAATTTCGCATGAAACCGGACATGAAATATAAAAACTAAGTAGGCATTTTTTTATTAAAGGTATTGTTTAATTCGTTTTGAACCAAAAGGTCAGCAGTTCCCGTATTATGAGAGGGTATGTGTTTTTTTTAATGTGTTTAAGGCAAACTACAGGCCGCATAAACGACGTTATACTAGCAAAGTATATGCACACTTCATGCAATTGGTGTCGCATAAACTACGCAGAGCGCATGAGCATATTTATAAGAGAAATTTTAACAACTAAAACTGAGCTAACATTCTGAAAATACAAGTGAATTATCTTTTGAGGTTTGGTAGTAATAAGCCGCCTTGGGCCCAAGGCACTTTGTCTTTTCGACCCGAGACCCCTCCCACCCAACGATGTTGATTGGAAGGGGTCTCGGCTCTGGTCAAAGAGTCAAGGGCCCAAGGCTTAGCTAGAGGTAAAAATATGGACTTTAAGAAGATGTTAAATGAAGAAAAAGAAGATTTTTCTTTACTTTATATAACCATTTGGGTATATTAAAAATGATGAAAGTCACTTTTGCGGCGGCAGCTTCAGGACGTAGTTATTTTGAAAAGTTCTTAAAAGACTTATCGACCCCAGATCGTGCAACGATTTTGGCGGTCTTTCGGGACATTCAAGATTATGGTTTAGAAGCTAAGGGCTGTGAGTTTAGACAAATTGAGGGGAAACTTTGGGAAGTCAAAGTCAGAGCCCCTACAGGTGGCTATCGTTTCTTTTACGTTATGCTGGCATCAGATCATCTGCACGTTTTGCACTCGTATAAGAAGCAAGGTCAGAAAGCTCCAGTGCGTGAGCTTGAAGTTGCCAGAAAGAGATTAAAGGAGGTTTTAGAATGAAAACAAAATCAGTCAGCTTAGACGCTATTTTAGCCAAAGAATTAAAAAATGATGAGTTCAAACTTTTGTTTGATCAACGTCGCTTTTATCTGCAAATTGCCCATTTGATATCTGATCTTCGCGCTAAAACTGGATTTTCCCAAGTGGAGTTAGCAAAAAAAGCTGGGGTTAGCCAACCTATGGTAGCACGTTTAGAAAAAGGCGACAGCAACCGCACACCAACTTTTGATACCGTCTTTAAAGTACTAAAAGCTTTGGGCTACACTATGTCGATCAATGTGCAGAAGGAAAAAAAAGGAAAGGTAGCATAGTGAAAATTGTAGTTTTGTGTTGGGGGTCGTTATACTGGGACCTCAGAGGTTTGGAACTATCTAATGAACGGTGGGAAGAAGATGGTCCTAGGCTGCCACTGGAATTTTGCAGGATATCCTCAGATGGGCGAGCAACATTAGTGATAAACGAAAACGGCAATATATGTACTACCTATTGGCAAATTCATAAGTATCAAAATCTTGATGAAGCAAAAAAGAACCTAAAAAAACGTGAAGGATGTAATATTGAATGTATTGGTTCAATCACACAAGATGAACCATGTTCTAAGCCGATAACTAAATCAATTCACTCTTGGCTCTTGGAAAAACCTAACATTGATGCTGTTATCTGGACTAATTTAGAAAGCAATTGGCCTCAAAAACGAGGAGGAGAAGATTTCTCAATAGAATCACTAAGAAGATATCTTGAAGAGAGTAAAAGCATGAGTCACTGGGAAAAAATTGAAAAGTATTTTGTGGAGGCACCCCCACAAACACAGACAGATGGCAGGAAACTTTTTGACGATGAGTTTAGATCAAAGTGCTCCGATAATTAAATTTGATGCTTAAGAAATAAATAAATTGCACACACTTTTTGAGTTCTTATTTCTTGCCCACTTAAGGGCAAAAGTTTAGGACTAAAATGCAAAACGAAAACAAGGTGTTGGAATTTCCTACACCACAGTTCTTTGAAAATCAGAATAGCAAAGAATGGCTAACTACGAATGAGGCTGCAAAGTTTTTAGGAGTCACGCCAAACGCTCTTAGGATCATGGTTTATCGAAACCAAGTTCCTGTGTACAAGTTTGGTCGAAAACTTCGGTTTCGTCTAAGGGATTGCCAAGCCCTTTTCATCAGAAAAGGAGCTTAAACAATGGCAATTAGAACAATAATCAAAGACGGTAAAAAACTTTTTGAAGTCTATGTAAATGGATTTAATGCAAGAGGCACAAGGGTTCAACGTAAACGCTCAAATATCGAAACACTTCGTAAGGCTGAAGTTACCCAGTTTGAACTAAAACGTGAACTTGCAATTTTAAAAGAATCTAAAGTTGATCCTATATGGGAAGAGTGGACAGAAGAATGTCTTAACATTATGAAAGTCACTTATCGACCATCGACTCTTTACAGTTATCACAAGACACTAGATAAATGGGTGAATAAGCACTTTAAGGGAAAAGAACTTAAAGACATTACACGCTTAGAAATTCATAACTTAGTTTATGAACTGATCCCTAAAGAAACATCCATGCACACACGCAAGTATGTTTTAAAGATTGTAAAACGTGTTTTTCAAATGGCTGTAGATCATGACAAGTTAGATCGTAACCCTTGTAATGGAATGATGGTTAAAGTGCCTGAAACAGAAAAGAAGGTTTTAACCAATAAAGAGGTAGAAATCTTTTTAAATGAAGCTAAGGTCACAAGTCATCGTTTCTATCCTATTTGGGTGATGGCTCTTTTTACAGGTATGCGCTCAGGTGAGCTTTATGCTTTAAGGTGGACAGATGTAGATTTAGATAACAGAACTATATCCGTCTCAAAAGCATGGAACTCTAAAAACGGGTTTACAAGTACAAAGAATCAAAAGGCTAGAATAGTTCCTATCTCGGCAGAGCTTTTAAGCTTTTTAAAAGAGCTAAAGCTTAAACGAAGCCGAGAGGAGTATGTTCTACCTCACCCCAAGGAATGGACACGAGGAGAGGCTGCAAAGGTGTTAAAACAATTTTGCAGGGCCATACAGATCACTGAAATCCGTTTTCATGACTTACGAGCAACATTCATTACAAACTTACTTGCAAGAGGCGAAAGCCTTGCGCGAGTCATGGCAATTGTAGGACACGCAGATATGGAGACAACGAACGTCTATTTACGCAAAGCTGGAATTGAACTTAAAGATGGAACTGAAAAGTTGGGCTATAAGCTTCCAACTATCAGTACCAAAAATGTAATTCCATTCAGAAATGCGTTGAAATAACAAGTACTGCTTCCAAGAACTTCTTTTTGCTATTGCTGAGACTTGAGACCCTAGTGATCTCAATAACTTGGTGGGAGTGGAGAAAACAAAACTCCCTCTCCGCCAAAATAAATAAACCCTACCCGAAGTGGTGGGGTTTTTTATTTTTGGGGAGTGGAGAGGGATTTGAAGAGAACTTGCGACAGTGCGAAGAAAGCAAAGCTTTCGGCGCACCGTGGAAGGCCGTGATGGCCTGACAAGCAAATTGTCCGGCTTTTCATGAAGTGAGCTGGAAGCGAACGAATGAAAAGAAATCCCCCCCCTCTCCGCCATCTAAAATTCAGTATTCCGTATTCAGAATACAGAATTCCGAATACGGATGATATGGATCCCAACTTAAGTGCGATCTACTGAAAGCAGTTGTTCGAGATCACTTCGACTTTAGCGGTACATCCGAAAAGGGATCTGTCACAAACTTGAGGCTGGTTTATACTTAGCTTGGCTTCACAGATGCCAGGTCCTTCGTTATTTTCATACTCCTCTGCGGTCAGCTGAGGAAAGTAGGTCAGACTAACAGAATAGATAGTGGACTTAGAGTCCTCACCCATTTTATTAATGCTAAAAGAATCAATTTCAGCTTTTATCCTGTTTAATCTTGTGATTTCAGATCTAGATAGCAATTCAATGATGGTCTCTTCTAGTCTAAATATTCAATCACCATCTTAAACACCGTATTGGGAAGACAGTTAGCCGTACTCGGAATACGGAAGTGATGATATCTAAATCACATGGAATGGATTGGTTGGGCGAGTTCTTTTATTTTAGTTCTGACTTTGATCAGGCAAGTAACTAAGCAGTGGACGGCTGGGACCAGTGAGGGTGTTTCGCTTTGGTTTTACATTGGCCAGATCTCTGCTCAAGTTGGCTTTGTTACATATAGTGTTTTGATTAAGAATTGGGTTTTTATCTTCACCAACTCTGTTCTATTGGGAGTGAGTTTCACAGGCCTTTCACTTCTGCTTTATCATCGTCGAAATGGAGCTTGAGGTGCTCAAAAATTAAAAAACCAAGTAGTATGATTTGTGATTCAAAGAGCGGACCAACGGTGGCGTATGCTCCGATATGAAAGAATATAAATCCTAATAAAATAACGATGCGATATCGGGAATTGAAAAGACCGATCATGGGACCAAAAATCTGAAATGCTATAACACTAACCCATAGGATTCCAGCCAGTGTTGGAGCGTCTGATATAAACTGAAATAGACTGAGATTGATTTTTGATCCTTCGGCAATCCCATAAGCCATGTAATGTGGAAGATTCATTTTAGCATCGGTCCAAAAACTCCCCGAAGCCAGCAAACCGCGCGCTTTCCAAAGACCTGCAGATAAATAGGGAAGTACCGCCCCAGCAAATATAAGATTAAGTCTTCCTCTTCTTGGGAGGAATAGAAACAAACCTATAGAGGTCCCAAGACTTGCAAAGAAAAAGCCATGTTGGGAATGGCTAATTTTTCCATAAGAATTATTGAGAGCAATACTTGTCAGCCAAAGCAGCGGAATCCAAACTTGAATCGGTTTCCGCGGAATGAGCGTTAGTAGAAAGCCAAATATAATCAGTCCAAATAGGAACCAGAACTTCTGGACATCAATAGGCGAGAGAATATTTAATGGGAGCAACCAATTTGCTGTGTGGGTCAGGTTGGCATTTCGAGCGGTGATTTGAAACTGTGATAAGATTGCAAACAAGGAAAAGAGAGCCAACCTTGATTCGAGATTGAATCGAATAGTATTAAAGCTTTTCACAATCAACGAACTCACTCTTGTTCTCAATTCTGATATATTTATTCAGCGGCAATTTCAATCGGCACACTTCGACCTCAGCGAAATTAATCTGGCGGGCAAGGCTGATAGTCTTGAGGCCTGCAAGCTCTCACTGATGCTTATCTCCAGCCGCCTTCTGCGCGAAGTACCAGAGTCTGATCCGGTTGTGGAAATCGATTCGAGCATCTCCGAGTTCAGTTAACATATAAGCGCGAGAACCGGTCTCTTCCGTCAGCTTCAAATCAAAATGTGGGCCTCGGTAGTAGTTGCCATATAGGCGCCAGTCAAAGAAGGGGAAGATTTCACTTCGCCCAAATGCAGGAAGAATCAATTGGCTAATAATAAGCAATACTGCCAAATAAAGAGCAGCTAAACCCCTCGTTTGCACGCATAAATTAAATCATATGGAAGCATAGACAGCAAATCGTTTGAGTACGGTAAAAAGACGCTCGCTCCTCTTGGTCTAAAAGGCGTCCAGATCCGCTCTATGTTCCTAAAGTCGGAAAACTTTTCCCCCTGATAGATGCAGTATGTAAAAGAAAAATATATTCAGCTTTGTATTCGCAAAATTATTAACTGGCTTATTTGCACTTACCTTTGTCCAGGTCTTTCATGCACATGATGAAATGATGAGCTTCACCGAGCGTGTTGAAGATTTCGCAGAAGATGTTTTGAAATCCATGCCGGATCTCCCGGATCTCTTTGAAATTCTCTGGTGCGCAAGAGCATCTTCTTCACAAGTAAGGCCGGTCAATCACGGGAATCAAAAAGGATCCCAGATTCTCAACTATTGTAAAAGTATAACTGGTATACGGGCATACCAGTTAACGGGAATACATGAATCCCAAAATATGGAATCCAACTAATTAACAATTAATGACCATTGGCGCTTCTTATTTTCCGAACGGTTGAAATGTTGTTCTTTCCGCGACTTTCGGACCCATGATTGCTGCTGTTGTCCGCCTTAACTATGTGAAGAGTTCCTTCAAAGATATATCCAAATAACCTCATCGGTAGCCTCGGGCCGACAATCTTTACCTCAAGCACGTCCTCAGAACTCACCAAAGGCTTAATTCCAGACACTCCACTTGTGCCTTTCCCGATGGGTCCTATAAAATTGAATCCCAATCATTTGCTGTGGTATCTCCTTCTGTATCGCGTTCCTGGAAGATTCCCTTTATTGCTTCGAGTTCTTCTTCTAAACGTTTTGAGTCAAGTTCGCCCTCTAAAGCATGATCGATAAGAGACTGAACATTCTCAAGCTATTCAGAAACACGGTGAGAGCCCTTTGCACCAGATGAAAGAGAAGCCAACAGCTCAGTTTCATAGGCAGCGATTTCATCCAGTACAGACTCAAAATTTTCGTTTTTAAGTAAGGTGTCACGGGCGCCGGCCTCTGAAACAGGCGCATTGAAAAGTGTAGTCGATTTCACAAGAGATTCATGAAAGTCGGGAGACAAAAGTGCCCCTCAGGGTCTGCGCTTGGGCTCGGAAATCACCCGTTAACATCAATAGTTCTTGGTTTGTCGCAAAAGCGAGGTACTGAGATATTCGTATGCATGGGATCATTCGACTCTACTCGTTCGTCATTGGCTTTAGTTTTATACTGGGCAGATATTCGCACAGGTCGGATTTGTTACTTATGGCATTTTGATCAAGAACTGGGTTCTTATCTTTACTAATTCAGTTCTTTTGGCGGTGAGCTTTACCCGCTGCTTTATCATCGTCGGCGTGGTCATTAGGATCGACCTCTTCCAATAGGATTTTTGCAAATCTCTTATTAAAGTTTTTGGACGGATGGGCGTCTTCTGGGTAGTGTAACCAATTTTCCACACTCGGCGTGAAATCAATCTTGTCTCTGACATCTATGACATCGATATCAAGCTCTATCAGTTTTGCATGAAGAGATTCATGCAGCGGAGATGCCGGAAAGTTTACAAAATGAAATTTGCCATTTGGAAATGTATTCAAGTAAATGTCCTTCATTTCTTTCACAGCATAGGCAAATGCCCAGTCTGTTTTCTCGGTTCTGCGATAATTTTCGAGTTGAGTCTGAAAGAAGGCGGAACTTTGGAAAAAGCGAAACTGATTAAGAAACGATAGAATAGGCGTTGCGATGGGAAACCGCTGGCCGACAGTTCCAGTATATTGAAGACGGTGATTTTCAATCTCATACAGCGGTGAGTTTTGAGGTCTTGGGATATAGAAATTAAGTCCCAGGTTGCGTTGTATGTGTCCAGGAATATAGATATAAAAGAAGTGACCGATGTCTTCAGCAACTTCTTTATCTAACGCGCGATTTGAAAGATTAGCGAGAATATTAAAAGTGCCATAGGAGGGAACGCCATAATTATAGCTATTATATTTACTTTGCTTAGCGAACTGCGAAGGTAGTGTGCTTTGCTGATCAAGTCCCGTTCCAAACGTAAAAGAGCACCCAAAAAAAAGTGCATGCCTTCCTCTTGAGCCATCGTAATCAGTCCTTCTTCGTTGAAATTGATCCGTTTCATATACCACATCATAGATGACCTCTTCATCGGATTTAAATTTGAACTGGAACTTTGCATTCGGCATTAATTCTCGTCCTGCAAGAACATTTTGGACATTATAAAACTGTTTAGTTTCACCTAGGTTTGTAGTGATGTGAGAGTAAACAGGACCAGTCATTCTTAAATAAAACTCATGACCACATAGGGCGAATGAAAAAGAAGATGCCAATATAAGAATCCACCTCACTCCAAACTCCCTGTGTGCGGTATTAAAGCACTTCACGCCTTAGTCTTAAAAATGTCTAGTTCAATTAGAAAACTTAAAGATCTTCGCTGTCCTTTTCCGATATGAACCCTATGGAAAAGATAAGTTTAGATTTTAAAAGTGTAATCATCAGTTTTGCAATTTCATTCGCGTCCACGGCCTTTGTCCAGGATGCTATCGCACATTCTCTAAACATGAGCTTCTCCGAGCATGTTGAAGATTTCGCCGAGGATGATTTGGAATCCATGCCCGATCTCTTTGAGATTCTAGGATGTGCAAGAGCATCTTCCTCACAAGTGAAGCCGGTCAATCAAGGAAATCAAAAGCGATCCCAGTTTCTCAACTACTGTAAGAGCATGACAGGAAGTTCAAGCTGGTGTTCACAGGTTGAGCGCCCAAATCCATCCAGCAAAAGCACCTTTCGCTGCACATATGGATCCTCTCAGCCTCACAGGTTGATTCATCCGAGTGAAAGCACTTGGAAATACGCTGTGAAAGCCATTCAGTTGGTTCAGGCCCTATCTAAAAAAGGAATCTGTGTTTCGCAAATCTACAATTGGTGGAGACCAGAGCCTTATAATAAAAACGTTGGGGGCGCGGCTGGCCGACATCCATATGGAACATCAGTGGATGTGCGCTTTTGCTCAAGCTCTCATGCGAAAAAAGCGTTTGATGAGCTTTGCAAATATAGAAAAAGAGGCGAGGTGCGTGCGCTTGGGTACTATGGATCTACTGGCGTACACATCGGTGTCGGCGATCGCACAGCCAACACCTGGGGTCGAAGCTGTCGATAGATCTTCGGCTTAAATAAATCGAGTCGCTTTCCAGGAGTCCAGCTGCCAGCGAATCTTTTCAATGGCACTTTGGGTGAGCGACTCAAAATCCTTTCCATCCAGTGAGACTTTAAATTTCCCGACTTGAGAAATAATATCGATTTCACCGACGAAAGTCTCGTTGAGTGAGCGAAAGGTCGCTTTTAAAAATGAGCGGTGAGGAGCCAGCAAATAAAGGTCACTCAGTGCGATCCTGATTTTGCGAACAACCTCTTCTGATGGGGAAAAGCCATCAAATTGTAATGAGAAGTCTTCTGAAAGCATAGAGATCTCCTTTGGCTAAATCTTTCTGTTTCTAATAATCGCGTTTTTGTAAAAAATTCTTTTGCTCGAATGCAACCGGAAGCAGACTTAAGTTGCTTGTTGAACAAACAAAATTTATGGTGGACCGCGTAATATGTCAAGGTAAACAGAAATTGTGAAGAATCAAGAACAGTTGCTTAGCCACCTCAGATCCAATCCTTTCGTTCTCGCTCCTATGGCTGGAATCACGGATCGTCCGTTTCGCACCTTTATGAAAGAATTAGGGGCGAGTATTGTCGTCACTGAGCTCGTCAGTGCGACTGGCCTTAAACATGCCAGTGAAAAAACCCGGCGTCTGATGGAGTTCGAAGCTGCTCAACACCCTATAGGCATTCAGATTTTTGGAGAAAGCTTTGAAGACTTAAGTTTTGCGGCCAAAGAGGTTGAGCAAATGGGAGCGGACTTTGTTGATCTTAATTTTGGTTGTCCTGTTCCCAAGGTCGTTAAAAAAGGTGCTGGCTCTGCATGCTTAAAAGATCTCGGTCGCCTTCAGGATATTTTAAAGGTTGTAAAATCTTCTGTGCAAATCCCTGTAACAATTAAAGTGAGAACGGGGTGGGATGCGCACTCAATGAACTCAGATGAAGTTGCTCATATTGCCTATAATGAAGGGATCACCTGGGTTGCGATTCATGGTCGGACTCGAGCGCAAGGTTATTCGGGCCTTGCGGATTGGGAGTACATCAAAGAGGTCAAATCAAAGAGCAAGCTTCCAATTCTTGGTAATGGGGATTTGACGTCGCCCGAGAAGGCCAACGAAGCACTTCTAAAATCCGGTTGCGATGGTGTGATGATTGGAAGAGGGTGCTTGAAGAATCCTTATATTTTCAGTCAGTCCCTTTCTCAGTTGAAGGGCGAGAGCAGCTATCAACCTGAACTTTCAATGATTGCACTTTTTGAACGGCTCAATGAGCGCTTGATGTCTTTTTATGATGATCGCCTGGTTGGTCTTCAACTTAAGAAATTTGCAGCTTGGTACTCATCTGGATTTCCAAAGTCTTCTGAATTTCGCCAGAGTGTTTTCCAATTGAAGGAATTGGCAGAAATCAAGGCACGCATTTATGAGTATTACTCAGAGTTACGTATTGATATTCAGGAAGACACATCTCATGAGAAGTTTTTGATGGGCGGGCACGGCTAAGGTTCTTCCTCATCCTCAACCCAATCGTCACTCTCCATCAATTTTTCAAGAGCTCGCTCTTGTTCTGTAGGATCGAACGTCGGCTGGTCTATATTTTCGAAATCTTCAATACTCAAGTGCATCCAAGGAAAATCTGAGATGCGATCTTTCGCGAACTCATACTGTCTTTGATTGATATCACCATACCTCAATAGTCTCTGGAGTAGAATCTGAACACGCTCTTTGGAGAATTGAGATAATTTTCCATCTCGAATCCCACGAGAATAAACCTTAGGATTGGGGAGAAGGTGAGCGAGCCAGACCGCTTCTAACATGTGAACACGTCTTGGTGACTTATGAAAATAAGTTTCAGATGCCTTTTTAATTCCATAAATATTTGGACCGAACTCAATCATATTCAAGTACTTTTCGAAAATGACATCCTTTGAAAACCTCTTTTCTATTTTATAAGCAGTGAAAGCTTCTAAAAGCTTACGAAAAATAGTTTTCTCACTAGAAAGAAAAGCATTCTTTGCAAGCTGTTGAGTGATCGTTGAACCGCCACGTCTATAGCTTCCACTTTTTAAGTTCTGAAGAAAGCTCTGCTTGAGCTCATACCAATCAAAACCCTGATGTGCATAGAAAGTTCCGTCCTCTGAAACAATAATGGCTCGTTTGGCAATATGAGAGATTTGATTGAGCTTTACGTAGTTCGAGTTCTTCGCACAAATATCCACTTTATAAAGTGAGGTCGTAAAGCATTCATCAAGCTGGTTCACATTTGGGATAAAGAAAAAATAGCCTATAGCTGCAAAAATGAGAAGAATTAAAGCCGTTGAGAGGAATCCAATTAAATAAAGATGTATATATTTAAAATTCATTCTGATGGGATTTGAGCCAACTGATGGAGTCTTTAATCGCTTCGCGCGAAGATTTAAACTGGATGCCGAGCTCTTTTTGCGCCTTTTTATTGTCAAACCAGTGATACATTGTCGACGTGAACGAGGACTCTCGACTCAGTTTTCCAAATCGTCCGAGCGCGCGAACGATAGGTGTGGGGAGTGGAATCCAAGGAGCCTTGACGTTCATCTCACTGGCTATAAGTTCGAAAAGTTCTTTAATAGTGATATTGTCTCCGCTTAAAATATATCTTTCCCCAGATCGTCCGAGCTGACTCACTCGAATTGCGGCTTCTACAATATCATTGATTGAAACAACACTCACCCCGCCAAAAGTATAAAATGGAAACTTCCCTTGTGCGACCTTGAGCTGTATCTTTCGGCTGTCTTTTTTGAAATCTCCCGGACCATAGATGGTCGAAGGATTAAGAATAAATACCTTAAGATTGTTTTTCCGATTCGCTTGAACAATAAGCTCTTCCGCTTTTCGTTTGGTTTCAAAATACCCTAGATTCAAATCTGAGATCGTATAGGGACTATTCTCATTTAAAACTTCAGGATTATGACTGGCGCCAATTGCAACAACAGAACTCATGTATATCAGCTCTTTGACCTGTAAGCTTATGCATGCGTTTATTACGTTCTCAGTGCCTTTTACATTAACGAGTTCCATCTGCGAGCGCATTTCATCTGTGTAGGCAACAAGTCCGGCTAAGTGATAAACCTTTGAAACTCCAGTCATTGAAGTGATTAGGCTTTTTGGATCCGTGATGTCTCCAATAAAAATCTCGCAATCTCTTTTTAGGTCTTGGTCCAGTTTGCTTGCACTCCGACATAAAACGCGAACGCGATGGCCTTCCCTCAGCAAACGTCTCGTTAGCCAGGATCCTACAAAGCCAGTCGCTCCTGTCACTAGAACTTCACTCATTTACTTCCCCCTGAACCTAATGATAGTCTCTAACA
>CAZWVK010000065.1:0-13773 GCA_964636785.1 uncultured Pseudobdellovibrionaceae bacterium | reverse complement strand
TGGATGGAGTTGATTTTTCAAAAGCCGATATCAATACGCTTCCAAATAAATTGGATTTGAGTGATGCGGACAAATGGATTCTTCATAAGCTTTCAGAAGTCGAGCAAGAGGTTCATGAGGCCATGGAGAACTATCGATTCTCTGATGCAGCGAACAGCCTTTATTCTTTTGTTTGGCATTCGTTCTGTGATTGGTACCTGGAGTTTATTAAGCCGATTATGTATGGTGAGGAGTCCAAAGAGAAAAAAGCGACTCAGCTTATTCTAGCTCATCTTTTAAATCGAATTGCCAGACTTCTTCATCCATTCACTCCATTTATTACCGAAGAGATTTTTCAAAAGCTTCCGATCAAGAGTCAATCAGTCTGTGTAGACACCTATCCAACTCCGACTGGAGACAAGGCCTTGCTTGAGCTGGGCTCAGATAAGGTCGCTGATGAAATGGATTTAGTTCGAGAAGTGATTACTGCGATCCGAAATATTCGCGGCGAAAATCGAATCAAGCCTGGGGAGAAGATCAAGGTGTTGATCAATCCTCAGGATGGAGACACTCAAAAAATTCTTGGCGCCAATAAGGCGTTTATCATGACACTTGGGAAGCTTTCTGCTTGTGAGATTGGACCTGTGGAATCTTTTTCTAAATGTGCCGTTCAACCTGTGAGTGTAAAAACTTTTAAGGCGGATGTGGTGATTCCACTTGAGGGTCTTGTGGATCTAGAAGAGGAAATCAAGCGCATTCAAAAGACGGTTGAGAAATTGATGAAAGATCAGGCGGGCTTGAATCAGCGCTTAAGCAATAAGAATTTTATTGCGAATGCGCCAGCTGAAGTTGTGGAACAAGGACGCGCGCAGCTTGCGGAGAACAAGGCGCTCATTGAGACATTACAGGCTCAGTTATCGCGCCTAAGTTAACTTTTATTCTTTGCAGTTGATGAACTTATCGTTCACAAACTCGAGGCGAACCTGATTGACTGAAAGATACTCACTCGTTTTTACGCTGGAAACCGTTGCGATTCCTTTGATGGTCGAGGTGTAGATCTCGCCGGATTCGCGATCCAGATGATGACGAGTGAGTTGTACAAATGGAAGAGTGCTGCCGTCGACGTTTAAATCTTTAATATCATAGACATTGTCGGGGAGTGCTGGGTTTGCGTTTTTGCAGGAATGAACTCCTGTTTTGTATCCAAATGCACTCAGTGAAAATAACGCTAGGACCACTAAAATAATCGTTCTCATGAATCCCCCTTTTTTATTTAGTTAAGCCGATTTCGCGAAGTCTTTCCATTAAAAAATCATTCGCTAGAATTGGGGGGTATTTTGGACCCGCGCCACGGCAAGAGGCTATACACTCAAGATTGGCGTCCGGGTTAGGATGCATAAAGAACGGCATCGAATAGCGGCTTTTGTTTTCGCCTTTCGGATTGACCACACGGTGAGTGGTCGCAGGAATCACGTCGTTTGTAATCCGTGCCAACATATCACCCGAATCGACGATGATGTTTTCAGGCTCTGTTTCAACTGGGATCCACTCTCCCTCACGAGTTAAGAGTTCAAGGCCAGCGCCTTGTGCACTCACAAGCAGAGTGATCAGATTGATATCTTCATGCGCAGCTGCACGAATGCAATTTGGATCCGCGCCTTCTGGAATGGGTGGGTAATGAAGAAGTCTTAGAATGGAACTTCCATTGTCCGTCATATCGTGGAAATAGTTTTTTGGAACATCCAAAGGAAATGTCAGTGCTTCAAGCATGATTCGGCCAGTGTCATCCAATGCTTTAAAGAGACTTTGAAATGTTTCTTTAAAGCCTGCGACCTCTTCAGGCCAAACATTGTCTGGAAAGAAGGATTTCAAACGATGGTTGCTATCCAGATCGCGCCCGACATGCCAAAACTCTTTAAGGTCCGGAAACTTCGAATCCTTCGCATGTTCTTTTCCGAAAGCCGTGTAACCACGTTGGCCACCTTCGATCTTGTCATAGGCGAGCTTTTGCTCATCATTCAAACGAAAGAATTTTTCACTGAGCGCATAGGCCTCTCTAAGGAGTGAAGTCTGAATGGGGTGGTCTTTGAGAATAATAAAACCATACTTCTTAAGACCTGCGAAAAGTTCTGCGATGAATTGGTCTCGGTCCCCGGAACTGCCGCTGGTATAGGCTTTCAAACTCAGTACTGGAACTTGATTTTTGTGGTCTGACATAAGGCCCCCTCCTCATTATCCCTTAGAGCGGCTTACCCACCTTCGCGCAGGAGGTCAAGTCTAACGAACCTATGCGGTTCTACTTTGTTTTTTGGAATCTAGGAGCCTAGAATGGGCGCAATGAAGAAGAATTTAAAAGTGTTAGAAGGTTCGGTGAAGCGCCACCCTGATGGGTTTGGTTTTTTTATTCCTGACGACCCCAATGAAGATGACGTTTATATTCCACGCCATTCTATGGAAGGTGTGATGTCCAATGATCGTGTGGTGATCCGGGTGTCTAAGGAGCCAGGTGGCACACGAACAAGAGGAGAGATCACTCAAGTTGTGGGACGCGCCGTCAAACGGGTGATGGGGCAGTTTCTTCAGAACCGCCCTGGGTATGGAATGCTGATTGATAAGAGCTTTGCTTGGGGTGCTGATCTCAAGGTGGAGGTTCCAAAAGAGCTGGATGTGAAGGACAAAGATTGGGTCGCGGCAGAGATCACATCCTATCCCGATTCGGATCAGGGGTTTCGTGGTCAAGTGGTGGCTTTGATCGGAGATATGGAAAATCCGCAAAATGACTCTCTAAGAGTTCTTCACTCGCATTCGATTCCTTTTGAGTTTTCCAAAGAGGCTTTGGCTGAAGCCGAAGATCTTCCCTTTGAAATTGAAAAGGAAGATTTCAAAGACAGAAAAGACATTACGGACTTAAATCTCATCACGATTGATGGTGTGACGGCGAAGGACTTCGACGATGCCGTTTATGTAGAAACAGATCGTGAGGGTTTTCGTTTGGTGGTTGCGATTGCAGATGTCAGTCACTATGTGAAAGCAAACTCTGCTTTGGACGCAGACGCTTATGAGCGAGGGAACAGCACCTACTTTCCAAGCTTTGTTGCTCCTATGCTTCCTGAGAAGCTCAGCAATGGACTTTGTTCTTTGAAGCCGAATGTTTACCGCGCCTGTTTTGTGGCCGATATGAAACTGAGTTTCAGTGGTGATCTTTTATCGAGTGAATTTTACGAAGCACTGATGGAATCAAAAGCCCGGGTCACTTATGGTGAAGCTCAAGAAGTGATTGACGGAGTGGTTCCTAAAAAGATTGAGCATGTGAAAGATGAGATCTTGAGAGCAAAAGATCTGGCGAAAGTTTTAATGGCGAAGAGATTTCGTGAAGGCTCTTTGGATCTGGATTTACCTGAAACTGAAATCGAACTCGATGAAGCTGGATTTCCTGTGGATATTCTTCAAAGTGAAAGACTTTTTGCTCATCGCTTGATTGAAGAGCTGATGCTAATGGCCAACGTGGCGGTGGCGAGATTTTTTAAAGAAAAAGAAGTCGATGCATTGTACCGCATTCATGAAGAACCCAAAGAAGATGCCATTGATCAACTGGGCCGCTACTTAAATGCTTTTGGTTATAATCAGAATTTAAATGCCGGGCACTTACAAAAGAGGCTCTCTCGCGCGCTTGAGCATTTTGAAGGACACCCAAAGCATGCTATTGTGAGCACTTTGGTTTTGAGATCCCTCGCACAGGCCAAGTACTCCGCACAGCCCATTGGTCATTTTGGCTTGGCCTTTCCGGATTACACTCATTTCACTTCACCCATCCGTAGATACGCGGATCTTGTGGTGCATCGTTTGATGAAGGCTCTCCTTTATCCAAAGAAAGGTTACTCATTGCTTGGAGAGAGCACCTTAGAGAGCATTGGCACCATGATCAGTGCCTGCGAGCAAAGATCGGTGAAAGCGGAGCGCCAGGTGAAGGCGATTAAAAAAGCGCGTTTCATGGCAAAATTTGTTGGTGAACAGTTTGAAGGAGTCATCACATCGGTTGCAAAGTTTGGAGTGTTTGTTCAGCTTCGCCAGTATGATGTGGATGGTTTGGTGAAGTTAGACATGTTGGGGCCAGGTCGTTATGAGTTTGATCAGGACCGTGTCTGTCTGGTTGATAAGCGCACAAAAGATGTGATTGAACTTGGTCAGCTGATGAAAGTCCAAGTGATGCGAACGGATATTGAGGCTGGGCAAGTGGATTTTATGCCGGTGGATTTTGAGCCTCAGAAAGTCAGCGGAAAAAGGCCAACGAAGGACACGACTGAACGTGAAGTGAAACAAAGTGCAAAGTCAGGAAAAATCCCGCGAGGTAAAGACCTATTTACAGTGAGAAAATATGGTTCAGATGAAAAAGATAAGAAACATCGCAAGGGTTCGAAAAATAGTGGCGGTGTTCGCAAGAAACGGGTTTCAAGATCTCATAAATAAGATCAAACTCGGAAAGTTTCTTTTAGGAAGGTGGGTTCCATCCGAACTTCAAGACCTTTCTGCGCCCATTCGCTTTCGCAGATCTCTTGAGGAATTGGGGCCGACATTTGTAAAACTGGGTCAGGTATTAGCTTCGCGGCCCGATTTAATTCCAGAAGAGTTTTGTGTGGAACTTCAAAGGCTTCATGATCGTGTCGAGCCAGTTCCGTTTTCTGCAATTCGAAAAGTGATCGAAGATGAATTCCAAGTCGGACTTCATGATGTGTTTCCAACCTTTGAAGAGACGCCATTGGCATCAGCGAGTATTGCGCAGGTCCATAAAGCTCATCTTTCAAACGGAACCGAAGTGGTAGTGAAAGTTCAAAGGCCTGGAATCGAAGCGGTGATTGCGGAAGATTTGGGAGTGTTGACTCAGATTGCCTCTCTTGTGGATCACTATATTCCAGAGTCTCGCACTTACAACCCAAAGGCAGTGGTTAAGGAATTCGGACGGACTCTTCAACTCGAAACGAACTTCATTGTCGAAGCCAATAATATCAAACGCTTTCGTCAGAACTTTGCAGATGATGAGAGTATAGTGATTCCAAAGGTCTTTACAGACTACTCCAGCGAAAAGGTTCTGGTGATGGAAGCTTTAAAGGGACGTCCTTTGTCGGCCCCAGACGCTTTGGTGCAGGACGGAGTGGAACCTTCGGCGATTTTAAGATTGGGAGTAAGGACTTATCTAAAAATGGTATATAGCCATGGCTTTTTTCATGGCGATCTTCATGCTGGAAATCTGTTTATTTTACCGGATAGTAAGATTGGATTGATTGATTTTGGGGTGGTGGGAAGGCTCACTCGAAGAACGAGAGCAGCCATTGCCTCTATGTTTTTATCGCTGGCGGAAGAGGATTTTGAGCGCATGGCCTATGTTTATGTGGATCTCGCGCCTTATAATGAACATGTGGACGTGGATGGTTTTGCACAGGATTTGGCATATGTTCTGGGCCCTTATGTCGGATTAACAATGAAGCACTTGAATTTGGGTCAGCTTCTTATGGATTCCACCACATTGGCTGCAAAGCATGGATTGGTTTTGCCATCGGAATTGATTTTGTTTTTTAAATCGATTGTGGCCATTGAGGGTGTGGGCCGACGAATTTCAAAAGATTTTGATTTTATGGCGGAATCGTTAGAGTACTCAAAGCATCTTTTGCAATCTGGAGTCGATACGAAAAAGATTTCTCAAGATACGATGACGTTCTTGCGTGATATGAATCAGTTTATGTATGCGTTTCCAAGACAGCTTCGCCAAACTTTAAGGCGTGTCAATCATCCGGACTTCGCGGTGAAAACCGAAGAGCGAAATTTAATTCTCGTCGAAGAAGCCATTGATCGTGGCTTTCGCCGGCTTTACCTTTTGATTGCGGTTATTGCGACCATTGTCGGCCTCATCTGGTGGTTCGGTTAAAGGAATTGGCACCTTCAGAACCCGTAGTGAACAAGTGGGATAAAGATTCCGGCGCTGGCGGACTCGCCTTGAGTCGCCGTGACTGAAACAAAGACCAAAACGTCCCACCAGGTGTGAATAAAAATACTTTCAGCAAGCGTCCAATTGTTCTTTTGAGTGAGCCAACCGAAATAATACCCAAGAGCAAGTTGTGAAAGCGGGTAGGGGTTGTCACTTGAAATATGAAGAGCAGCGAAGGTCACCGATGTTATAGCATTGCTCCAAAACTCATTTTCCAAAGAATTCATAAGAGCAGGCATCATATAACCTCTGAACAAAGCTTCTTCGCCCACTCCGGCGTTGTAAGACACTCCCAGTGAAAAAGCCGCATCCTTCCCTCTGAAATGCCTGGGTTCTTCATTCCATCCGGCTGCAATGAATGCGGCTAACAGTCCAAGAGGAATATAAGAAGTTGGTTTTAGAATATGTTCAAATTCAAAAGGTGCTTTTAATAAGTCGCCTGTGTCTTCGTCTTTTGTTAAGAACTTGAAATCATTTGTTTGGGTTCTCGACTTCACGGCCGTTCTGAAACTATGAAATGCACTTAAGGATCCCATGGTTTGATAAAGTTGAAGCCCATACAGGGTTTGTCGTTGGCGATCAGAGGCCTCTTCGATGTCGCTAATATTTGTGGATTCATTTCCAGCTTCCGAGGCCAGTGAAAGGCCGCCAAGTGCGACACTCGAATAAATCAACGCCGAAGAGAACTGACCTTCCACCCATTGATCAAAGCCGGGAAGTAATAAAGATCCGAGCGGTCCAAGGATATAGCCACGTTCTCTTTCGGTGTTGTAGGTGAGGTCCGTTGAAAACAGATTGGCTGCTCGCACCTTTGGCATAAAGAGATGAAGTGTGGCGAGGAATGCGACAGTAAGAAAAATTCTAAAGTGAAACGGCTTGAACATAATACAAAGTGATTAGCACTAAGAAGCATGAATCTCAAAATCACGATTTAAACTTCCGCTGCGGAAGCAATGTGCGTCACAAAAAGAAAAAGCCCAGGTGTTTGCCTGGGCTTTGTTTAAACGGGACGAGTAGTTACTTCTTATCCTAAGAGCTTAAGTGCAACTTGCTGCATGGTGTTTGCTTGACCAAGAACTGAAACACCAGCTTGCATCAAGATGTTGTTTCGAGTGAGCTCAGCAGTTTCCTCAGCAACGTCTGCATCACGAATTCGGCTGTTCGCAGCAGATAGGTTTTCGTGTGCGATCGCTAAGTTTGCGATTGTAGAGTTCAATCGGTTCTGCATAGCTCCGAAATTCGCTCTCATTGCGTTCACTGAAGTCATTGATGCATCAACAGCACCAAGAGATCGTTGTGCAGATTCTTTATCTGCAACAGATTCAGCGACTAATCCTAGCGCTTCAAGAGAAGCATTTGCAGCTGAAGAGTTGAAGCTGATTCGATCTTTGAATGGATCGTTGTCAGTTCCAACTTGAATATCAATGACACCTCCTGTGCCATTCAAAAGATCTCTTCCGTTGAACTTGGTGACTTCGGAAATTCTTTGCATTTCTGATTTCAATTGTTGGTATTCGACATCGATGAACTTTCTTTCAGTGTCACCGATGGTGTCTGAAGAAGCTTGCACCGCCAATTCGCGAAGGCGAATAAGCATGTTTGACATTTCATTGAGTCCGCCTTCAGCAACTTGAACGAGAGAGATACCATCTTCTGAGTTACGGCTGGCTTGCTTCATACCGCGAATTTGACCGCGTAGTCTTTCACTGATCGCAAGGCCTGCGGCATCGTCTGCAGCTTGATTGATTCTATATCCAGAGCTGAGACGGGCGAGGGATCTTTCCATCCCCATATTGGTAGAACCTAAGTTCTTCTGGGCGTTTAAGGACGCCACGTTCGTGGAAATACGTAATGCCATGTGTTCCTCCCTGTATGGCTACATCTTCCATGATGGCACCCTTTCCGTGGGCGTCGGGCACATTCTATTGCCCCATGAATCGTTAGAACGATTCAGTTGTTAATTTTTTCTATCTGGAAGAGGGGATCTTTTCGAAAAGTAAGTACCAAGAGGTGTGAGCATGAATTGCTTTGTCCAACCTTGGATGCATTTCGGAAAGATCCTTCTTTCCATGACCAACTCATCGGCAGTTTTCGAGATACTTTAGAGAAATGTTTTAGAGTGAGAAAAGATTTGGACTTTGGTGCCAATGGACGCTTAGAAAAAATCCGACGGGAGGATTACTCCCGTCGGTCGCAGGAAACATTTAAAATCAGAAGCTTTTACGAGTGAAACTCGTACGCTCTTTTGGGTGGAGGGGAGTCATCCTGACCCCCTCACTTGTGAGTTAAAGACTTTGAACCAGTTCGTTCAAGTCAGATTAACTGAACGTTCGGTTCAAAAGGTTCAATGCGGTCTGAGAAGTTTGGTTCGCTTGTGCTAATACTGAAGTACCTGCTTGAAGAAGAATATTATTCTTAGTCAGCTCAGCAGTTTCTTCAGCCACATCCACATCTCGAATTCGAGAGTTGGCAGCAGACATGTTCTCAATACTTACAGCTGTGTTAGAGATCGTGGATTGAAGTCGGTTTTGGATCGCACCAAAATCCGCTCTCATCGCCGATACACTTACAATTGCAGAATCAAGAGCAGAGAGTGAGTTTTGAGCAGAAGCTTTATCGGCCACCGTCGTTAAGTTCACTCCAAGTGCTGCAGAGTTTGCATCCGCTTTAGAGGCATCGAAAGAAAGTCGATCGATGGCTGGGTCATTTCGAGTTCCAACTTGGAAATCTAAAATGGATCCCGTTCCGCTTAAAAGTTGAGTGCCATTGAACTCCGTTCCGTCCGCGATACGATCAATTTCGGAAACGAGCTGGTCAAATTCCACGTTAAGGAATTGTCTTTCAACTGGGCCGATCGTGTCTGAAGCTGCTTGCACCGCAAGTTCACGAAGTCGAATAAGAATAGAGCTGATTTCGTTCAATGAGCCTTCCGCCACTTGAACCAATGATACTCCATCTTGTGCGTTTCTTTGAGCTTGTTTCAAGCCCCTGATCTGTGCTCTCAATTGCTCGCTGATCGCTAGACCTGCAGCATCGTCACCAGCGCGGTTAATTCTATAACCTGAGCTGAGACGCTCGAGACTCTTATCGAGTCCGATTTTTGTGCTCATTAAGTTTCTCTGAGCATTGAGAGAACCGGTATTGGTGTTAATTCTTAACCCCATTGCCTTCCTCCTTGAAGTTTCTCGATCTCAATCCTTTGAGATGAGTGGGAGTAGGTAACACTCCCAGTAGTTTATTGTTCTACCCTTCTCTTCGGTGTCTCAGATTGAGCCTTGAGGCCTTTTTTCTTATTTTGAGATTTTCTGGACCAAGGTTGGTGGTGGCTTCCTTTAAACGCGGGTGTAGGTGAGAAATGTGAACGGAACGGGCTCTGTGCGTTCACGACGCTCAACTTCGACGAACTGATTCTTGGGAAGATCTGGGTATAAAACATCGCCATCAAACTTCTTATGGATTCGAGTGAGATATATAATGTCAACAATAGGGAGGGATTGCTTAAAGATTTCTCCACCACCGATAATAAAGATCTCATCGCCATATTTGTGTTGGACTTTTTCACAGTGATTGATTGCAGAGTCCAAATCAGGAACCACAACCAAATTCTCTGCATCCACCGAATAGTTCGCTTGGCGAGTGACAACCACGTTTAAGCGGTTTGGAAGGGGATGACCAACCGACTCAAAAGTTTTTCGCCCCATGATTAATGCTTTTCCTTTCGTCTTATCCCGAAAGAATTTCATATCTTCAGGAATACTCCATGGAAGATCGTTGTTCACTCCAATCACATTGTTTTCTGAAACGGCTACGATATGCGCTAATTTCAAACCGCCACCTCCGCTTGAATACGCGGGTGCGGATCATAATTTTCTAAAGTGAAATCCTCGAATTTAAATTCAAATAAGTTTTTGATATTCGAGTTGAGCCTCATGGTTGGAAGGGGCCGCGGAGTCCGTGAGAGTTGAAGTTTGGCTTGCTCGAGGTGGTTTGAATAAAGATGAGCATCACCAAGAGTGTGAATGAACTCACCGGGCTCAAGATCACACACTTGGGCCATCATCATTGTTAAAAGAGCGTAGGATGCGATATTAAATGGAACACCTAAAAACACATCCGCGCTTCGCTGATAAAGCTGACAGGACAACTTCCCATTCGCCACGTAGAATTGAAAGAACGCATGGCAAGGTGGAAGAGCCATTTGATCAAGCTCTCCTGGGTTAAAAGCAACTACAAGTAAGCGCCTGGAATCCGGATTGCTCTTGATTTGCTCGATGACATTTTGAATTTGATCGATGGTCTTTCCATCTGGGGATCGCCAGCTTCTCCACTGTGCACCATAAACGCGTCCTAAATCTCCGTTTTCGTCGGCCCACTCATCCCAAATGCTCACCTTGTTATCTTTTAAAAAACCGATATTGGTGTCGCCTTTTAAAAACCATAATAATTCAATGATGATCGACTTAAGATGAACTTTCTTTGTTGTGACAAGAGGGAAACCTTGCTGCAGATCAAAGCGCATCTGATGGCCAAAAACACTCTTTGTGCCCGTGCCCGTGCGATCGGATTTTTCAACTCCACCTTGGAGAATTCGTTCTAACAACTGATGATAAACCTGCATTCCTAGCCTCCCGCTTTCTTGGAGTACGATATTACGATCCTTGGAATCAAGGAAGAGCTGGCACGCTTAGGCGGAGTCTTTCTGCTTGACCGAAGCTATGGCGCGGAGTACCAAGAGCTCATGGAAGTCAGAGACCCCGTTCATGGAACCATCGAACTCAATCGAGCTGAAGTCGCTGTTCTCGATTCTGCCGCTTATCAGCGTCTAAGGGCGATCAAACAGCTTGGTTTTTCCGAGTTCAGCTTTCCAGGGGCGACTCATAATCGCTACATTCACTCACTTGGCGTTTCTCACATTGCCTCTCGAGTTTTTGACAGTGTTTTCAAAAATTTTAATTTCACCTCGACCAAAGCCCGAGAAAAATTCAAGCAAATGGTCAGACTTGCAGCACTTCTTCATGACATCGGTCACGGACCGCTCAGTCATACGACCGAAGAAGTGATGCCTCAGGTTTCAGAAATTGAGGTGGATGTGTATCGGATGAATCCGAATTACAATCCGAATCGAAAAGCCAATCATGAAGATTACACCATTAAGTTTCTTACGGATTCCTCATTAACTCAGATTTTAGAAAAGAATTTTCCAGAGTTTTCACCTCTTCATATCGCCGGTCTTATTGATAAAGAACTTAATGTTGATAAGGATTTTTATCGTGACGGAGAGTGGGACCTAAGAGTGATCTTAGGTCAGATCGTGAGTTCAGAACTTGATGCCGATCGTATGGATTATCTGGAGCGCGACGCCTACTATTGCGGCACCAATTACGGGCGAGTGGAATTAAGTTGGCTCGTTGCCAATTTGACTTTTCATCCGGTCAACGATCGGCTTCATTTGGCATTGGGGCGAAGAGCTTTATATGCTTTTGATGACTTTTTGATTTCTCGTCATCATATGCATCTAATGGTTTATTTCCATCACAAGAGTATTATTTTTGAAGAATTCCTTCATCGCTATTTGAACTCACCAGATTGCACTTATCACCTTCCACCAAAAATTGAAGACTATATCAAGTGCACGGATTACTCGCTCTATGAGCATCTGGCAGACTCAGATAACGAATGGGCCAAGCGCATCAGTGAAAGACGGCCTTATAAGATTCTTTTTGAAATTCATTCGAATAAAGAAACCGAGCGACCCCAGAATATAAAGAAGATTTTAGAGACTGAGGGAATTCCAGTTGTTCATGCAAGCTCTCAGGCCCGCTTAAGCAAATATCATAGCGGTACAGCATCCGAAAAATCTCAAACGATTTTTGTCGTGGATGAATACGATTATCTATCCAAGCCATATCCACTTCAGGAAGCGACTGAAATTTTCAAGAGATATGAGCATGCTCGCCAGATCGATCGGTTGTATGTGCCGCCAGAAAAGCTTGAGATCAGTGCGAAAATCCTCATTGATCAAAGGCTATAGGTTGAGCATGGCATCCAATGTGGTTTTTTTTGATGGGACTTGTAACCTCTGTAATGGGTTTATTGATTATTTGATTGTAAGAAAACCCACGTTTTCATTTGCATCGATTCAGGGTGAGTCCGCACAAAAAATTCTTCCTGAAGGTCTTCGCCATCAGTTGTCGACGGTGATTTACTTTCGAGACGGAGAATTCCTCACCGAAAGTGAAGCTGTGATTCAGATTTTTAAAGACTTAGGCGGGAAACATAAGATTTTAGCATGGATGATGAGTTTTTTTCCGATGGGCTTTGCGAATTGGGTGTATCGATCAATTTCAAAGAATCGTTACAGACTTTTTGGAAAAAGAAAAAGTTGTAGGCTCCCCGAGCCCTTTGAGCGAGATTATTTTTTACCGTAAGGAGTTATTATGCGTGTGATTGTTTTTGGGATGGGTGGAAGAGAGCATGCATTGGTTAGAGCGTTGGCCGGTTCTCAGAGTGTCACTGAAGTGCATGCGGTTCCTGGAAGTGATGGAATTGCAAAACATGCTCTGTGCCACAGTATAGACCCTCTTGATTTTGAAAAATTAGGAGCTCTTCTTGATCGTTTTTCCTTTGATCTCGCGATTGTGGGTCCCGAAGCTTACCTTGATAAAGGCTTAAGTGATTTTTTAAGATCAAAGTCTGTTCCAACTGTTGGACCGAATCAGACATCCGCACGCCTAGAATCAAGCAAGATTTTTTCTAAAAAGTTTATGGTCGAGGCAGGAGTTCCAACGGCAAGATTTTTCGAAGTGAATGATATTCAAAGCACTCTTGAAGCGGCTCAAAAATTTAAAAATCCATATGTTTTGAAAGTGGATGGTTTGGCTTCGGGAAAAGGCGTTTTTATTTGTAAAGATATGGAGGAGCTTGAAGAGAAAGCGGACCTTGTTTTTAATAAGAAAGCCTTTGGAAGCTCTGGAAAATCAGCACTTCTAGAGGAGTTTCAAGAAGGCTATGAGCTATCTTCATTGGTTCTGACCAATGGTAAAGATTTTGAAATGCTTCCTCTCATGCAGGATCATAAGCGGCTGCGAGATAATGATGAAGGCCCTAATACAGGTGGTATGGGTGTGGTTGGACCATTGAATTTGGAAGAAGACCTCTTAAAGGTGATCAAAGAGAAAGTGGTTGCACCATCTGTTTCAGGTCTTCAGCGCATGGGACTCGATTTTAGGGGAGTGCTCTTTATTGGGATTATGATGACTTCCAATGGTCCATCTGTACTCGAGTACAATGTTCGCTTTGGAGATCCAGAGGCCCAAGCTATTTTACCTTTGTTCGCTGGAGATTGGGGTCAGGTCTTTAAAAATCTTGCCAGAGGAGAGTTGACGGAGCTGCGCTGGAAGCCGCTTTCAAGTGCCTGTGTTGTTCTTGCTTCTCCTGGATATCCGGACCAGCCGCAAAAGGGTGTTCGCATCGAGGGAGATTTGGATTTTGAAACACCATCCAGTTATTTCCTTCATGCCGGAGTTCAGTTTAGCGAAAAAATCTGGGTTACAAATGGCGGGCGCGTTTTGAATTCAATTGCATTAGGGCCAAGCCTCGAAGAAGCGATTGAGAAGGCTTATTTTCAAGCTTCAAAGGTTCGATGGAACGGTCTTCAAATGCGAATGGATATTGGAAAAGGGTCGCTTAAATCCCAAGAGAAGAAAGCCTAATAGGTAGCTTGTCACGGTTATCAAGCCAAAGATTTGAACTTGGAGCGCTTCAATCACGCGTAAGAGATTCACTCTTTTTAAGTGAATCATTTGAAAGGTCAT
>CAZWVK010000064.1:9229-13966 GCA_964636785.1 uncultured Pseudobdellovibrionaceae bacterium | reverse complement strand
ATCTTTTTTTCCAGGCTCCCAAGTGAAGTCTTTGAAATCCAAAGGAGTCGAAAATGGAGTTTGTACAAGGGCCTGGAGACATTCGCGAAGTTCACGAGTGGATAAGAATATCAGGCGTTTAGCCTTTAAAAACGCGGCCTGGTCCTCCATAAAGAAATCAGGAGCCCAGATGTAGTCTCCTTCTTTGGGAGGCGTGGAAAAATAATGGAATCCATCCTCAAAGCCCTCCGCGAAGGCCCAACGATCCGGTTCTGAGCGCAAAAATGCAAAAGATGAGTCAGGTTGCCGCATTTTTGAGAACATGCCCTGAGGGGCATCTAAGGTAAATGTGAAACCATAAGTGACAAGGAGCTTCAAAGCCGCTAAAAAGACCCCATCATGACGATGACACAAAAAACAGTTCGAATTGGTGATCTGGAAATCGGTGGAAAAGCCGGGTTTGCAGTGATCGCAGGCCCATGCTCTGTGGAGTCGAAAGAGCAATTCTTACAAACTTCTGAATATGTCTCCTCAAAGGGTGCCAAAGGTCTTCGCGGTGGGTTGTTTAAACTTCGAACGGATCCAAAATCCTTTGAAGGACTTGGAGTCAATGCGTTTGAATTGGCCAAGGAAGTGAAAGCTCAAGTCGGACTTCCTTTTATTTCAGAGATCACGGATCCAAGGCAAGTGGGAGATTTTGAGAGCGTGGTGGACGCCTATCAGGTGGGTTCTCGCAACATGCACAATTACGCTCTTCTTAAAGAGCTTGGGCAAACTAAAAAGCCGGTTTTGCTAAAACGTGGTTTGGCTGCGCTTTACAAAGAGTGGATCTTGGCTGCAGAACATGTCTCCAAATATGGCAATGATCAGGTGATCTTATGCGAGCGTGGTATTCGCACATTTGAAAATTCAACGCGAAACACCTTTGATCTGAACTCGGTGGCATTGGCAAAAAGAGACACGCCTTTTCCAGTGATTGCGGATCCTTCCCACGGAACAGGTGATGCCTCACTTGTCCTTCCTATGGCGTTGGCGTCGGCTGCAGCAGGTGCAGATGGTCTTTTGATTGAAGTTCATCCCGATCCCGCTCATGCACTCTCCGATGGTTTTCAATCATTAAACTTTTCTCAATTTGGCGAGTTGATGGATCGATTAGCGAAACTTCTTCCCGCATTAGGAAGGTCGTTTTAATGATTCAAGGTCCACAAAAAGCAGAAATTCAAAATCTCTTTTCCGGAATTGCACCTGGCTATGATCTGGCCAACAAAATGATCACTTTTGGTTTGGATCGACGTTGGCGAAAATCGCTTGTGAAGTGGAGTGAAGCCAAACCAGGCGATCGAATTTTGGACTGTGCTAGTGGCACTGGAGATCTTGCAATTGAATTTAAAAAGCGAGTGGGCACGGGTGGCGAAGTCACAGGTACAGATTTTTGCCAAGGAATGCTCGATCAAGCTCCTGAGAAAGCAAAAGCACTTGGATTGGAGATCCGTTTTGAGTGGGCCGATGTCACTCAGCTGAAATATGAAAGCAATCAGTTTGATGTGACCAGCATCGCTTATGGCATTCGCAATGTTCAAGATCCGGTGAAGGGCTTGAAAGAAATGGCTCGAGTGACCAAGCCCGGTGGGTGTGTGATGATTCTTGAAACAGGCAAGTCGCAGTGGAAACTGATGCAAGCGGGATTTGATTTTTATTTTAAATACATTGTTCCACTTCTTGGCGGACTTGTAACTGGAAATACAGCTGCGTATCGGTATTTGAATAAGTCTTCAAAAAGCTTTCCCTGCCGTGAGGAATTTCTTCTTATGATGGGAGAAACCGGGTGTTTTTCAAAATGCGAATACCGCAGTCTTATGGGTGGGGCGTCATTTATTTACAAAGGAATTGTCGCTTAATTTGTGCACTTTTCAGCAAAGATTATTCATCACTGATCGATGAAGTTTTCGCTCAATCTTAGAAAATGAGCTTTAAGTTTTCGGACCCTTTTTAAGGGCTCATATTTTTAAGGAGTGAGATCATGGATAAAAGAAAGTCCAACGTTGAAGTTGATACCTCTAAAAAGACAAAAAAGGTTCCACACACCTCTCATCGCGAAAGCGAAGTGGACGAGGCCAGCGAAGATAGCTTCCCAGCTTCTGATCCACCATCTTGGACGTCTTCGACGGCCAACTGAATCCGCTTTCGCTGAATCATTTCTTTACGGATTCAATTCTTTACATCTCAGTTAGAATGATTGAATAATGGGCTCTTTATTCAAGGAGCCCATCTATGTTCAAAATGCCCCGGATAAGCTATCAGAGCTTAACTGTGCAAATTTTACTTGGTCTAATTCTTGGCGCCTTGGTGGGTCTCGCCATCAATATCTTCGGACTGGCCGAATTTTCCTTTATTAAGAATTTCGTCGTTGATGGATTGTTTTATGCGGGTGGGCAGATCTTTATTCGCGCTCTGCAAATGCTTGTTGTGCCTATTGTCTTGGTGTCGCTGATTTGCGGAACGGCCGGGATTGGAGATCTTAAAAAGCTCGGACGAATTGGTGGAAAAGCGGTCACGCTCTTCGTTATGACGACCGCTGCGGCAATCACATTAGGGGTTGTGATCGCCTCTTTGATTGGTCCTGGAGTTGGGTTTCAACTGGAATCATCGACAGAGTTTAGTCCTGTAGAGCCGCCACCTCTTGTGGATACGATCATCAACCTCATTCCCAAAAACCCAGTGGAGTCGCTGGCCACAGGAGAGATGCTTCAGATTATTTTCTTTGCAATCCTACTTGGGCTTTCAGCGACAATGGCGGGTGCCAGTGGTCAGCGGATTTTAAAGATCTTTGAGGATTTGAATGAAGTCGTGATGAAGCTTGTTCATATGGTGATTCGTGTTTCGCCTCTTGGTGTCTTCTGCTTGATTGCAAAGGTGTATTCGGATCAAGGCTTTGATGCCATTTTGCCTTTGGCGAAATACTTCTTCACTCTTCTTTTTGTACTTATGGTTCATCTTTTTGTCACGTATCCGACTTTGCTTAGAATTTTGAGCGGATTGAATCCAGTCACGTTTTTTAAAAAGTTTTATGAAGTGATGGTTTTTGCATTCAGTACGTCGAGCAGCAATGCAACAATTCCTGTGACTTTAGAAGCCACTGAAAAACAGCTGGGTGTGCATCGCTCGGTCTGTTCTTTTACTGTTCCGCTTGGCGCAACGATCAACATGGATGGAACGGCCATTATGCAAGGTGTAGCCACGGTTTTTGTTTCTCAAGCTTACGGGATTGATTTGTCTTTGAGTCAGTATGCGATGGTGATTTTGACTGCGACATTGGCATCCATTGGGACGGCCGGAGTTCCAGGGGTGGGACTGGTTATGCTTTCCATGGTCTTTAATCAGGTCGGACTTCCGGTTGAGGGCATTGGCATCATCATGGCTGTAGATCGTCTTTTAGATATGACAAGGACGGCAGTGAACGTGACAGGTGATGCCATTGTGACCTGCATTGTCGCAAAGAGTGAGAACCAGTTCGACGAGAAAGTCTTTTACACTCCAGCGACCAAACAGATTTTGGATTAAGGGTTTAAGTGAGGCTCCATTGCTTTTCGAAGGTGCTCGGGCACCTTCGCTTTTTGTCGGGAGTTAAAATCCACTGCGACGTGCACGACTTTGACGATAGCTAAAAGAGGGCTCTGAGGATCTCTGCTCTCGCGAAGTTCGGTTCGAAAGGTGATCGAAGATTCACCCAGCTTTTCCGGATAAACCGTGGCAAAAATGGGCTGACCCGGTCGGATAGGCCGGAAGTATTCCGCTTCGGAGTGGCGAACTGGAAAGCCCACACCTGGGAAGCGAAAAAAATCATCCCATTGAAGTCCCCACTGGGGAAGGGTCAATTCCATAGCCCGATGCGCGAGTCGGTAGTAATTGCCAAAAAAAACAATCTTTGCCGGATCGGCGTCATCAAAATGAATAAATAGCTCTATGGGCTTCATGAGGTCTCAACTTAGCTTGAAAAACGCGAAGGTTAAAGCCATAAAGAGGTGTGCTTTCACTAAAAGATTTAAAAATTTTTGAAAAGGACGATTTTCCCAAATATCTTCCTAAGCTCAATGACCTTTACGATGAACTCTTTTCATCGGGAAAAGGCTTTCGCTCCAAACTGATCTTAATGATTTCCAAACATTTGAAGCTTAAGGATCAAGAGGTTCATCTTCTGGCGCAAACAATTGAATTTATTCACAATGCATCCCTTCTTCATGATGATTTGATCGATCGTTCTCATTTAAGAAGGAATAAGCCGACGGCTTGGCTCAAGTACTCGCCCGAGTATGCCGTTCTTGCAGGCGATTATCTTTTGGCGCGAGTGATGGTGAATCTTTCTCGTTTTGGAAATTTAAGACTGATTCAATACACGGCAGAAATGATTTCAGATCTTTTGGAAGGCGAGTGGATCCAGGACTCGCTGATTGAGGACTGGCATGTGAACTTGGAGCAGCTCGATCAGGTTCATGATTTAAAAACAGCTTCATTGTTCAAGTGGTGTCTTCGGGCTCCATTTATTGCCAAAGAAAACTACGATGTTCATCTTCATGAGGTCTTAGGACAGATGGGTGGTCTGCTTGGACTTCTCTTTCAAAGGGGGGATGACCTCTTGGACTTTGATATTCGTAACAAAGAAAAAAAGGCAGTGTTAGGAGATTTGAAATCCGGATATCTCAATTCGTTCGGTGCTTATTTAAGTCGTGGGTTTACGACCGAGCAAAAAACCAAGCTGAC
>CAZWVK010000064.1:0-9219 GCA_964636785.1 uncultured Pseudobdellovibrionaceae bacterium | reverse complement strand
TGAAACCTTGGATGATGTGAAATCTCTTGTCGGTGTTACAGCCTTTGAGGCTTCGGTCATGGAGTTTGATCAGATGAACGATCAGGCCATTCAGCTTTATGAACATTTAAATCAAAGTTTGAAAGAGTTTTTAACTCCCGAAGAGCAAAGTCTCATTCATGAACTGAAGCCCCTTGGAAGGCTCTTATATTATAGGTCTTAAAGGTTGTGGCTCACACATTTAAAACTCTGCTTAAAACCGATCCTGAGTACAAAGACTATTTGCTCGGAACGTTTTCAAAAAGAGAACTCGCGCTTCCACAAGAGTCATTTGGCGTGGGAAGTGATCGCGAGCGCACGACGTTTTTGATCGTGCAGGCGGATCATTATCCAAAACCCCACTGGAGTGTTATTTACTTTAGGGCCATCCGACCTGAGCTTTTGGGACTCACTTTAGGGCATGCTTTTTTGGCGCTTCTAGCTCTTTGGTTTCGTTTTCCGCAGCATGAATTCTTAGATTTTGTATCCATGGGATTGTGTTTGGCGGCGACTCTTTTTGCTCATGCCTCAGCTTGTTTGTTCAATGATTTTCAGGATCACCTGAATGGAACCGATCGTAGATCCATCACGCATGGAAGTCGGGTGATTCAAAAGGGTTGGTCGGCGGCCTACAAGGTTCGTCGATGGGCGATTGTGAATGCGCTTTTGGCATTTGGGATTGGAATCTATTTGATGTTTGGGAGCTGGAATTTATTGATTGGGCTGACAGCGCTATCTGCAATGGCGATTTTATTTTACTCAGAGATGACGCCATTTTGGAACAAGTGGGGCGCTGGTGATTTTTGGATCACGATATTGTTTGGTCCCCTTTTGTTTTTTTCCGTTTGGGCTTCTGTTTTGCCAAGAGATCAGTTTTTCACACTCCCAAATGAGTTCTTTGTCGAGGGCATTTTCTTATCGCTTTGTTTGGGATTCTTAGCGAGCTGGACACTTCAGGTGAGACAGTTTCAAGATATTTTTAAAAGAGAGCAGGGTAGCTTTAGAACTTTGATTTCAAGATTGAATTTCGATCAAGCCAAAAGCTTTTTGATTTTTGAAGGTGGTGTTTTCTTTTTACTTCAAGCGGTGGGCGGATTTTTTGTTTCTCGTCATCTTATTCTATCTGGGTTCTTGCTGCTTGGGGCGATTGTTTCTATGGGTATGGCTTTTCGAATGCGGGCGGTGACCTCACCATTGTCTTCTAAGATGCTTCATCTCACCCGAAGGGCTTTGATGATTCATGGTGGATTTATCTTTCTTTGGGCCGTTGTTTTATGTCTAAGGTGAATGGTTCAGATGCAGCTTTCTCAGACCGAGTCTCAGTGGTTGAAATTGAAGATGGATTGTTTTTGCGCTTTGAATCAGCAAACTCAGTGTCTCTGTTTCGTCCTGATTTCTCGAGTGATCGAATGCGCCGACGAGTAGAAGATGAAAGACGAAGGCGTGGTCTTCTCTTGAAGGCGATTGAAGGGCGTAGCTCATCTGTGCGATTAAAGATATTTGATTTCTGTTCCGGTTTTGGTGGCGATGCCTTTCTTTTAGCGTGTTTGGGACACTCTGTAATCTCTTGCGAAAAGAACCCGCTTATAGCGCAAGTGACTCAGAGAGCGTGGGAAGATCAAAGATTTGAGCCGTGGGTGGTGGATCTGGGAGTCGATTTGAAATTTATGGAAGGCGATAGTCGCGAGTATTTGCAGGAGTCTGAGGATCGGTTCGATGTGATTTATATGGATCCAATGTTTGAGAAGTTAAAGAGCACCGCAAAGAGTCCTCTTCCTATGCAGATTGCTCAAGTCCTGGTGAGTGGAGAAGCGGGCTCGGATGGGATGAGCTCGAGTGGGATAGACTCTCATCTAGAATCTGCAAGCTCTTTTGAGAAAGACTTTTTAGCAGCCGCACAGGTTTCATCAAAAATAGTTGTTAAACTCCCACTCAAGGGAAAGGCTCTGGTTTCGCGCCCACCCAGTCATCAATTGTTCGGCAAGACAGTCCGATTTGAAGTGTTTGTTCAGTCTTAGATTTGACAGAAGGCGCTCCCGCAGCGGAAGCGATCTGCATCAAATTTCCGCTTAGAGCACTCGCAAATAAGCGGCCGAGGTGACGTGGGCGCGAACATCCGCTTCACTAATCCAAATATGGCCTTGATGACAGCGCGAGCGATAAGGCTCTGCATAGCGACAGCTTTCGCCCCACGTATTTCGAAGCAGGTAAAACACTCGATTGTCAGCCTTCCTGCGGCCAACGATAGAGGACACATGAAAGCCAATTTGATTCTCCCAAAAGTAGGAATCCATATTCACCAAAAACTTAGGGTTGTAATGAATGACTGCGATCGCCTCGTGATCAAGAGCTTCATTGATCACTTCAAGAATCCGATCTTTGGATTGAAGCTCGAGCTCATCGCCAACCACTTCCAACCTCACATCCGAAGCGCTTAATTCACAATGCTCATCAATAAGCTCGGAAAGAAATTTCGGTAAAGATTTAAATGGTGACAGTCGATCTTCAATCACATGTCTATCCATGGCTGGAAAAAGAGCTTGGATCGCATCAACGACCTCTTGAATGATCGCAACAGGGCGAGTGGGTGAAAAGGTGGATCGGTACTTTTGATATTTCCCAATCAATGAGGCGAAGTCTTTGCGGCTATAATACGTGTCGATCTCTTCCATTTCTGCGCGACAGAGAACAGACTCAGCGGCCACTTTCAAAGCGCGCGAAGCAAGACCGGCCTGAAAGGTCTTTGGAATCCCATTGGTCAAAGGAGTCATCAGAACATCTTCAAATCCGCCACGGTTTGCAAAGTATTGCACCATGACCGAAAGGGCTCCGACGCGCTCATTCAAGACCAAACTCAGCGCATCGGCGGCAGCATGGGCAAAACATATCCCTGTTTTCCCCTGGTCACGAACAAATCCGAGCTTCGATCGAAGATTCACATCGAACTCTTGCGCCTGAGCCCAATTTGAGTTCAGCATCGTCAAAAAAGTAAACAAAGAAATAGACAAGCTTAAATTAAAGCTGCTTAGAAAACGTATTTTCATCAGAATCATTTAAATGCAGCAACTGCGCCAAATGCTATATATTGCCGGATTAGGTACGGCGTACCTCAGTGGTAAATGGGGCCGGGGCCGGTCGGAACGTCTGACGCCTGGTCGACAGCATCGAGGACTTTTTCATAGAGCTCGATGATTTCAATAGGCGCCTTCGATTTTTCTACAAATGAAAAGTATCTTTTCAAATCGTTATGAGCGTCTTTTGTATAACCAAGACGAAATCTCAAAAACGCCCGTTTGGCTAAGAGATGAGTGTTGCTCTCATCCAGATGGATTTGCAAACTGTACGCAAGCAGCAGTGCTTTTGAGTTTCCTGTTTGCTCGAGAGCCTTGGTGAGTAAATCCAAATAACCTTGATAAAGCTGACGGGGAGACCAAACCTCGACGCGGCAATTTTGCTTTTCAATAACCTTTAAAACTTCGGCATCCGTTAATTTTTGTCCATCGCAGAGAAAATCCAAATACTCGCAACGGCCAGAGCGATGCCATTTTAAAATGCTTTGATTTTGAGATTGAATCCAAAACAAAGGAATTTGCAAAGACTGAGCGAGATGTAAGAATAAAAGTGTGGCGGTGAACGGATGCCCTGTGAACTCCGTCAAAGTGCAGCTCAATGACAGATTGTTTTCAGAAGCATCCTTTGAGTCCTGAAACAAAAATCCCTTCTCCTCAAAAAAGAAATGAAGAAGCTTTTCTAAGCGTTCCGCTTCGCTAAGGCCCTCACAGCGGCTAAATAATTCAAATACGGTAAAATGAAGTCGACGATAGCTTTGAGAGTTCACATCGGACGGAATTAAAAGCTGTTCGGTTGCAATCATCAATGGCGCCAATGATTCCCAGCTGTCATCGCCAAGATGGTTGATTTCAAGCAAGATTTTTTCCCAAGTGGCTTTTGTTCCCTTGAACATATCTCTCTTGAATGGCTCACCTTTGAATATATTTCAAGGCCAGGAATTGACAGCCTATGTCGAGAACCAGATGATATCGAAGTGGAAGACGAAGTTTCAAAGTTAAAGAAGCGTATACATGAACTTGAAGAAGAGGTTCAAAACCGTGAACAGGATTTGGCCCGTTTCCGCTCGGAGCTTGTGAAAGCAAATGGTCAGCTCGAGCACTTGATTGGACAAGTCCAACGTGAACTTCGAGTGGCCCAAACCATCTATAGGTCACTTGTCCCGACAGAATTCCCGCATATTTCGGGATTTGAATTTTCAACGAAGTTCATTCCGAGCATGGTTTCCGGCGGGGATTACTTTGATATTTTTGAACATCAAGATCGAATGAGATACGGGCTCGTTCTTTCCAGCGCTTCAGGTCATTCACTTTCGGCGCTCTTGCTTTCTGTGCTTATTAAAATGGCAGGACTAATGGAGGGGCGTAAACCTCAATCCCCAGATAAAGTGATTAAGTCCTTGGAAGATGAGTTGGAAGAGCATCTGGATGAGTCCTCTCATTTGGATCTCTTTTATGCGATTGTTGATCGCCGAAAATATGTTTTGAACTTCGTTCGTCTTGGCGACATTTTACTTTTTCATCAAACCGATGATGGTGCACTTCATCTTCTGGGTGAGAAACATCCACCCCTCATGAAAGGATCCGCCTTTACCGGCACAACGGAACAGGTGGCTTTAAGCCCACGTGATCGACTTATTCTGGTGTCACCAGGAGCGATTAAAGCGGAGAATAGAAAGGGCGAGGCTTATGGCTGGGAGCGCATCAGCCAAAGCATTAAGTCCGCACCTCCGCGTGGTGTGCACGAGCTGAGGCAGAATCTACTGTTCGAACTTGAAAAGTTCGCGGAAGGTGTAGAGCTTAAGCGCGATGTGACTATTCTAGCTATTGAGGTTAAGGATAAGGTCATAAAGTTAGCGCCAAGATAATGACGTCCAATTGAGAGACAGAACTTAGTGTCGAGAGTGGACTCGGTGGGCTCTCTTGGCTATGATTTTATGATTCCTGAAGTTGCGAACTATATAGAGAAAGGATTTTGACATGGCTCAAGATGTCTACGGCGGTGCGGTTGATAAAGGACTTGAAGGAGTGGTGGCCTGTACAACAGGAATCTCTTCCATCGTTGATGCGACTTTGTGCTACCGTGGGTACACGATCGAAGACCTCGCCGCAAACTCCACGTTTGAAGAGGTGGTTTTTCTTCTCTGGGAAAATCGACTGCCAAAAGCGGATGAGTTTAAAAAATTCAAATCTCAAATCAGTGAATATTTAGATCTTCCAAGCGATGCGGTTCAAGCATTGAGAACTCTTCCAACAAAGGGAGTTCATCCCATGGCTTGGCTTCGAACGGCGGCCAGTACTCTTGCTCTTTGGGATGATGAAGCACAGGGCGACTCTCCTGAAGCACAAAAAAGAGTAGCACTTCGATTGACGGCAAGAATGGGGATGTTGGTTGCACTTTTTGAACGAGTGAGACAAGGAAAAGACTTTGTTCCGCCCAAACGAGATCAAAGCTTGGCTTGGAATTTTCTTTACATGCTCACTGGAAAAGATCCGGATGCTGAACTTGTTCAAGTTTTCGATACGTGTTTGATTCTTCATGCGGATCACGAGCTCAACTGCTCTGCGTTTGCAGCTCGTGTGACGTCCTCTTCACTCAGTGATATTTACTCTGCCGTCGTCAGTGCGATTTCCGCCTTAAAAGGTCCTCTTCATGGAGGCGCCAATGAGCAAGTGATGTTGATGCTCAAAGATATCGGGACTGTGGAAAATGCGAAAGCATGGATCAAAGATGCACTCGCGAATAAGAAAAAAGTAATGGGCTTTGGGCACCGAGTTTATAAGAACGGTGATCCTCGTGCGAAAATTCTAATGCAGATGAGTGAGCAACTGACCAAGAAGTCGGGCGAGCCGAAGTGGTATGAAATGTCTAAAACCATTGATGATACGGTTCAAAGCGAAAAAGGCTTGCTTCCTAATGTCGATTTTTATTCCGCAACTGTTTATTACAGCATGGGAATTCCAATTGATCTTTATACGCCGATATTCGCGGTTTCTCGAGTCAGTGGATGGCTTGCGCATATCTTTGAGCAGTACTCAAAGAACCGCATCTATCGCCCTCGTGGTGAGTGGATTGGAAACGAGGGGCTTAAATGGCAGCCCATAGAAAAACGCTAACAGTAAAACGTTAACTAATTAAGAACGGCTTGAACGTCCAAAGCTTTTTTAATCGCGACTTCCGCATTGAGGACACCGCCCGTTTGACTGGCGCCCTTTAAATAAAAAGAAGTTGATGTCGTTTCCATTAAGATGTCTCTCACTTGGTAGGCTTTGAGTTTGGGATTCAATCCGTAAATGATCGAGGCCACCCCGGACACAAGTGGAGTGGCTTGAGACGTTCCTGACATGGTTGCATAAAAGGCATTGTTCCCGCCAGTGGGATTGTATTTTGAGTTGGCAGAAAGAAGTCCTTCTCCAGGCGCGCAAAGATGAACTCGAAACTGTCCATAATTCGAAAAACTGGAAAGACGGCCGTTTAAAGAGTTGGAGCATATTGCCATCGCATTATCTTCCCACGTGTTGGCCGGAAAAACGGCGGCGATATCGTTATTGGATCCATAATCATTTCCAGCCGCAGAGAGAACCAAAACATCTTTTTCTCGGGCGTAGCGAATGGCTCTTTCATAATCGGGCTCTGTGCGACCCAGAAGATCAGCGGCTCCTAGGGATAAGTTGATGACTTTTGCTCCTTTATCAACTGAGTATTTGATCGCTTGAACCACATCGTCAGAGCTCCCAAAGCCATTGCGATCTAAAACTCGAACACCAAGAATCTTTGCCTGGGGATTCACTTGCACAATCAAACCGGCCACATGGGTTCCATGGCCATCGGGATCGATTTGAATCGGTTCATTCTCGTTGGTGATGATCTTTCCCATGAATGCAGGATGAAATGGTGCTAACCCCGTATCGATCACGGCGACAATGACTGGCTCTGGTTTGATACGAAGTTCATTTAAGTGTTGGCGAGCCTGCGAGAGCCTTATGGAATCAAAACTCAATTTATTTGGTTCTAGGGATGCGAGCGTCAGTGTAGACCCGGCAATCACAAGTCCTAACGTAAATAGGGAAAACGCCAGTTTAGAATTGAATCGGAAAGAAAACATAAAACCAACCTCTCATTCTTTAAGCCCCCAGGACGGCTTAGAGCAAGGAGAGTGCCCCATTTAAATGGCTAGAATCACTGAAATAGGACGAATGAATTTATGGTTTTTACACGCTCATGTGACAAGAATTGAATCGATTTATTAGACGCTCTGTAAGAGGTGACGGTAAATGTCTTCTTGTTTGATGAACTTAACGCCAATTCCATAGCCCCCACTGGAATGACCTTTGGGCGTAGTCCAGATCACACGCCCATGGATTTGATGTTCCTTGTCGACCTGATCCAGATGAAATTTCAATCGTAAAAGCTCACCCACACCAAGCCCTGGTTTTTTATCGACTTCGAAATAAGCTCCCCCTTTGGAAAGGTTGAACATACTTGTCTCGATGTTTTCACCAGAGGCGAAGTTTTCAAGATAAACGGTCTGGTTTGTAGGGAAGCGACGAAACTGCTGCTTGGAGACCGCTCTTGCCGTCATCAGTTTGCGCGCGAGACCACGAAGCGTTCTTAATTCAAACGGCTTTTCTATGAACACCACGCGTGCTTCCTCAGAAGAAAAGCGCTCTGAAAGAGAAGACGAGCGGTCGACAATATAAAGAATCGGATAGGTGTAACCCAGGCTTCGAAGTTCCAGAATGCGGTCGGCTTCTGGCTGTTGGAAATCTCTGGATTGCGCGATGATGAGCTGAATGGATCTTTTATCTAAAACCTGATTGGTCTCTTCTTTTTGAGCCGAGTTAAAGACTTCAAATGGAAGCTCTTTTTCAAAGTCCCGCTTAACCAGGCGGGCTTCATCCAAGTTGCTGAATTCCAATAGGAGTTTCTGCACGAACTCACCTCTTTCCTAAGACTCCATCGGCATTTCAAGCGCTGCGGTTGAATCTTGGAAAAAGTGTCGAATTCTATGCAAATAATTTCCGTCTCATTTTAAGCCATTTCAACGAGCTCTTTTATGGCTCGGGATATCCCCTGAAAAACTTCATGTGGTTTTGCATTTCCATACATATAGGCCGGCGTCGAAATGATTTTGTGGGCTCGATCTGTGATGAAATCAGAGACCTCACAGTTCTCATGCTGAGCTCCGGTTTTTTCAATCTCTAAAGCGGTTTCAGAATCGTTGCCGATGGTTAAGGTCACCCCTTCATTTCCTAATACTTTTGCTAAAAGAGTCGGGGAGATGCATATCGCAGCAATGGGTTTTCCGTTTTTATAAAACGAACGAATCACTTCTGCGACTTCATTTCGAACAGTGGATTCTGCTCCTTTTTTTGCCCAGTCACTCAAGTGAAGAGCTGCGCCGTATCCTCCAGGAAAAGCCAATCCATCAAATTCAGTCTCTTTGAGAGTTTCCAGTGGTTGTATGGATCCGCGAGCAATGCGTGCCGCTTCTTTGAGAATATTTCTTTTTTCGGACTCGGATTCGCCAGTCAAATGATTGGTCACTTGAAAATCGCCAGTGGGCGCGAAAACCTGAAAATCTGCTCCGTTTTGTCCCAGAGCAATCAATGTGCTTACAGCTTCAGTGATTTCAGATCCGTCTTGATGACCACAGCCCGAAAGAACAACAGCAATTTTCTTCATAAAACCTCACTTTGAATTAGGGAGTTTTTATGAGGTCATACACGAAAAGACATTGTTTGAGCAAGACCGGACGGTTGTTATAATCGATCGATTCCGTGAGACAAGTCTGGTACTCAATTCCTTCTGTCCCAAGATAGCGAAGGTCTGGAGTCATCGCGTAGTCCCAACGCTTGCGGCGTGTGCGTCCATCTGCATAGATCTCCAATTCATCATACTGAATGTGGTGAAGGCGAATGGAGCATGGAGATAGACCCGAGCAATTTTCTCGCTCGCGAACCACCTGTGGTGGTGACGCCGTTTCTTTTGCGGTTTTCAATCCGTAGTATCTTCGTTCGACAGGAGTGTCCGTATCACTCACAGTGGGGTTTCTTTTGTTGAGAACTTGGTTTAAGTACTGAGCTGCAAGATAGGCTTTAGGAGATGTATGAATGGTTTCTTCTTCGCTTT
>CAZWVK010000063.1:0-14040 GCA_964636785.1 uncultured Pseudobdellovibrionaceae bacterium | reverse complement strand
CGGTTGTGATGCCAATTGCATTGCCGAGTAGCTAAGTTCGGAAAGGATAACCGCTGAAAGCATCTAAGCGGGAAGCCAACCACAAGATTAGATTTCCCTGGGGCTTCGGCCCCCTGAAGACTCCTTCGAGACTAGGAGGTTGATAGGTAGCGGGTGTAAGCAGGGTAACCTGTTCAGCTGAGCTATACTAATTGGTCGTGAGGCTTTTTTAATTTAAATTACGAAACTTTCTTTTCGCTAAGGATAACTTAAGTCCAAGGCTGTTTTTCGAAACGGATCTTTGAGGGCTAAGATTTAGTGTTTATAAAAAACTGATTATTCATTTTGCTGGTGTCTATAGCGGCGGTGTCACACCTGATCCCATCCCGAACTCAGAAGTTAAGCCCGCCAGCGGCGATGGTAGTGCAGCGGCGACGCTGTGGGAGAGTAGCACGATGCCAGCTCCTTTTTTGTAAACCCGGATTTCGAAAGATTTCCGGGTTTTTTTTGATTGTCCGTATTCAAAGCGGGATGGATTTCAGCACTTTTATCGGATCAAGACTCGGTCTGAATAGTTCATTTAGAAAAATGGTTCATTCAGAGAGTTTCTATTGGTTCCTTCAATTTTGGGTTTGGGTGATCAATCTTTGGAACTTTTATTCTTTGAGACTTTCAATTTTTTATAAAGGAAAATCTTCGAGAATGATCGAGCGGTGATAAGAATCACTTGTGAGGACTCGAAGTGAATATTGAAACGGGCACGCGTTTTCTTTGCTCAAAAATGGATTGTATCCGAGGAGCCAGCTGAAATCCCAGCCTTTGACATTGATATCTCTGAGTTTTGGATCTTCGGATTTAATGATTAATTCAAACTCAATGGAATTCGGATCGATATCTCCCCAATGAAACTCCTTAGGGCTTGGCGAATAGAGATCGAGGATGATTTTATTCTTTAATTCGATGGCATTTGCAAAAGCATTGAAATAACTATCTTCCAAACAAGGATGACGAACTAAAACATCACTCACAGTTTCTGGGTGGCAGAATTTACCATTCTCAATCTTGGTCCAGACCTGTAGATGTTCAATTTGTTCTTCATCAAGTTCATGAACAGTTGCTGATTCGGGGAGAGGTGAAAAATAGAGATCACTTATGATTTTTTCATTTTCCTTGTGATTAGTGAATTTTCCAGTGCAGAGATTTCTGATTTTTGATCCGCGATCCTCTTCGGGTCGAGTGATTGCATTGTATAAAACCCAGCCCACACCAGCATCCTGTGCGAGCAGATCGAAAGAGCTCAATAAGAGTAAAATCAAAAGAAATTTTCTAAGCAGACTCAAATTCATCCTTAAATCCTAATACCAGTCCTTCCTGACCCAGCGCTTTGATAGAGTGAACTTTTTACTTGTTTTTCGTTTCACCGATTTAAAGAATAGCGATTTCTGTGCCGCGCTCACTACGCGGCAAAAACGAAAAATCGAGGCGGAAACGAAAGGATAGCGATCTCGCGCTAGAGAGCTATAGAAAACAATTTAGGGTGCGCCATATAATGTCACCTCGACGGGATGCCGTGTGGGACTGCTGTCACTCACTTGGTCAGAGAGAGACTTATTGTATAGGTGCAATACACGGAATATTTGTAGTCATCCTCGTAGGAGTAAAGCTTCGCGTTTTTTCCGTAATAAGATTTACATCCATCATCTAAGAGTTTTTCCAGTCGATCTTTGAGTTCGTCTTCGTTATCCATGTAAATATGAGAGAGGTCTTCAGCATCTACAACAACCTCTATCTCAGCCGTTGCTGTGTAACCATGGTCGTCGATTTTTTGAACGGAAATTTCCCCTTCAAAGGAATAACATCCAGGATCGTCGCAATCATTCTGTGTGACTGCTAGAATCAATGTTTGAGTCTTCTCATCTAAAGATGTCAATTCAGCTTCAACTTCATTTCGGTTTTGATCCGTTAAAAGTGCAGAAAAAAGAAATTTATTTGAATTAAAGAGGTCGGGCTCTTGCTCTTCCATTTTCTCAAGGTGGAGTTGCAAAGAAGCTCCATCACTTCCTGAATATTTGCCAGTGAGCTCTTCTAAAAGAGCCATCTCTTCTTTGGAGTAATCTTCTTCGCTGATCATCTGACCATCGTCAGTGAGCGCTTGAAACGAAAAGCCAATTAAAAGAGTGAGTAAACTATTTTTTAATGCTTTCATTATGGACTCCTTTGCCCTTCGTTTTGCGCCTTTCAATGAAAGAACGGAAGGCAAATCATCCCCGACTGGATTTTTTGTAAAATTGTAACGTTATTTTAAAGCTTCACGAATATACGCTGACGCTGTGTCCATGAGCCATACAACGGCTGCAATCACGATGATGATGCATCCGACCTCAGGCCACATCGCCTGCCCTTGATACTTGATCAGCATGGTTCCAATACCACCACCGCCAACGAGACCAATCACCGTCGCCATACGTACGTTGATGTCCCAGCGATAAATCGTGAACGCAATGTAGGGAAGAACCACTTGGGGAACGACTGCAAACCAAACCGTTTGAACTGCATTTGCACCCGTTGATCTTATCCCTTCTATTGGACCGTCGCTGACCGCCTCAACAATCTCAGAATATTGCTTTGCAAGAGAGGCAACTGAGTGAATAAGAAGAGCAAGCATCCCTGCGAATGGGCCTACACCCACCCACACTGTGAAAATCACTGCCCAAATCAATGGCTCAACTGAGCGAGTGAGGTTTAGAAATGTTCTCATCACAGCATAAAATGTAAATGCCAAGGGATGAGTCATAATATTTTTCGCACATAGAAATGAAAGAACAAATGCAATTGGAATTGCAATCACCGTAGCAAGGAACGCGATAAAAATAGTTTCAATCACTTCAACAATGGCTGTTGGAAGCAGCGAAAGATTCGCATTGATAAGGCCCTTATAGAGCCTGACCGCTCCAGCAAACCCGGCTGGATCCGTCAGTTCATAAAAACTGGCTTCTGTGACAAGGACACTTAAAAAGAATGTGCTTATAAAAGTTAGAATGAGATGAATGCCATAAAAGCTTTTTAAAAAAGACAGTTGTCCGATTTCCTGTTTGCGATCCGCAGCGGAAAATAAATAATCTCCAAGAGTTGCAACTCTCTTTCGATAAAGAATGAAACTCAAGATCCCGCAAAGTACAACAAGACCAAGAAAGCCAAATGAAATCTCTGTCATATTGGTGATAGCCCAGTCCTCGCCAATAAAAGATAAAGAATCGCTAAAGAAAGATAGGAAGTAAGCGAAGACAAAAAAGAAGATCAATGCCGAATAGGCAAAAAAGATCGAATCGAAGGTCAACATCTTTGGACTGAATTTCGCGGCTCTAGTTGACATGAACTTCCTTTGCTCCCTCACCATAAATTTTTGCAAACCAAGCATCATCAATATCTGCAGGCGAACCCTCATATACAATTTCGCCAGCCTTCATCGCAATCACGCGAGTGGCGTACTGGCGAACGAGGGATAGAAAGTGAAGATTGCAGATCATTGTAATGCCAAGTTCTTCATTCACTTTGCGCAAGTAATCCATCACCACATGGCAGGTTGCTGGATCAAGACTGGCTACGGGCTCATCCGCCAATAGCACATCCGGATTTTGGCTCAATGCCCTTGCAATGGCGACGCGCTGTTGTTGACCGCCGGACAGCTGATCGGCTCGCACATGAGCTTTGGACTCAATTCCAACTAGCTTCAAATAATCGAGCGCTTTTTTACGATCCTCTGAAGTGAATAATGAAAAAATACTTTTTAATGTGGAAGTGGAGCCAAGTCGGCCCATCAAGACATTGCTTAAAACAGAATGCCTTGGAATCAAATTGAAGTGTTGAAAAATCATTGCGATTTTTTTTCTTAGAGTCAAAACTTGAGACCCCTCCACATTGTCGACACGCTGACCATTAAAAATGATCTCACCAGAAGTGGGGTCATGCAGGCGATTCAAACAACGAAGGAGCGTGGATTTTCCGGAGCCACTGAGTCCAATGATCACTAGGAATTCACCAGGATAAACATCGAAGCTCACTCCTTTGAGAGCGGTCACTCCATTGTCATAGGTTTTCGTTAAGTTACGAACAGAAATGATGGGTTGTTTTGAATCTGCCATTACTTTTTCACTAACTCCGAAGCGGACTTGCCAAGTGCCTGTAGCATTTCGCGAACAGGATCGTAATCCTTATCTGTTGCGCGAATAAACCCAGTTACTGAGGATAGTTTTTGTAAAACATCTTTGCCTTCAGGGGTTGCGACAAATGCCTCCAGTGCTTCGATGATGTCTGTTTTCATTTTTTCAGGAAGATCTTTTCTAAAAATGATGGGGTCATTTGGGATAGGTGGAGTGAGTTCGACGATTTTAATTTTCTTTTCAACATCTGGATACTGAGTTTGTACCAAACGTCTCGCATCTTGGATTTCTCCATCTGCCGGTGGAGAGTAAAATGTCGCTCCGCCATCGACCTGACCCTGGTAGATCATTGAAATGACATTGTCGTGTCGCATAGCGAACATGGAATCTTTAATATCCACTTTTTTGTCTTTTAAAATTTTTAAAGGCAGAAGGTATCCGCTGGTTGAAGCTGGATCGACAAAAGCCAATGTCTTTCCTTCAAAATCTTTCAACTCATCAATTCCGGATCCTTCTTTCGCCAGAAACTGAGCTTTGTAAGTGCTCTCGCCATGACGGATGACTGTGAGGCGGGCTTCCGTTTGGTATTTTTCATGAGCAAGAATGTATCCAAATGTATTGATCGATGCCACATCGGCACGATTGGTTCCAAAGGCTTCGACCACAGCGATAAAGCTTGGAGGGATACTGATCTTAAATTTATAAGGGGTCGCTGTCTCCAGATAGGCCTTAAGAACTTTGGAAGTGTCTTCAATGACTTTAACATCCACAGATGGAACAAAGAAAAACTTCACTGGATTTTTATCAGTTCCAATTTCTCCACGATCACGAGTGCATCCTGAAATAACTGACACTAAAATAAGCGATAAAAAGCACAAAGCTAGGGCGAGATTACGTCGCATTTCCCCTCCAGATGGTTGTTGATGAATTAGCAAAAGATTAGAGAGGGGCCAAGTTTAAGAACTTAATGACGCAGCCATTTCATCAATTGCTGGCGGAGTTTAAAATAGAGTGATCTCTGATCAGATAAAATGAAAGTGCGACCAAGTTCCCACACCATATTGCCAGAGGCTTTGTCATTGAGGTTGTACTGCACCATTACGCCTTCTTTGGCATTCTCGGTCCAGTCTACGAGAAGCACTTCAAGCTCATGGGTGCCTTCATCAGAAGTTTTAAAAGGGAATCTCATTTTCTGAATCCAAATCTTTGTGGAATCAGTGCCTCCGAAGACCTCAACTTTAGCCAATTGTCCGATCTCTTTTGGAAGAGAATTCGCTTCACTCAAAGCATTGAGATCTTTTGTGATCAGAATCTCAAGGCGCTCTGGTGGACTGGCTTCGTGTTTTAAAACATAAAGGGCAACTGCTAGGCTCATAAGGCCTAATGAGCCCAATGCGAAGATCGTGGCGAGGAGAACGGATATGACTCTCATAAAGCCAGCTTACAGCGATTTAGAGGCATTTGAACACATTGTGGCGAAAGAAGCGCTGCAGCGTTTAGAGCGTGCCTGAGGGCCTAATTTTGTCGCTGGGGCCAGAAAAGGACTCTTTAACATTGGCTGAACGGCATTAAGGGCAATTCCGGCCTGGTATAAATTTTGAACTTTTTTCAAAGTATGCGAGTTTTATGTGGCAGAGCTCCGACCCCTTGGTTGGCTCTTTTTTTAATAATCTTTCCATTTTTGAGCCTGGTTTTGGCTGGTTGCTCAAAGGTCGATTTTTCCACAGTTCCGCCGCAATCCTGCGTTTTAATGAACAATGCTCATGGGCCTAATGCCTGCGTCCCTGGTTCTCAGGGACAGCATGACTTTGATTACACAGTTCAGACAGGGAACGTGGATATTTTATTTATCAATGACAACTCAGGCTCTATGTACGTTGAGCAGACGAAGATGGCCAATCAGTTTCCAGGTTTTCTAGATTCTATTCACAGGCTCTCTTATCAAATTGCAATCACATCCACAGATGTCTCTGCAGGTGGAGTGGGACAGGATGGACGGTTTTTTAATTTTGGCAATGGATCTTCGATTTTAAAAAATTCCAGTCGAACAAAAGATTCGGTTCATTATCAAAACATCCCACTCTTTCAAAACACAATCAAAAGGTCAGAGACTTTAGATTGCCCGAACGGACCATCTTGTCCTTCGGGAGATGAGCGCGGAATCTACGCGAGCATTCGTGCTTTGCAAAGAGTTGAGAATCGCGACTTTTTTAGACCGGGCGGGCACTTGGCACTTGTTATTCTCTCTGATGAAGATGAGAGATCAACAGGCGGCGGGGCTCCTGGATCTGAAGGAAATGGTGGGGCTGTGTCTCCGAATTATCGCTTCACAGAAAATGATCTTCCAGAGACCTTGGTTAAAAAAGCCAAAGAGATTTTGCCTCCGACAAAAAGTATGAGCGTTCATTCCATCATTATTCGACCAGGAGATGTCAGCTGTCATACGAGCCAGAACTCTCAGGGCGGCGGAGTTAAAGGGTATTATGGGTTTCAATATGAGATGTTATCACGACCGAGTTCAGCTTTGATGTCTTTGGGACCTATTAAGCCTGGAACTGTTGGAAGCATCTGTTCAGCCAATTACACCTATGAAATGGGTCAAATTGCTCAGGCCTTAACTACGAGTTTGATTCAGCTTCCATGTAAGCCAATCAACAACAGTTTAAGAGTGGACTATCTGGATCCGGTTCCAGTGAATCAAACTGAGTTTCTTGATAGCTTAAACCAGGTTCAATTCTCTCCACCCATTGAAGCCGGTTCCCGCATTCGACTTCAATTCTCTTGCAACTAAAAAGTAAAAAGCAATCTGTAGCAGGATTCATTTCTTAAAAGATATTTTCTTTCAAAGGCGGTTTGTGGCTTAAAGTCTGATTCTAAAACCTCTTTGCTTTTTAGTTTAAGATGAAATGTGTTTATCATCCGGTCCTCAAATTCGTTCGCGTACCAGTTTAGATTCGTTCGCAACTCAATTTCTCCTGAGGCTTTTAGTTTTGCTAAGAGTTCAGTGAAGAACGGCATATTATGCCATCTTAAATTGGCTTGCTTCGCCTTGGGATAAGGATTCGGATAGAGAAGAAAAATCTGATCTAAGGATTTTTCTTTAAAAAGGTGAGTCACCACATTCACGCCATCTGCGCGTAGGAAACATAGATTTTCGCGAAGCTCACGATCAGCTGCGCTCAGTCCTTTGAAGCGATTGGATTTCGCCTGAGTGCGCTCAAGCGCGATAAGAAACCAATCTTTATTCCATTTCGCGAATTCAATTGAAAACCGGCCCGTGCCAGCGCCGATTTCCAAGGCCAGTTTTTTGTCCTTTGGAATTAGGTTCCAGGCCAGACAAAAAGGAGGATGAGGAATTTGAGTTGATTTAAAGTCTCTCACGTTGAACTTTTGATAGATTATTCTAAGCTAAGTGTCATGGCGAAAAGATTGAAAATTTTGATTTTGATTCATCCGGAGTTAAATCCTCTAAAAATTGGATTGGCCAAGAGTAAACATGTCGATAGCCCGTGCAAGGCAGAGAGTTTTCTTTTCACAACTCTAAAAAAGATGGGGCATGAGCCTGAGTTTCTGGAACTCGATGAAAATATCGATCCATTGGTCCAACGGGTGAATCACTCAAAAGTGGATGTGGTTTTTAACTTCCTGGAAGAGCTGTCTGGTGAGGCGAAATTTGATTTTCACGCGATCTCTTATCTTGAAAGCAAAGGTGTTTGCTTCACAGGAAATGGGCCAAGAGCCTTGATGCTAACTAGAGATAAGCGACTTTCGAAAATCGTTGTTCATAGCCTAGGCCTAAAAACTCCGATGAGTTTTTTAATCACCAAGGAGAAAGAGCTAAACACGATTTCGATGGATTATCCTTTGTTTGTAAAGTTCAACTCCGAAGACGCAAGCCTTGGACTTTCACAAAGCAATCGTGTCGAAAGCAAATCAGAGCTAGTGAAGGCCTTTAGAAAACTGCGTGAGTTGTCTTCTCAGCCGATTTTGATTGAAGAGTTCGTTCCAGGAACTGATGTCTGTGTTGGAGTTCTCGGAAACAATCGCCCCATTGTATTTCCAGCACGTGAGTTGAAATTTCCCAGTGACGATTGGGTGGCTGGTGAAAAGATCAAGTTTAAAAGCAGGCATCGCTTTGAGAATAAAATTCGTTCAAAAAAACTGATTTGGAGATCAGAAAAGGAGCGTTTGCGCTTTGAAATAGGTGTGGCTGGGATTTACCGCGCTTTAGGCATGCGTGGGTATGGGAGAATCGATTTTAGAAAAACTCCTAACAATGAATTCTATTTTCTAGAGGCGAACTCGAATCCGGATCTATCATTGGATGAAGATTTCGCAGTGAGCGCTAAGAGTGCAGGTCTTTCTTATATGGAGCTGCTTCAATCCATTTTGAAATACGCAATCGAATCGAAAAAGAAGCGTACATAGCTAAGTATAAAAGGACGACCAGAGTCTCAAGTGGAGCCTGGGTAAAAGATCGAAGGAGTTTTAGGGCATAGCTTAAAAATGGAATCGTTAGTTTCTGTTTTTCCAAATGAATCTGCGATCTTGCGCGCTCGAAAAACTGATGAAAGTTTTTGCCATTCCTATGCTCAATCTTAAAATCCAAAACTTGGATTTTGTATTCCAGTTGTCGCGCATGATTCACCAAGTGATACTCTTCCATCCCAAACGGAACTTGATCAAGTCGAGATGGGTGATCATAAAAAACACTCTTATGAATTAATAAGTTTCCAGCCAATGGAACATCGTTTGCCTGTGACCATAGATTACAGAGGCGATTGTAAGACCTCTCCATTAAGGACGCATTTTTCGAATTCCCGTATAACCCCCCAATCAAAACAAGGTTTTTGGGGGACGTGCCTAATAGACTCTGAACATTAAGAATGAGTTCCTTTGTTGGAACAACATCGGCATCCATAAGCCACGCCCACTCCGTTTGGCACTTCATCAAAAGCCTATGTCGAAGAGGATTAACGGCTGTTTGGGGCGAGGACACTTCCTCGACTTTAATCAAGGAGTAAGTTCCATTTGCGAGCAACCAATCTTCAAAAGAACTCTCCGGCCATAAAATGGGAAACCTTTTGCTGGTAGAGCATCTCACAATGGTCAGGGATGGTTCTAATTCTGGCGTTCTCATATTTGAGGGGGTATCATTAAATGGAATGAAAGGTCAAAAGGGCTACACATTATCGGAGCTGGTTACAGGTTTAGGGATATTTTCGATCTTAATCTTAATCGCATCTGTTTTGTCATCATGGGCGATTTCTCGGTATTACTCTGTGAGAGATCGATTGCTTGCAGAAAGTGTGAGCTACAAAGCAGAAACTCTTTTTCGTAATGTTTACGGTCAGGCTATCGATGTGGAGTTTGACAATGGTATTGTGCCTGCGACATTAGGTGGCCTCTCTGGTCGTATTCATCACACGTCTCTCACGGGACCAACAAGTGCTGAATTCTCTTTTGAGCAACTATCGGCGGCAAGCGACTGGACTCGAGTTTCATTATTTTACCGAGAACAGGCGACAGGCCTCACAGGGGGGGCCACACCCACCGCAGTGGGAGATGTTCGAAGAACTGCGGTATTTTATCGTGAGCCAACGGCAACGACTTCGGGTGTGATCTTTTTCAATCTTTCTTCACCAGCAACATCATCCGCAGATATGCAACCGACCTATGACGAAGCTTTCGTAGAGCGCGTCTCAGCGTTTGGAATCACTAAGCAACGTCACCCCTTTCAAAACAAAACGACGAGCATCGAGGTTCTGATTCGTATTCGGTACTTTATGTATCCCAACGGCGGACAGAATTGGTGTCCTCAACCGGACATTGCAGCTGGTGCTGGAAGCTGTGCTCTACAGACAGCATGGCGAGATCTCGAGCGGCGGTTCAATGTGCTTCTGGCGAACAATTTGATTAAGGCTGAGGGTTCTTTCACTCACTCGACAGTTTTGGGTGAAGAGCGAACCTTGGGAAATCTTTACTTCTTTAGATTGTCTCTGCCGATGAGGTATCAATGAGGAATCAGAAGGGATTTGCAGCAATGTCCGTTTCGCTCATTGTTCTAGTATTAGTGATCTCTTTCATGGGTTCGGCAGCTGTATATTTTAGTTCCCTGTACACAGAGATTGCTAGGCAGCAGCGCTCAATCGCGGCACATTTGGTAACTGATGATTTTGCTCGAATTGTTCAAAGGGCACGATCTTTATGGCAAGAAACTGGTGGCAGTTGTCCGCTAGCCACGTCCATTTCCGACGGCGTTCTACAGGTCTGTTGGCCTCGTCCAACAGGGACGAGTCCTACCGTCCATTGTGTTCCTCATCCGTTGGGGAGTTTGAACCCCGCAAACCCGAGATTGGTTTGCTTGCAAGGCGTAGGTTTTACAGACCCAGCTGGAAAAGGTGGGAGTGTTGAAGTCGTTCTTAAGACCGAGCCTCCTCTTTATCGAGATCTTCCGACCGCATTAAAAGAAAAATTCTATGTATTTAAAGAAAACTTTCGAAGAGGTCTTGATGTTTTAGCGATTCATTTACAGAATTCAGTGATCGCTCAAACAGCTTCGGATTCGGCCTATCTGCCAGCATTAACAGGACTCCCAACACGCTTCGGTGGCGCTCTGAACTGTGCGGCTGCAGGCCCTGCATTCGACGCCTACTGCAAACGTTGTCCTGGGGCAGCGAACGCGAATTTAGATCGCTGCGTTCGAATCCGTGTTTGCATTCGACCCGATGGAAACTGTGCCGCGGGCTCCGATTGGATCATTCGTACATTTGGTTTAACAAGTCGAAATTAGTTCCAAGGTCTACAGCCCGTCCCTCTGCAACATGAATTATTGGGACCTGTTCCTCCCCAGTGACCGAAATTTGGATGAGCCCGGCAGGTGTAGTAAGGGTTTGGGTAGCCGTAATCGATTCCCGATCCATCATTATTCGGCGGACAGAGCATTCCTAAGCCGGCCACGTAGTATGTGCCGCCGCCGGGAGCTGTACTTGGTCCGCAGGTCGGGTGGTAAAGCTCGTCCATCCACGCTCTAAAAGTCACCGAGGTATTAGCGACCGCCATATTGTGTGGCCCCCCGACGACAAAAATCGGAGATGTAGCAGGTGACCTGTTGCCAGCGGTATCTACTGAAACAACCTCAGTGTTGATGTGACACCCAAACGGTAAGGTTGAGTACTCCAGTTGATAGAATCGATTATTTGCATTTTGAACTCGAGTGGGATTGGGTGCAACTCCGCACTGAACCAAACGGTCGCAGGGAACCCACTCCTTATGGCGAAGATCCTTTCCTCCATTTCTTGACGTGAATTGCCGACTTCTTTCGCTCAAAGTCAGTGTGGGGTAACCGCTTGGAATAGGATTGGAGGGACTTGGAGGAGAGCTCCGAGCCATTGGTTGATTTATGAACTGCCCAGCTGGTGTCGTACCCATGCTATTGCTTCCTCTAGTTACACAGCGAGCGTATGTCTCTGGCTCTCTGATCCATGAAAGATCTTTGCAAAGAAACTGAATACCCGGCTCAACCGATGTGGCAGACCCAATAAGCCCGATTTGTATTTGAACATCTCCCGAATTGTTTGACTGTCCAGAGCCCGTTGGAGCTTCACAATGATCCCATAAACGAGCGTTAGCGCCAGACAGGATGGATTCATTTGTAGTCACAACGACTTGTGGCACTGGGGGAAGAGACTGATCCACTGGGAACTCAAAGCCATGGGAAGTTTGGCAACTGTAATTCTGTCCGTCCTGTGTGTAAGTCATTTCAACAGTCAATCGAAGACCTAAGTTCGGGTCCCCCACTTCCACAGGCCCCAAGTCTCTTCGATTGGTGATCGATGAACCATTAGAGCCGATGTCGGTGAGTGGTACCGTCGGGGGCGAAGCTGGATCCTCTGCTCCTGCAACGGCTTTCGATTCATGTAAATTATAACTTGCTAAATAGGTCGAAGGATAACCGGCTCCATTTGGAAGACCAGAACCAATCATAGCGGTATTAACTGCTATGTTACTGGCTGCGCGCGGGCCAGGGAACAAAAGATTGCTTCCAATTGTCGGACATAAGCTAGCTCCAGTTGAAATCGAGTACGGATCAACTCTCATGCGAACTTGCGCGCCAGGGTTATTGAGAAACACGGTTGGAATTGGAATGGCATTCGATGTGATGGGGTTGTAGGTGCCGAACTGGCAGCGAATGGCCGGATTTCTATTGTAAATGGTGGCGAGTGAGCGGACAGATCCTTGAATCAGCTGAAAGCTTTGAAGACGTACGCCTCGATTGACTGCAGTTGGATTTCCGACATTGAGGGCATTGATCATAAATGATTCTGCCATTCCTCCTGAAAGTCCAACTGGACCATAGTCATCGACATTTGGAACGGCTCGTGTCTGGCGTGTAAAGCCCGGCGGTGTTTTGTTCGCGGGCCCGGGACCAACGGGAAGGAAATCGATAATTTCTCGAAATGGGGTTTCCTCTTGAACAACTCCGATTAAACTCGCCGTATAGCTTTCACAAGCTCGGCGTAGACCTGTGTCGCGACTTTGGAAACTGGTCGAGAACTGAGCAATAATAAACGCCACGGTTGTAATTAGTCCGAGGGCGACCATCAGTTCAACGAGCGAGAAACCCATTTGTTTATTCACTGATTTATTATAGCTTGTAGCCACTCAGATCACCATCTCGTAGATCTTTCGATCAACTCATGTTTCAATTTGGGAATGTCTCATTTCAAGAATAGTCTAATCCAATCAGTTAGGGAAAAACTAAATCTCTTTGTCTTGGGACCTAGGCCTTGGTTGATTTTGCTCTTTCTTACTGTATTTGTTAACCAGCGCAAATACTGGGCTGACTCTGAGATGTGGGCGGTTGCTGCAACTAGAGACTTTTTTGCCGGTAAACCTGAATTTTACTTCGCAGTTAAACCTCTTTTTCACTTTATTTTGTGGCTTAACTTTAGAATCAGTGAATTCTTCTCCGTCTTTCCAATGGATCTTGCGCGTTTAATATGGAGTTTGATCGCAGTCTCTTTGCTCTATTCGGTTTCATATTATTTAAAAATCAAGGGAGCCTCAAAGTGGAGTCGAACATTGAGTGTTCTTTTAGTCATAAGTGTATCAACTTGGGTTTTTCGCTCTGGTGAGGTTCGTTCTGATGTTTTAACAAGCCTAATAGCAATCGTCTCCTTGATTTGCATTGTGAAAGTCGAATCGTTATTTTCAAAATTTGTGATTCTTATTTTGGGCTCAATATTTTCGATTCTTGTAACACCGAAGGCCGGCTTATTATGGCTCAGCCTTTCTCCGCTTTTTATTGCGGAATTTTCTGATGAAAAAGTTCGAATATCCAGGAGCTTAATATTTAAAGTTTCAATCTCTTTGATCTTAGTTTTTTCAGTATTTCTTGTTTTGGCTTATGAGCCGCTGCAAATTGGTCTTCAATACTTTCTTTCGCAGATGAATTATCAGGAGATGGGATTTCTCTACTTTTCTACAATTCGTCTTCACCATATCCAGCGACTCATCCTACAGAATCCCCATTTTACTCTATTTGTCGTATTCGCTGTCCTCTTAGCCGCTTTTGTCGAGCGCAATATCTTTCTTCGCCTGAGATACTGGCTCTCTTTGACTTTGGTTCTCATTTTTATATTCGCATACACTGACCCCCTACCATTTTTTCTCGCCTCAATGATTCCGTTTGTGGCCCTCAACCTCTTCATGATTTTAGATCCACTCCTAAAAACTTATTCAGAAAGACGGATGGAGATACTGACTTATAGTGCATATGCTTTGTTTGTCCCGCTCTATTTTTTTTGGTGGGGGCAGCTTTATCTTCATCACAATTTTGATCAAAAGGAATTAGCCATCTGGGCGAAAGCCAACTTAGAAGCCCCTCATCTCTTGGTTC
>CAZWVK010000062.1:0-14067 GCA_964636785.1 uncultured Pseudobdellovibrionaceae bacterium | reverse complement strand
CCGTTTGAATCGAATTCACTGCCTCTTCAACACTTAGGTTCTGATTGATCGCGAGGTAATCTGAACTCTTTAGCCCACCCGCAGACTTACTTGGAATTCTACCCGAGGAAGAGTCTAAAGAATTTCTTTCCTCCATGGTCAGAAAGGACTCGGAAGAGGTCGCCGGTCTTATGGGTTATCCAGAGGACTCTGCGGGTGGGCTAATGAGTTCAGATTACCTCGCGATCAATCAGAACCTAAGTGTTGAAGAGGCAGTGAAGTCGATTCAAACGGAAGGGGATCAGGGGAAGGTTTCGTTTTACCTCTATGTGATCAACGATCATGGGCAACTGGTGGGAGTTGTAAGTCTCAAGCAATTGCTCTTGTCGCAGAAAAGTACGGTTTTAAAAGAACTCATGCATAAAGATGTGATTTCCGTTCACGTCAACACTCATCAAGAAGAAGTTGCAAGCACGGTCGAGCGCTATGATTTTCTTGCGATTCCAGTGGTCGATGGGAACAATCACTTGGTGGGCGTGATCACAGTGGATGACGTGATCGATGTTATTAAAGAAGAAGCCGAAGAAGATTTCCTAGCTATGGGACGAGCGGGTTGGGGAGTGGAAGAGTCTATTCTTGACCATATTAAAGCGCGAATTCCTTGGGTGTTTTTGTCTTTCTTAGGCGGGATCACCTGCTTTTTGATTATCTTTTCTATGAGAAGTTTGAATGAACCCATCTCATCGATTCTTTATCTTGCCTCACTGATCCCACTTTTGCTTTCCGTAGGAGCGACAACGGGTGGACAGGCTGCAGCTGTTTCGGTTGGTCATGTGCGAAGTGGACGGGTCGAGTTTAAAAAGGCCGGAAATTATTTGCTCACGGAGCTGAGTATTGGATTGATTCTAGGCCTTCTCCTGGCAGGAGCCGTTTTTGGTGTGGGATTTCTCTTATTTAATGACTTTCTTCTGTCTGGATATATGGCTTCCGCCACAGTTTTTTCGGTTGTCGTGGCGGTTCTGCTTGGAAGTGGCATTCCGCTGACTTTACACCGCATCGGGATTGACCCGACCATTGGATCAGTGCCTTTGTTTACCACCCTAGCCGACATATCAACGGTGGTCATTTTACTGATCTTGTATCACTTTCTGTGGTGATAAAAGTGGAGTGTGTGAATGCATAAGGCTCGGGTCATTATTTTAAAATCGATTAAGCATGGTGAATCCGATCTCTTGCTCCAAACCCTGGATTCAAACGGAAATCGACTGCACTTTCTTGCTAAAGGTGCACTCAAAAGTAAAAAGCGCTTCGGCGGTGGAATGCTTGAGCCGACTCATTATTTAGACGTTCTTTATAAAGAGACAAAATCGGCTTCGGAAGGGGAGCCACTTTATATCTTGCTTGAAGCAAAAATGATTCGAGACTTTCATGGACTTAGAGCCGATTATGATCGGCTTTCAATGGCTCTTTCATTTTTAACTCTTGTCAATAGACTCACGCGCAGTGGATCGGTCGGTGCTAAGGAAGTATTTGATCTTTTAGGTCATGCTTTGTCGGCCTGCGAAAAGTGTGACTCTCCTCAGGAATTGAAGCTTCAGTTTCAAGCCAAACTTCTTTACTCCCAGGGTGTCCTTGAACACATCGATGAACTTGCTCCCTTGGTGAGTACATCGCTTAAGGACTGCGGTCAGTTGAAAATTCCACGGGAGCAGATGCGCTCCCTTCAGAACCAGCTCGATCACTTCACTCAAGAGCTTCTGTAGGTTCCAGCTTCTTTTTTTTAACTCATGTGCGTCGAACAGATCGATTAAATCTGTTCGACGCACATGAGTTAAAAAAAAGAAGCTGGAACCTTAGAACGCTGTATTGAATGTTGCAGTGGTCATAATGGTGTAGCGTGTATAGCTAAACTGACTCGACTCTGTAGATACGTTATTTGTAAAACTTCCGGTTACACCCCAAGTAAACCAATCGCGAATCGGTTTCGCTAGGGCCGAGGTGAGAGTTACATTGTTGTCCTTTCTATTGGTGTCTGAATCAGGAAATTCTAAAAAGTAATAGCCAAGGGAAGTGGCCCACGAACTGGTTCTCCAAACGGGCTTTGCGAAAGTAATTCCCACCTCATAGCGGTTATAGGTGCGATTCTTTCCTTTGGCCTCATTTCTTGCAACTCTTAAAGTTCCAGCTAAAGCCTCTTTTTTTCTAGATCCAAGAAGTGCGGTTTGAGTCGTCCCTAAAGTGATGCGATTGGCATCTAAATCATTATCACCGATAGAGCTCGCAATTGAGAAATCATCCATGCGATATTCAAATGTGTAGTTGGAGAACCAAGATTGGCTTTGTGATGTCAAATAGCCCACTTTTCCAAGAAGGGAATTTAGGATGTTTTTCTTTTCTGAATTTCCGTTTTCAGCCATAAATAGAGTTTCATAGCCAGGTGTAAAAGTCAGTTTCCCTGGTTTCGTTCCACTCCATTGATAAGAGTAAGGTGTGCTCAGCGAGTAAAGCCAAGGGTCTGCATAGGCGAGATCATTTTTTGAAGAATTGGTTAAGTTCGCATTGGCATTGATATCAAAACTGGATTTCTCGCTCAGATAAGCTTTATAAACAACGTCTCCAACAGTCACCAAACGCACATCCCCCTCCTCATTGCTGACTCCTTGTGCGGTTTGAAGATCTGGAGCTAAGAGAACATTCGAATCATACATAAGCCCCGCTGTTCCCGTTAGAAACCATTTTTTCTCGCGCATTTTCGCCAGGGTTTGAGCGCGTGCAATGGCTTCAATATACTCTTCAGCCCGCTCATCCAGTTTTGGATCCTTAGATGTATCGATCACTGTTTCAAAAGCGACTTTGGACTCATCAAATTCCTCTTGATTGAAGTGAATCACTCCAGTGTAAAAATGAGAGGAAGGTGAGAGCACTGGGTCCCCAGATTCAGAAACTTTTCTAAACTGTGCGAGCGCTCGACGATTTTCATTCAATTTAAAATGGCTAAGGCCAATATAATAATCCTTTTCATCTTGAAGGTGTTTTTGGACTGGCGCTAAGTTGAAAACAACCAAAGCTTCATTGAGTTTTTCATTCTTATAAAGGCTCACTCCATATTTATAGAAAAACTCCTTATTGTTTGGATCGAGCTCAGAGCTTTGTCGAAACTTTTCTTCAGCCAAAGTGTAGTTCCCACCGTCATAAGCTCTCATCCCTTCTTCCGAAAGTTTCTGAGCCTGCCGAATGCGCTTTTGCTTTTCGGCCTCGTTTAATCTTTTTTCGGCTTCAATACGTTCCTGCAATTTTTGCTTTTCAATTTGCTCTAGTCGAATTCGCTCTTGTTCTTTATCCAATTCCCGCTTGGCCTCTAACTCTTTGGCATCGGCGAGAACATTCGGTTGCTGTGGTATTGCTGGCGTATCTGGTATTTTTGCTTTAGCACGAATGGCCTGTGACTCTTGAAAGACCTCCCAGGCTCTTTGTGCCTGTTCGACAGTGTCGTAGACATCAATAATGCTTTCTTCTTTGGTGCGTTTAATGATGGTTGGCTTTCTAGCAACTTTGCCGTTGAGGATCAGCTGATAGAATTGATCCATTTGATTTCTTAAAGATTGAGGTGGGATATAAACCTGCGGCTGGATAGAGCTTTGATCCGCCAGTTTAAAATGAAAACTTCCACGAAATTCAGAAGAGTCGGGTGCCGTTTCCTCGAGCTGAACTTGTATGAGCTTTTTCGAAATTTTATCGCGAATGACTAAGAATGCGGAATTGATCTTTGTTGGTGAAGTGTTCCAGGCGGTCGATCCATAGACAATCACGTATCTTGAATCTGCCGTTCGTCCCTCATTGGCAAGTTCCTCACTGAGAGCATGGGGTCCAAGTACAATTGACGCAAGCAACGCGACTGAAACAAAGCTCATAGGTGTTTCTCCGAGATGATTTATTTTTATTTAAAATAGAATAAATGATCCCACTCATTAGGAGAACCCAAGAGTTTGCGTCACCCAGACTTTAAGCTATCTCAAGCTACTGCTGAACTGTGATCTTAAGTGTTGTATTGCCTTGTTGAATGATATCGCGACAGGCCTGGCCACAGGTCGAATCAAGACCTGGCGTCACCGGTCCAATCATTGGTGGTGGCAAGTCCGGAAGCTTTGGTCCGCCGCCAGGAGAAGAGGGAAGGTCGCCATTTTGAATCATTCCACCCTCGGCTCGAGGGGGAACGGCAGAGGGCTGACGATTCGATGCGTTTGATGATCCCGCATCGGCCTTTGGAGCGTCAGGTTTCTTCTCCTGTGGTTCTTGTTTAGCTGGCTCTTTTTCGGCAACGGCTTGTTGATCAGGTTGGGTCTGTGGTTGTGTGCTATTGTCTGCGGTTTCAGCATTCGTTTCTGAATCCATTTGTTTTAAGTTATCCTGCGGGATACTTTGTGGAACGGGTCGCTCTCCACCTTTTGAAATCTCAGCCATCTGTCCAGGTACGATCTCAACTGGGTTGATCATCTGTCCATTGACTCCGACGGATCCAAACTCAACACGTCCTTCAAATGTGATCACTTGAGATGTAGAGGTGGCGGGTGTGTATCCAGTGATGAAATCAGTTCCTCGAACACCGGCAATGGCAGAGGGAGTTTTGACTTGGAACTTCGAAGTTCGGCCATCATATTTTTGTTCGACCTTAGATCTTACTTTTCCATAAATCACATTTAGCAAAACATCTTTTTTACCCTGATTGGGATCAAACTCATATTTTTCAATTTTGATTTCAGACTCAGGTGAGATATTGATTTCGTTATTGTCGACCATAACGATTTTGGCTCGTGAATCTTTCTCTGTTGAAATCACATCGCCTGGAAGAACCTTTGATCCAAGCCGAGCGCGAACGACTTGTCCACTCTGCGCGGATTTTACGGATACCTTTCCTTTAACAACTCGAAAGACCCCATGGGCTCCAGCTGCAAATGCAGCTTCATTGATAGTTCCAAAAGAGACGAGTAATAACAAAGCGATGAAAACTTTCATTTTCTATCCTTCCCAATAAACGGTCTGACTCTATATATTATCGGAAGCTCTTTGCTGGAAATTGAATCAAGGAAACTGGATTTGTATCAAATTGAGACAAACGTCGAAGGGTCGTGTCATCACCCTCTCAAAATAACCGGACACGCATCAATCACTTGATCGCAAATAATATCCGGCAGAAGCTCGCCGACCGTATGCTCATTCACCTGCTTATATTCGTCCGTGTTCTTCAGTAAAACAGTTCTCATCCCGCATCTATGACCAGCCATCACATCGGTGATTCGATCACCAACCATCCAGGACTGATTGGGATCTAAACCGTACCAGTTCACCGCTTCTACCAGCATTCCGGGATTTGGTTTTCGGAACCAATGATTGGTGTTGGTCATATAGGGGGCAGAGTGAAAAGAGAGAAAATCAATACCCTCTCTTGCAAAATCGGCTCGAATTTTTCGGTGGATGGCATCTAAGTTTCTCACATCCACTTTGCCGCGTGGGACTCCAGATTGATTGGTCGCTACGCTGAAAACAAATCCAGCATCCCGAAGCATTCTTAGCGCATCAAAGATTCCAGGCAAATATTCAATTTGATTGGGATCATTCAAATAAATTTTGTCTTTAATAAGTGTTCCATCACGATCAAAAATCACAGCTTTTCTTTTCATAAACGAACTCTAACTGGATTTTTTCTTTATGGACATGGTTGACGCTGAGAGCGGGTGGGCATTTTCCATCATCTCAGATAATTGCTTGAGACTCACATGAGTGTATTTTTGAGTTGCTGCAAGAGATTCATGTCCCAGAAGAGTTTGAATCACTCGCAGATCAGATCCTGAATTCAAAAGATGAGTGGCATAAGAATGCCTTAAGGCATGAGGATGAAGTGGACGGGTTAAGCCTGTTTTCGCTCCAAGATTTCGTATCCACTGGTATCCGACGCGCTCTAGAAGGGGCTTTTCGCCAAAAACATAGTCTGTACTCTGAGGCAAACTCTTTAAATGATCCGCCAAAAAGCGTGGGAGCGCGATCACACGCACTTTTTGGCCCTTCCCAAAGATGCGAGCGGTTCTATCAACCAGATCAAGATCGGACCATTTTAAATGACAGGCCTCGGAAATTCTTAAGCCCAATCCATAAAGACAAAGTGCCAGAGTGTGAACTTGCGGCTGCTCATGATCTTCTTTAGCCACTTTTAAAATAGAGATGACTTCATCGAGAGAAAGGAAGTGGGGGAGTTTTTGTGGCACTTTTACGCTTGTGATCTTGAGTGCGAGATCTTTATCAAAAACTCCCTCTAGAAAGGCCCAGGAGAAAAAAGATCGCATCGTCGAGAGCTTTCTTTGCCGACTTGAAGGCTGGAGCTTGGACCACTCCGTTTGGGCTCCTGTTAAACGCTTTTGAGCCCAGGTCTGTAAATCTTTCAAGGGGAGTGGAGTGATCTCTTCACTCGATTCACGGCCCTGTAATTCTTTAAATGCTTCTGGGGCCTGAAAATACTGCCCGAGATCAATGGCATAGCTTTTGATGGTCATATCACTGGCGGCTTTGGTTTGTTCTAAGTATTTCAGGTACTTATGGACGATCGTTGCCGCTTTTTGTCGGTTTTGTGGTGACAATTGAGGGTTCCCTAAGGACATGGAAAACCTTCATTTAAAATTGCAAAAAAGACTTGATTAATGCGGTGCGTCCTGGTAGAACAATGTGTCATTTTGACACATCGCTCCCGAAAGCTGGGGGTGTACCGGAGGCGAGTGTTTGAAGGAACTAACAAAACGATAGGGGTTGTACGTATGTCGATCATGGATAAAAACCAGCTTTCTTCTGGGACCGGTAAGCTTCCGGGCACCAAAGATAATAGCGTCTCAGAATCCAAAAAAATCGTCTACCGGTCAGAGGTCATGAATCAGCTCATGAGAATGGTAGATCGTGTGGCTCCATCAAACGCCACAGTTCTAGTCCTTGGTGAATCAGGAACTGGAAAAGAATTGATTGCCGGCGCCATTCACGAGCGCTCGAATCGTCGCAATAAGCCATTTGTGGCTATCAACTGCGGCGCTCTTCGCGAAACTCTTTTAGAATCCGAACTCTTCGGACATGAAAAGGGAGCTTTCACAGGTGCTTATTCCCGAAAAATTGGTCTTGCGGAAGTGGCCAATGGCGGGACACTGTTTTTGGATGAAATTGGCGAACTCTCTCCAGGTATTCAGGCAAAACTCTTACGCTTCCTTCAAGAAGGTGAAATTTATCGCGTGGGTGGAAAAGAGCCAATCAAAGTTGATATTCGCTTGATCAGTGCAACCAACCGAGAGCTTGATAAAGAAGTTGTGCGCGGAAACTTCCGTGAGGACTTATTCTATCGAATCAATACGATTATGGTTCACTCTCCGCCACTTCGTCGCAGAAAAGATGACATTCCAGCACTCATTGAACACTTCCTAGCGAACGGAAATCTTGGATTTTTAAACCGTGGTCGCACAATGAGCGAAGACGCGATGAAAATCATGATGAAGTACGATTGGCCAGGAAATATCAGAGAACTTCAAAACGTGTGCGAGCGACTTCAAATTCTTTCTGAAGGTCACACAATTATGCCAGGTGATATTCCTGAGCAGATCCGTGATCCAGAACAAAAGATCGTGACTGATGATTATGATCCAACTCTGACTCTTCATGAATTGGAGAAGCGCTACATCCTAAAAGCTTTGAATTATTTCGAAGGAAATAAAACTCAAGCGGCTAATGCTTTAGGAATCACAATTAAGACTCTTTATAATAAACTTCATGAGTACGGTGAATTTGAAAAATACGCGGTTCACTCAAAACCAATGAAATCGGGCTCGAATTAATAAAAAAAGGGAAGCGTAAAGCTTCCCTTTTTTAATTTGCCTGTCGGTATACGGAAGACTGTGAACGGTCTACCGTATACGGTGCTAGATTAAAAATAACCTTCGTCGTCGTCTCCCAAATCCTCATCGTCGAAACTATCCGCGGCTGGATCATCAAATGGATCATCTAGCTCCTCAAGATCGTCGGCAGGGGATGCGCCCTCTAGGCTTTCAAAATCAAATTCTTCTGCTTCAACTTCTGTATCATCATCCAATCCCGGCTCATCCATCGGAGCATAAGGATTTTGGAAGGCAGGTTCATTAGCCGGTGCTATCTTTGGAGTTTCTTCGATTCCAAATCCAGAAGCGGAGCCCGTTCCAGAACCCTTGCCAGGCGCTTTTTTAGCCGGAGCCTTCTTCTTTGCTGGAGCTTTCTTAGCAGGTGATTTTTTTGCACTGCTCTTTTTTGAAGAGGCTTTCTTTGTCGCTTTTTTCGCAGAGGTTTTCTTTGATCCTGCTTTTTTCGAACTCTTTTTAGCCGATGACTTTTTCGTCGCTTTCTTACCAGTCTTTTTGGTGGCTTTTTTCGAAGATTTTTTAGTCGCTTTTTTAGCTGAAGATTTCTTCGTTGCTTTCTTTAAAGTCTTCTTCGCCGTCTTCTTGGTTGCTTTTTTTGAAGCCTTCTTAGTTGCCTTTTTCTTCTTTGCTTTCTTTTTTGCCATAATCTTCGTCTCCTCCAGTTAATTAAAACGACTTCTTAATCCTAGGGTTTCTCTAAAATCTTGCAAAGGGTTTTTCACTCGAGCCAGTGCGTCGAAGGGGATATTCAGAAATAAAAAGCCCAGCGTGATCGCCGGGCTTTTAAGGGCATTACTAACGTCTAAGTGAAACTTAACCGATCAGCTTCATGGCAACAGCATTGGACTGATTGGCTTGAGCTAGAGTGGAAGTCGAAGCCTGAAGCAAAATATTGTTTCGAGTCAACTCCGCAGAAGCTTCGGCCACATCCGTGTCACGGATTCGACTGTTTGCTGCAGACAAGTTCTCTTCAGCCACACCGAGATTGTTCACAGTTGAAAGCAATCGGTTTTGAAGAGCGCCTAGGTTGGATCGCATTCCGTTCACACTCTTTTGGGCATCATCTAGTGCAGAAAGGGCTGTTTGAGCTCCTTCTTTGCTAGAGTAATCCAAACCAGCTAGACCCAAAGCGTCTAATGTCGCAACGTTTTCAGAAGCGTCAAAAGAGATTCGGTCTTCGGAGTCGTTGTTGAATACACCCACTTGGAAGTCGAACACTGGAGTTGTTCCGTCTAATAGCTTAGTGGTTCCCCAAGTTGTGACTGCGGAAATTCTTTGTGCTTCATCTTTAAGCTGTTGAATTTCTTTGTTGATAAACCCACGCTCATCATCACCGATCGTATCTGAAGCAGCTTGGATTCCAAGTTCACGCATACGAACAATGATGTTTCCGATTTCGTTCAATCCACCTTCAGCAGTTTGAACCATTGAGATACCATCGTTTGCGTTTCTGTTGGCTTGACGAGTAGAGCGGATTTGCCCTTTTAAGTTTTCAGAGATCGCAAGTCCTGCAGCATCGTCTGCGGCTTTGTTGATTCGAGACCCGCTTGACAATTTAGCAAGTGAATCTTGGATGTTCATTTGGCTACCGTTGAGGTTGCGTTGAGCGTTGATAGCAGCGATATTTGTTGAAACTCTCATTCCCATTTTAATTCTCCTTAAGTTTTAAAAACTTTTAAAATTCTTCATAAAATCTCCTCCTTGTTAGATCCGCTTTTATTTTTTTGAAGCGGCGGCTTCCAAGCCTGTTAAACTTCTTAGGGTAGACATTTGCTCAAGGTCCTGAGCAATCCCTGTCAGTCATCTCTTGTCGTCCGTGATCCTCCTTTCAAAGCTTGATAAAAATAAACGTTATTGCTTACAAGCATACTTTCGGGATAGGCATCGGATTCTTGACAGGACTTGAGATGAATTTGGACTTCTCTCCAGAAAACTTAGCCCTTTGATCGATCCAGTCGAGTCGTGTTTCAAGTCTTTGATCTATGGAGTTCTTTGACGGTTCAGGACGAAAGAAAGAATTCGGTCATTTCATGACTGAGCCACTCCGGCTCATCTTCCTGAAACTGATGTCCACCCGTTGGGTGATAAATGCTTTTCGCATGAGGGAAGAACTTAGAAATGCGCTTCTGATGTTGAAGAGTGACCACGCGATCGCCCTGACTGAATAAAAACATACAATTCGCATAATCGATCTGTGGGACACTCTGTTCTTGAATCAAGCGAATGTACCTGGCGAAATTTCGAATTCCGGAAGGATTGCCAATGTAGTTGCGCGCAAGATGGTCCAGAACCTGCGGCTCTAGTAATTCGGGTTTAGCTAAGGTTCGCGAATAAAGCCAAAGTAGAGATCCTCGATTTAAGACCCTCGACAAAGGCTCAGCCAACCATAGCAATCGGTCCATTTTTAATACCGCAAGCTTGCGGCTCAATGCCGGATTGATCAGAAAGGCACTTTTAAAAAGTTCTGGGTGACTTTCCATCAGTGCGAGCGAGATCACTCCGCCCATGGAATTCCCAGCTAAGTGAGCCGGGGTTTTAAGGTTCAGTTTCTTGATGAGCGCGATTGTAAGTTCAACGAGCTGGTCGGGATGTTCGCCGAAATAATCATTCGGGTTAGGCGTTAGGCCAAAACCCGGAAGATCAAAAGCCAGGACTTGAAAATCTTTGGTGAGATAAGGAAAGACTCGCCGCCAACAATTCAGATTGGCTCCTAGACCGTGAACAAGGATCAAGAGTGGATTCTCAGGATCGCCTTCCAAGCGATAATGAACGTCGAGTTCACTTTCCTGCGGTTCGCCATATGAGATTGGTATTTTCGAATGTTCAATCGGTGACGTAAAAGGCATCCCGTTTTCTCGTCGTCGAAAAAACATCACGACTAAGCCAAAAATCAAGCTGATTATACTGAGCGAGGCAATGATCAAAAAAATCCAACGGCGCATTCTTATTTTTCTCTAATCAATTTCCGAGAACCGACAGAATCCCACGCGACCAAACAATTCGTAGCGGCGATCCTGAACGTCTTTTAGATGTTGTTTGGCATCATACCCTATGGTGCATTCTTTGGTATCGGGGTCAAAGTGGCTGCACTGCTCGCAATAGTAAATGATCTCTAATTGTCGCCAGTCCGTGGGGTGGATTGGATCCAGAATTAAACCCCTTCGGGACGGGGTAATGGGGTGGGATATTGACTTTTTCATACTCGATCTCAAATTGGAAATGTTAACCGGAGGAGAAAGACTACCTCAGTTTATGATTTTTGACTACGAATTCATCAGGAGAATTCTATGAATGATATTGAAAAGATGACCCAGAAGAGTCAATTGGCGATGCAGGCGGCGGCCAAAGAGGCCGAAAACCTCAACCATCCAGCCGTAGAGCCAGAGCACCTGGTTTTTGAAATCATCCGCCAGGAAGACTCCATCGTTGCGCGCGTTCTTGAGGGCCTGAAAATAGCTCCTCAGAATGCGCTCACTGAAATTAGCAAAGTCATCGAAGGATTTCCCAAGGTGACTGGCTCGTCTGTAAGAGTGGTAGCCAGTCAACGTCTTCAAGACCTTTTTAAAGAATCCGAGCGGATTTCAAAGTCCATGGGGGATTCCTATATTTCAACAGAGCACTTTCTGTTGGCGAGCCTTAGGATTTCTGGAGAGCTTCCAAGACGTCTGCAAAACCTCGGTGTCACTTCTCAAGCTTTTGAAGCGGAATTGAAACGGCTTCGTGGCTCACAACGAGTGACCGATGAAAACCCAGAGGCCAAGTTTGATGCATTAGGAAAATATGGGCGTGACCTTACGGATCTGGCGGAAAAGGGGAAACTCGATCCAGTTATTGGTCGAGAAGAAGAGATCCGTCGTGTGATTCAGGTCTTGTCTCGACGAACGAAAAACAATCCTGTTTTAATTGGAGAGCCTGGAGTTGGAAAGACAGCAATTGCTGAGGGCTTAGCATTAAGGATCATCCATAAAGATGTTCCAGAGGTTCTTTTGGGAAAAAAGCTAATCACTTTGGATTTAGGGGCCCTGATTGCCGGGGCGAAGTACCGCGGTGAGTTTGAAGATCGGCTAAAGGCTGTCATTAAAGAAGTCACAGGCAGTGATGGGCAGATTATTTTATTTATCGACGAAATTCATAATCTGGTTGGTGCAGGAAAGGGTGACGGCGCAATGGACGCTGGGCAGATTTTAAAGCCAGCCCTTGCGAGAGGGGAGCTTCGCTGTATTGGTGCGACCACACTCGATGAGTACCGCGAGTACATTGAAAAAGACAAAGCTCTAGAAAGAAGGTTTCAGACTGTTTTCGTTGGTGAGCCCAGTGTGGCTGATGCAATCACGATTTTGAGAGGCCTTAAAGAAAAATATGAAGTCCATCATGGTGTGAGAATTACGGATGCAGCCATTGTCTCAGCGGTTAAATTATCTCATCGCTATATTACCAATCGCTTCCTTCCAGATAAAGCCATTGATCTTATGGATGAGGCGGCAAGCCGCTTAAGCATTGAGGTCAATAGCGTTCCATCTGCTGTGGACGAGATTGAGCGAGATATAAAAAATCTAAGCGTTGAGAAAGAAGCGCTTAAAAAGGAAAAGGATCCATCCTCTCAAGAGCGCTTATCCCAAATCGACAAAGAGCTATCGGCGCTTGAACTTCAAGCGCGTGAGCTTCGCGATAAATGGGAAATTGAAAAAAATGAAATCGTTCAGCTCAAAGAAGTGAAAAGGGAAATTGAATCGACTCGTGTGGAAGTGGATCGCGCAGAAAGAGAAGGGCGTCTTGAGAAAGCCGCCGAGCTTAAGTATGGAACCCTACCTGCTCTTGAGAAAAAGCTCGCCGAGTTCAATCAAAAAGTCGAAGGCCGAACCTCACGAATGCTAAAGGAGGAAGTCGGTCCCGATGAAATTGCATCTGTTGTGGCCAAGTGGACTGGAATTCCAGTGGATAAAATGCTCGAGTCCGAGAGTGAAAAATTACTCAAGATGGAGTTGTTTCTACAGAACCGAGTCAAAGGTCAAGACCGCGCACTTGAAGTGGTTTCTGATGCCATTCGCAGAGCTCGAGCGGAAATCTCCGATCCGAATCGTCCCATTGGAAGCTTTATTTTCCTTGGGCCTACAGGTGTTGGAAAAACAGAAACTGCCAAAGCCCTCGCCGAGTTTATGTTTGACACTCAGGATGCCATGATTCGAATTGATATGAGTGAGTATATGGAAAAGCACTCCGTTTCTCGTTTAATTGGGGCACCTCCGGGATATGTGGGATTTGAAGAAGGTGGTCAGCTCACGGAAAGAATCCGAAGACGTCCTTACAGCGTGATTCTTCTCGATGAAATTGAGAAAGCACATCCCGATGTCTTCAACGTCCTTCTTCAGGTGCTCGATGATGGACGCCTAACTGATGGGCAAGGTCGAACGGTGGATTTTAAGAACACTGTTTTGATTATGACGTCGAATTTGGGCTCCCATGCGCTACTCGACACTTCATTGAGTAAAGAGCAAAAAGAACAGGCGATTGAGCAGGCGTTAAGAGCACAATTTAGGCCTGAATTCTTAAACAGGATTGATGAAACTGTGATCTTTAACTCCCTGGATGAAGAGCAGTTGAGCCTAATTGTTGAAGCGCAGCTTCGGGATGTGATTCAGCGACTCGAAGAGAAAAAAGTGCACCTGGAATTCGATCAGAGTGTGATTCATATGCTTGCTGAGAAGGGGTTTGATCCAACGTTTGGCGCAAGACCATTGAAGCGGGTGATTCAACGAGAAATTCTAAATCTCGTCGCAAAGAAGCTGCTCGCAAAAGAAATCAATCCTGGAGATCATTTGCGTCTCAGCTTTGAGCATGGAAAGTTGGAGTTCACTGAGCCAATTGTGAACTAAGAATGGCTTTACGATCCCGGTGTTTTTTTAATCCAGTCACATCCCGCCACTGGCCAGAGTGGTAGGGGGATTGGATTTTTTTGAAATCGTATTTCACATCCCACCACAGAAGAATTTCCTTTTCCAAATTATCCAATATGAAATCCCCTCGGGTCGTCCTTGCTAAAAGCACAGCGTGACCACTGCCATCCAGCTGAAAGACCACAGCAAAAAGAAGTGAGGAGGGTGGCCATCCTAGTTCAATCAGAGCCCGCCGCTTTTCCATGGCATAGTCTTCACAATCCCCTTTGCCATTGTCC
>CAZWVK010000061.1:0-14670 GCA_964636785.1 uncultured Pseudobdellovibrionaceae bacterium | reverse complement strand
CAGGGCTTCTGCCAATTGGAGATCTGTTAAAAACTCAAGTATTTGCTCTTTCAAATTATTACAATAAGGATCAAGAACTGATTCCAAAAGAAATTATTTCGCGGCCACCCACAGCGGAACTCAAGGAGAATCAAAAAGACCAAGACTCACTTCCACCGTATGAAAAACTGGATCCAATTGTTAAAAAGATTGTTGAAGAAGGGCGCGAGCCAAAAACAGAATTAGAAATTAAAGTTTACAATATGCTTATGAAAAGTGAGTTCAAAAGATGGCAAGCGGCACCAATCTTAAAACTTTCTCACCACGCCTTTGGAAGCGGTCGCCGCCTTCCTTTGGCCTGTCACTGCTTAAAGGAGGGATAGCTGCTTCGGCTGCGGAGTGATTTGTGGAAAGCGACACTCGGGCTTTCCTGTCATATTCACCAGATTTTCAATGGGCGGCAGGGACATCATTGATCCCGTCATTTTTTCCATCATTTTTAGAAAAACTCGACCACAAAAAGAAGCATCTTCTTCTGCTCGGTGAAACCCGGAGCCGGGAATGTTTAAATGCTGAACCAATGTTCCAAGTTTATAATTCGCAAGGCCTGGAAAAACCTTTCTTGCAATAGGAAGAGAATCCAAAATAATTCCCTTAGGAGCTTTGACCTCAAATTTCTCAATGTCCTTTGTTAAAAACTGAGTATCAAATGCGGCATTGTGGGCAACCAGAAAGTCGTCTTCACAGAAGTCCGCAAAAGACTCTAATAGATCCTCAATTTTTGGTTTTCCAGCGAGCATCTCATCTGTTATCCCATTCACTTTTGAAGCTGCTGCAGGCATTGGCATCTGTGGATCTACAAGAGTCGAAAAAATCGCATCCACCTCTCCATTTACAAATCGAACAGCTCCAAGTTCACAAATCCTATCCACACCCGGAAGGAATCCTGTCGTCTCTAAGTCAAATGCAATAAACCTCATGACAAAGTTATATCCGGGTCTTTAAGCTTCATTCAACCCATGAAGCTCAATGAGATGACATTTTTGCCTATGGAAAAGACCGTTCCCATTCGAAATGGCGACTCGGTCCTTGAAACAGCACTCAAAAATAAGATTCCACTCGCTCACTCTTGTGGAGCAATGGGATCTTGCACAACCTGCAGAGTGTTTGTGGAGAAGTTTGTGGACCCTTTGAATGACAGGACCGAAGTCGAGCTTGAGATCACAGAGGGGCGAGGATTTGCGGAAAATGAGCGGCTCTCCTGCCAACTCTTGGCCCAACCAGGCCTCGTCGTTCGCATTCCCTGACAGCGCGTCATTTTACGAAAAAGGGATTGGTGTAAATCCAAGGGACCCATCGTTTTCCATCAGGAAGTGGGAATGTGGGAATGACGCGAACCTTAATCCGATAAACTCCAGGCCCGGGCAAACGAAAACGTGTGTTTTGAGAGTTTGAGACCGCCATCAGTTCACCATTTTTATAAATATCCACATCAAACGGCACATGGGGTTTGTGAGGCAAAGTGATTTCAAACTCCATCCCATCCACCCATTTCACCTCACTCCCCATCAAATGGGAGCGGCCCCGTGGAACTTTAAGGACAGCATTGAATCCTTTTGGATTGGCTAAGAGGTCAAAGCTCACATAGAAATTTCCCTGGCGGATGGCTTGAGTGATTTTTTCACGATCACTTTCTTCGTTTCCGGTTAGTTCCGATTTCAATAGAACATGGTTTGTCGAGATTCCAAAAGATGTTTCATAAGACGGAAACCGAAAGAACTGATTTTTTCCGAACAAGAATCTCGCCTCTGCATCGGTCCCTGAAACTCCGATGGTATGACGTCTTTGACTCAGATGATCCAGTAAATTCATTTCATCTTCTAAGTCCTCAACCAATCGAATAAATGCCAGTCGATCGTTAAAGGGATAGATCATCAAACTCCAAAGAAACGAAAGCTTCCTTGAAAGCCATGCTCTCTGCCAAATCTGTTTGAGATTTATAATTTCAATTCCATCAAGCCCAACCGGATATTCCCCCGACCACGAATAGTCCGGCTTAAATGGGTGAGCTAAAATTAAAGTTCCAAAGGCTTCTGCTCGCGGATATGAATTCAATAGGTCGTTAAAATATATCTGAGACCGCCCAACTCCCTGGAGATGCTCAGTGGATGTGGCGAAAAGGTTTAACAACCTAGAATTTAAATAGCTATACTCCCCATCTACAAAAACTAAAACATTTTCATAATAAGCTTCAATATTCTCTGGTTTGTCGAAAATATTTAGATCTGTGAAAAAAATGAAATCCAATCCAGCCTGCTGAGCTGCTTTAATGATTTCGTCGTGTGTGCCCGTTCCGGATGAGCGCTGAGTATGAACGTTTATCACACCCTTATAGTCGTAAAAACCTGAAGGATGATTTGAAACGAGCTCCTGCGGGATAACCTTTAAGTCAAATTGAAAGAGATAAGCTCCATAGAATACGAATGCAAAAAGCGGAAAAATTAATATATTAATCCATTTCACTTTTTTTTATCTCCAAGAGCTGGAATCGTTCTCCTATCAAGGTTTCATTTGCAATACGATAACCTAATTCAAAATATCCTTCTGGTAAACTTTCGCCCTGATTCAAAATCAAATAAAAATGATCTGTTGGTTTTGACCCTTCCCAGAAGTCATAAGAGTCCTTTCTGTTGAAGCCTCTGAGCTTATAGATCATCTTCTTCGTCTCAAAGCTTAACCTTGAAGCCATCTGATAGGATCTTACATAAAGTGGAGATTTCACCCGTGCAATTTCATAGAGCTCCTCGAATTCAAAAAATTCTTTTGTTTTGATTGGCTTTTCAAATGGACTGTACTGAGTCGAGATAAGAGTAAAGGCACCGATCAGTAAAGCTCCCCATACTAAGCGTGTCGCTTTTTGAAATCGCTCTCCACCGCCAAGCACGGCCATTGCCAAAATGGACGGATAGGCAGCAATGGGCCAGTTCGCTTCCACATAACCACGAAATGAGGTAAAGAAGAAAAACAGAAGTGGCGTCCACGCCAATGAAACCAACCATGCTGGGCTTTTTTTAATTCCCTTAATTACAAGATATAAAATAGGCGGGAAGATAATCCCAATTTGCAAAAGCACATATTCGATAGTCCACGAAGGCTTCCAAACTTTTCCTCCCAACCCATGATCCAGCTGGAAGCGGATTGAAATCCAGTCATTGTCAATATTCCATAAAATAAAAGGAATGGCTCCAAAAACAAATCCGATGAATATCGCAAGCTGCTTTGGCAACACTTTGAACCACCACTCCTTTTTAAAGAGAGCGGCAACAAGAATTGATAATGGCAAAAGCACAATCATGTACTTTGAAATCAACCCAAGACCAAGTGCAACCCCGAAGGTAAACCCGTTGAATTGTGATGGAATACCTAAGAGCTTTAAAAAACATAAAAGTGCAAGAGTCCAAAAGAACATCAACGGAATGTCTGGTGTTATGATTAATGCCCCAGCTCCAAAAAGCGGGGTAAGTAATGCCAACCATAACCAACTCAGAATCTGTTTGTCGTTAAATCTCAAATGGTCTTTAAGAATCACCATCCAAAGATAAAGCGTGGCATGACTCAAAAAAATGCCGGGCCAGCGGACCATTGATCCAAAGTTTTCAAGTGGATGGCCTAATAAGTATAGCCACGCAACCATAGAAGGATGGTCATAATAGTTGAGTTGTGGATGATAAGACCACACCCAATAATAGGTCTCATCAGAAGTCATCGGTAAAACTGCCGATATTAAGAGTTTAACCAGCAGCGATGTCCAAAACAGAAATTGAATTGGCCTCACGGAAGTTGAACTTTTTTCCTCTGGCCGAGAGATCCAGGTACGCCACGATTCTGGCCATTGACCACAAGATTAATTGCTCCCCCATCACTGATGTCAAGCTGAACAGTTTCATCTGTGCGAAGCACGTGAACCTCTCCGGCATCCAAGGAAACCTTGCGATTATCTCCTGCTACTGAAAGTGTGATTTGAACACGATCTAATGCTTCAAGCAGGATTTCGATTTGCTTCTTCTGAGTGGTCTCGGATTGTTGAGCTGGAGCGGGTTCCGGCTGTGTGGTTGGCTCTGGTGATGGTGGTGGTGTTGATTCAACTGCCACAGATGCCGGTGCGGGCGGCTCCTCTTCGAGAGTGCCTGATGTCGCTGCCGGCGCAGTAGGAGTCGTCTCTTCAGTCACCGTTTCCGCACTCTTTGGTTCTTCTTCTTTTGGTGCGACATCCGCTGTTTCTGCCTCGTTTGGTTCTTCCGAATCCTCAGAGTTGTTTTCAATTGGAGAAACTGCAACAGTCGGCGGGTTCGAAATGTCACCTTCCTTCTTGTATTTATCAATCACACTTTTAACACCGACAATGGCAATAATTAGAAATATGACTCCGCCAATAATAAAAAATCGATACATTCCAGCCGATTCATTATTCAGTTCAACCACGGGAGCCGTTTCCACTTTCTCTATTTCTGGCTGAATGGGTTCGGCCTCTGGAGTCTCTCCAATTTCATCCAAATAAAGTGCCACCATTTTATCGGCATCGAGCTTTAAATAATTGGCATATGCACGCACAAACCCTTTGGCAAATGGAAGGGCCGGCAGCATTTTGAAGTCGCCCTCTTCAATTGCAGCAAGCATTCGTGCTCCAATTTTTGTCGATAGTGAGGCTTCACTAAGACTTAGATTAAGTTCTTCTCTTTTATTTTTAAATGTCGTTCCTAATTCGCTCATACTCCATCCAGAATTTTAATAAGTGCTTTGGCCTTTTCCACCATCGGACTCTTTGGATATTCATTTATTAATTCCTCAGCTCGCGCTTTGGCTTCCATCTTTTCACCAAGTTCATAATACGTCATACTCGAATAAAACAATGGCTCTTCAAATTTTGCACTTTTACAGTTCTGGATAGATTGATCAAGAACTTGAGCTGCTTCTCGAAAACGTTTTTTCTGATAGTATGTGCGACCGAGAAAGTATGCGCCCAGGCAGCTTTCTCGCTGTGATTGAAGCGCTTTGTTTAAGATCGGCTCAGCCTTATCAAATTCACCTTTTTTAAAGTGCGCCATTCCCCTTAGGATGAGAGCCTTTTCTGGATTAGAATAAGTGAGATCCTCTTCAACGATCTTCAGCTCCTTGATGGCATCATTGTAACGATTGTTGTCGATGTAGAGCCGAGCTAAATTTGTACGCACCTCAGTGAATTTGGGCTGCAATTGAAGTGCTCTTTTAAATCTTTTTTCAGCTTCAGCAGGTCTTCCGCGAAGTTGATACACGAGGCCCATACTGTTTTGAATTTCTGGATGATTTGGATTGTACTGTTCTGCAATCATAAGTTCAGATAAGGCTTCGGGAAGTTTACCTGTTGCCATAAGTGAGGTGGCCATTTGAAAGTGCAACTCTGCACGCTGCTCTCGATTTGCTTTGTCTGCACCTAGGGCACAGCCAAAGCTTGTGGCAATAAATAGAATTAATATGGCCCGAGCAAAGTTCAAATTCATAGTCCTTAGGGTATCAAAGGAGAGGAATTGATCAACACATTAAACGAGCAATGATCTCGACATGATCTGTCTGTGGAAACATATCTAGCGGCTGAATTTCTTTAATCTGATATCCCGCTTCGCTAAAAAGCCTTAGGTCTCTTGCAAAATTCATCAAGTCACAACCGACATGAACAATTGAAAACGGTTTTAATTTTGCAATTCGATCAACGGTGGCCGAGCCCAGCCCCTCCCGAGGAGGGTCGGATATCACCAGACTTGAACGCTGTTCCCACTTTAAAGAGTTCTCACGAAGGAACTCATCTACACTTTGAGCATAAAACTTTATCTGAGAATGGTGGAATCGGCTCTGGCTGGCCTGAGCAACCGAGATTCGACTCAGTTCGACAGCTTCAATGGGAAGCTTTAACTCTTCATAAAGTGGGAAAGTGAGGTTTCCTGATCCAGCAAAAAAATCAAAGAGAACCGACGGAGAAACCGATGCCTCATTTATGGATGTACGCGCCCATTCCACCACCAATTGGATCAGATTTTGGTTCTGAAAGCGGTTCACCTGAGAAAACTGAGCCAGCTCGCGCCTATCCCCAGGAGCTCTGACCTGTAAGCGCTCATCCTGATCAAGGAAGATTTCGACCTTCTTTGAATTTTGAGATTTGAGTTTCCCAAGCGCACCTTTGGACTGCAAAAACTCATGAATTGCAGGTTCTGAAATCAGACACCCCGATTGTGAAACGGGCACAAGATCATTCGACTTTGATTTTAGGTACCCGAACCGATCCCCTTGGATGTGAATTTGAATACGGTTTCGATAGTTAAATGGCTTTGGCGATGGAATAATTGGATTTATTCTGCCTACTTTTAGATTCCGTAATGCTCCATGGATGTAGGAGTTTTTTTGCTTGAGCTGCTCTTCATACGAAATATGCTGAAATTTGCATCCACCACATTCGCCAAAAATGGGGCATGGAACCTCTGTTCTCTGAGGGGACGGCGAGAGAATCTTAAGAATTTTTCCCTCTCCATGATTTTTTTTAAGACGTTCAATTTTAATGAGCAGTCGGTCCCCCGGTGCAGCATAAGGCACAAAGAAAACCAGACCTTCAAAGCGACCGACCCCCCGTCCTCCGCCATAGGAAAGAGAGTCGACCGTGAGCTCAATGGAGTCTCCGACTTTAACTATTGATTCACCAATTCATTTGCAGAAAAGAAGATTTTTAATTCGCGCTCGGCACTGGCCGGAGAGTCACTTCCGTGTACGGCGTTCTCGCCCACACTATCTCCAAAAAGTTTTCGAATCGTACCTTCAGCCGCTTTTGCCGGATCGGTTGCGCCCATGATTTCCCGATTTCTTGTAATGGCGTTCTCACCCTTAAGGGCCATAAGCATCACCGGTCCAGACGTCATGAAGTCCACAAGCTCACCAAAGAAAGGACGCTCTTTGTGCTCTGCGTAAAACTCTTCGCATTGAGCTCGTGGAATGAGGGTCAACTTAGCCGCAGCAATTTTTAGCCCGTTTTCCTCGAACTTTTGAATAATCGCGCCAATTGCATTTTTCTTAACCGCATTAGGTTTAATGATGCTGAACGTGGTTTCTACAGCCATTTTAACTCCTTTTTGGGACAGTTCTAGTGTTGAATTTGATTCTCACCCAGACGAGAAGATTGCAACCTCAAAATGAACCCTCTCGATAATAAGCACTTTCATTTCAGATTCATATGTAGAGGGCCTTGGTTCTGCTTAAGGAAATGCCAATCTCAAATGTGGAAAAATCTCGAATGCATTTTGCTTTCTAATTCGATCGAAGTTATCGATAGCTTCCTTGGCAGGAACCCTCAGTTTTGCCGCTTTCCTAGCGTTCGAGTGCATATGAGCATGAAGGGTACTGAACAGAAGTTTTTTGTGTTCGGCAGTCTGTTTAACTCGGTCATTGCAAGACTCCCCAATCCGTATTTTAAATAATTTGAACAAAGTCTGATTTAATGTTCATACTTTCCCCAATTAAAGATATTAAGAGTGAAGTAAGACGAGCCCCACTCGCCGCGAGACGTTATTCTCATCTTAGATCAATCTACAGACATGAGCGCAGCGAGCTCAGGCGCAACTTTGCTTAGAGATTCAGATCTCCTTCGATCTAGGGTGCTTGTGAAATACCAGAACTTCTCATTTAAATGAGAAAGATCCCTTTGGTTCATAAATGAAATATACCCACCTATGATTTCGTTCATTTGAATTTCTGCGCGTTCTGCAAGCCCAGGATCTTCATTAAAAGCTGAATTTATTTCTCTGATGATGACCTGTTTTGAAGCGAGCAGATAACTTTCTACTTTGGCTTTCACGCTTGGCAGGAGAGACTGAATATTTAGAAATTGCGGTCGATGAAGCGGATGAGCACTGAAGAATAGGCAATCTGGATTATTATTTATTCTTTTAAAATTCTTTCTTAGCTTCCAAATCATTAGATTAGGTAAATCTAAAATATTGTAGACCATAACAGTGGGCGCTAACCAAAGACTGAAGTTTCCTTCTGCCCGATCCAGTTTATCTAAATTCCTTTCAAAAGTCGGCCACCTTGATGGATGGCGAATATAATCATTTAATGCGCCTACACCATCTATGCTGACTCCGATCTTTACCTCACGAAATTGGCTCCAAAGATCTAGGACTTTTTGTGGCAGGATTGTTAGATTTGTATTGTATTCTAGCGTAAGATTCTTTGAAAAACCTTTCTCTACACAAATCTCTAAGAGTTCGTAATGGCGCCGGATCATTAGCGGCTCCCCTCCGGCAAAATAAATACTTCTCAATTCCGGGATGATATTTTGAAACTCGCTCCAGAAAAAACTGCTCTCGTGCCAATTGTAGGGGTTAGGATGGATTGAAATGCGATTACAGTCATCTCTTAAAATTTCCACTTTATAAGTTGATTCATCATAATGATTACCCCAAAGCTCAAGGTGATCCTCCAACCACTGCGAGCTCTCGGTCGGATTGCAGCTTCGACATTTTAGATTGCACTGATTTCCAAATCTCAAATCAATATGGCGAATAGGCGATCCTTCGTGAGAGATTGTGCCGTCTAGATCAGTAACTAATTTTGCCTTCTCAAGGTCCATCCAGCCCTTCCATATATTGGACTCGATTTTTCGCCGCGAAAATAAACCCGCTGCCTCCTCAGTCTGGCATCTTATACACGCATTCGGCCATTCTCCCTTGAGCATCTTCGATCTTGTTTCTCTGCCAAGATCTGAGTTCCTGGAGCTCAAGATTCCATTGAGATCTGCACGCGATGGGGTTCCTGTCGAATCGACAAACAAGCCTTTTCCCGAAGATTGATTTGCGTGCGAACAAAGTCGATACTCGCCGTTATTTCTTAGCGAGATAAACATCCATGGAAGAGGACAAAACGTTTTACTCATAGCCGCTGCCCGAAAACTCCATAAAGACTTTGATTTTTGCTAAATGACAAGTATGTTCTCCCTAAGAATTTCTATAACATAGGACGGTTATGAACGTCTCTAAAGAGTTTGTGACAATGCAATATAAAGTTAACCCTACCGAAACAATGCCATTCAGCCTCATTCATAATGTGGTGAAGAACAAATGATTTTCTGTCCACTACCTTGGATACACTCCGCAATTCGTAATAACGGTGATTACCGAGTTTGCTGTCAGGCCAATGTGAGTGAAAGTCGTGGATTGCTTAAGGAGGATAACCATCCTCTGAACGCAAAATTTACACCTCTCTCAGGAATTCGTAACAGCGATACCCTGAAGCTGATTCGAAAAACACTTCTTGAAGGCAATTGGCCTGATGCTTGTATTCGCTGCAAAACCGAAGAGCGTTCGAATTTAAGATCACGAAGAATTTATGAAAATGAATCTTGGCAAAAGGACTTCAGTGAAACTGATGCCAAATCAGTGACTGAAGACGATGGAACAATTCGCGAAGATCATACTCCCATTTTGTTTTTAGATTTGAGATTCGGAAATAAGTGTAACCTTAAATGTCGCATGTGCGGTCCGACCGATTCCGATCTCTGGTATCAAGATCAAGGTGAACTCTGGGGTGGATCCTTCAAAGACACTCACGGAACTGTTCAGCTCGAAAAAAATAAAAATGGGGTTTGGAAAGACCCCCTTGGAACTTATGATTGGTATTCTGAAAATGACAAATTTTGGAGTGATTTAGAAATTCATGCCAAAACCGTTAAAAAGATAAATATTGTCGGAGGAGAGCCTCTTCTCATCGATCAACATTATTTGTTCCTTGAGAAAATGGTAAAGAGCGACTTCTCAAAAAAAGTAGAACTTGAATACAATACCAATCTCACAATTCTTCCTCAGAAGGCGTTAGAGCTTTGGTCACAGTTTAAAAATGTCCGAATTGGTGTCAGCTTGGATGGATTCGGAACAAATAACTCGTACATTCGCCATCCAAGCAAATGGGATCTTATCGTAAAAAATCTCAAGCGACTTGATCAAGCAGACGGGCCTTTTGAGCGTTGGATTTCTGCAACTATTCAGTCGTTAAATGCATTTGAAATCACAGATCTGATTCAATGGAAAGTCAATGAGAGTGGACTGTTGAACTTTAACAAAAGCAAACGTTTGCCAATCCTGACAACACATGCTCTACACAGACCCGAGTTTCTATCTTTAAAATCGCTTCCACAGAAAACAAAGCAGGATGTTTCCGATCATTACTTTCAATTTATAGAATCAACTCGAGAAATGAATTGGAGTGAGCCATTAAGAGATCATCTATCAAAACTTCTTAATGGTTATATGCAGTTTATGAATTCTGCAGATTTAAGTTCGAGCTTCAATAGATTCATGACTTATACTTCTTCTCTGGACCGCATACGTGGTGAATCCTTAGAAGTAGGAGCTCCAAAACTTTATCGCTCACTTAAATCTAATGGATACCTGGATATAGAGGCTGGAAATGTACTCACTTGCTGATATTTCGACTATCCATTTAGAAGTGACCTCAAAATGCAATGCCTCCTGTCCGATGTGTCTGCGAAATGTCTTGGGCGGCAAAACCAATCCTCAACTTCCGCTCACCGAACTCACTCTTTCTGACATTCAATCGATCATTTCAGCCGGGCTGCTCAAACAGCTTAAGAAAATCTATTTCTGTGGAAACTACGGCGATCCCATCATGGCCAAGGACACGTTGGAAATAATTAAATATTTTCGCTCTATGAATTCAGAATTGCGAATCGACATGCATACCAATGGATCTGCCCGGTCCTCAGATTGGTGGAATGAGCTTGGAAAGACGAATACAAGGGTGGTTTTTGGAATAGATGGATTGGAAGACACTAATCATATTTATCGGCGCGGAACAAAATGGCCGATACTTATTCGAAATGCAAAAAGCTTTATTGAAGCCGGCGGCTACGCTGAATGGACTTTTATTGTATTTAAACACAATGAGCATCAAATTGATGAAGCGAAGGAACTTTCTAAAACCCTTGGCTTTAAAAAATTCAATATCAAAAAAACTGGACGATTCTTTAGCAATATCAAAGCAACTGGTAAAGATGCGCAAGAAGTTTTGAGTGTCGATGGGGAGCATGAGTACTTTATAGAGAAACCCACTCAGAAGAAGTATATTAACTCGGCATTAGCGAATGAAGCTACACTCTTAGAAAAGGTCGGAGATCTCAAGGCCTATTTTGGGCAAACGGATGTAGATTGCAAAGTGATCAAAGAAGGCAATATTTATATTACGGCCGAAGGATTGGTGTTTCCATGCTGTTGGACGGCAAATCAAATGTACCCCTGGTATTATCCTGAAAAAGGATCACAGATATGGAGTTTGCTTAAAAAACTCCCAGAAGGGACTAACTCTATTAACGCCAAAAAGGTTCCACTTGAAAAAATTCTTGAAGGACCCTTCTTTAAGAAATCAATTCCTGAAAACTGGGAGAAAAGATCTCTAAAAGAAGGGCGCTTATTTGTCTGCGGAAAGACCTGTGGAAAAAAGTTCGACCCGTTCTCTGCTCAATTCCAATAAATCAGTCATTTCTGGGAATGTTTCATTGAATGATGTTCCTCGAATCGAATCCATTCTTTGGATATACTCTTGAAATTCAGGCCATCTTCTTGACCAGTCTTCAGACTCCATAAAGCTGATAAGTCCTTTGAGTCTTGGAATACCATAAGAATTGCTCATAAATTCAGGAATATGAGCCATTCTTTTTTCAAGAACTGGATAAAAGCTTTCAAATTTCTCCCGAACCTTTGCTTTAAAATGCTTTGGTAGGACTTTTACATTGAGATTTGCTGGATGATATACAAAATGGAAATTGATTAGTCCTGCACCGAGCGGCCAGGGATTTATCTTTTTAAACTTCTGGTCAAGCTTCCATTCAATAAAATCCGGAAGATAGAAGATATTTAGTGCCTGCACGGAACACGCAATTGTTACTTCAATTTTAGAGTCTGTCGCATCGAGCCTTTTTAAATTCTTCTCAATCACAGCCCAATCACTTGGATAACGAATATAAGAGTTCATCTTACCAAGGCTATCAATACTGAAATGAAAGCGAACTCTTTTAAACTGATCCCAAAGCTGAAACAACTTATCCGGAAGCTCAATTCCATTGCTATTGTATCGCAGCTCAATTTGATGAGCCAGTCCGCGACGTACACATTCTTCGAGAAGTTCATAATGTTCCGGAATAATAGTGCTCTCACCGCCCGCAAAATAAAGCTGCTTCATATGTGGAAGCTGAGAATAAATCTGCTCCCAGAATTTTGGATTGCCTTTATGCCAATCATAACTCGCATCATCGTAACGACCATTGTTATTCCACTGCATAATTTCGCGAAGACTGTCGTTTTGAATCTGAGGATAGAGCTTTTTCCAATCACCAACCCATAGAGAGCTGTCGTGAGGCGAACACATAATACATTTTAAATTGCACTTTGTTCCAAGTCTTAAATCGACATAAGAAATTTTCGGATCAACAGATCCATCCTCTCTCGTGGCATTGACAATTTCATCCACCGGAAGTCGTTTGCTCCAGTATTCCGTTTCCCAATTTCTTTTTGAACGATGGCCTGCTCGCTCTTCTTTAAAGCATTTTGAACACGACGGAGGCTCAATCCCAGAAAGCATCTGCAATCGAACGGTCTTCATATAATCATTGTTCCAGGCCGTCATAAGATCGGTTGTATTCAGGTTGGCAGGCTTTCCTGAGGACGTCTTGAGAATACCAACTTCACCGCCCCATTTTTTATCATTCGTGGCACCCGCAGAAGAGGCGTTCGCGGTACAGCAAAGCCTCAAATGACCGTTGGGACGAGTCGACAAGTGAATCCAGGGCAGAATACAAAATGTTGAGCGATTTTGGGTGTCCATTGAGCAAAAACTACTTGATCCATGGCTTAAGTGCAATAGAACCTTCTCCATGAGCGCAAACGACACCCTATGGTCAAACTACGATTTCAAGAAAATTCCTTTTGAAAACATTGTTCGAGTTGGCCAAAGAACTCTTCTTTATCGAGATTTATTCTGCGTATCGTGGTTGCTCGGACGCTTCTGCAATTATCGCTGCTCTTACTGCTGGCCGTACGCGCGAGCAGATAAAAAGGATCATCGTCCAACCGAACTGGTTCTCTCGACAATGGATGAAATCAAACGGCAGGCCCGAGAGCGCGGCTTCAACTCGTTCCACTTTTCATTTAGTGGTGGCGAGCCTACGATGCATCCCGGCTATTTAACCCTTTTAAATCACTATGCCGCTGACACGCCAAACACGAATTATCAATCCGTACATATGACAAGCAATTGCAGCCCAGGATTGAAATGGTTTGAGAAATATGTCGCTGCGACTAAAAATCTTCATCGCGTCAGTATAACTGCAAGCTATCATAAAGAATTCGCCAATCCAGAGAAGTTGCGTGAAAAACTAATATTTCTTCAGGAAAATGACATTCAGATTACAATCAATATGGTCATGGTTCCTGAGCGATTTGAAGCTCTTTGGAAAGACGCTTTGTTTTTTCATGAAAAAGGAATCAACGTCACACTGAAGCCACAAAGCAATCCGAGCGCAACAAAAGTCGTTGATGGCTATACACCAGATCAATTTGAGAGAATGAAAAATGGAATGCCACAAATGGATTTCACAAAGCTCAAAGCGGAGCTCTCAAATAGAGACTGGAAGCGACCGAAGGCGAAGTTTCCAGCGGAAATCAAAGAGCGTGAATCAGGTCCTAAAGTCTCCCCCGTCATGCAGGTTGAGCTTTTGGATCAATATGAAAAAAAATGGTTTATGGATCAGGCTGAAAGATTCAATGCATTTGAGTTCAACCAGTTCACTGGCTGGGAATGCAGCTCAGGATATAGAAGTATCATCATTCGGGAGCCGGATGGTGTAATCAAAAGAAGCTATAGCTGCTCGGATGAGCCTCTTGGCCATATCGAAACCGGCTTCAAGCTCTTTGATAGTCCTAAAATCTGTCAATCCAGAAGCTGTGTGAGTAGCGCCGACAGTAAAATTCCGAAGAGAAAGCCAGGCACTCAAGTTCCGCTTTGGCCAGGTGACCCAATGAAATATGATGGCCTCTGAGAGGCTTGAGGCATCTTATTTCTGACCAATAATCATAAATCGTTTGTATTTTTCTAACTGCAGTTCACCACTGAAGAAAACTTTTTCTAAATTTGCTTGGGCCAAGAACTCATCGAGAGAGTTCACACAGTTGATATGCTCGGCGTGAGAAAAAAAATCATTATTCTGCAAAATCAATTTTGTTCCTTTTGGCAGTGTCGCAAACCATTCCTTCACCTTGCCTAAATGCTCACAGCTCGTGTTGATGACCCAGCCATATGAATGCTCAGGTCTTATCTCATTTGGCAGATCATTTATTGTAAAATCAAACATATCAAGTGTCAGAGCCTTAAAACGCTCTCCATCCATTCTTGCTTTGACATTCAGCTGATTAGCAATAGGCTCACATCGGGGATCAATATCAATCGAAAGACCGTATCTCACTCGCTCAGAGAGTTGATCAAAAATGAGTGCTGCAAGCATTCCATGCCAACCGCCAAGAACTGCAAAGCTTTCATTTTCATTTATAAGTTTCTTCCATTCATCTATTAACCATAATTTACTTTTGACCTGACCCTCGCTTAAAG
>CAZWVK010000060.1:0-15066 GCA_964636785.1 uncultured Pseudobdellovibrionaceae bacterium | reverse complement strand
GAGAAAGGTCGAAAGCGATTTGAGAATTGCGCGGGAAGAATTCAATCTTGCGGAAGCTCAGATTTTTCCAACTTTGAACTTAAAAGCCAGTGCCATCAACCGCAAACAGGCTTTAATTAATTTTGGTCAGTCGGGATTTGTGCGCCAGAATCTTTATTCCGCTGCACTTGAACTCTCTCAGCCTCTTTATGCTGGAGGCGCAATCACTTCTGGTTTAACGGCCGCAAAACTGGCCAGAGATATCGCTCAACAAAAGCTTTTTGTTGAGAAGCAGAACTACCTCTCAAGCCTCATCGCGACTTACTATGATTATTCGGAAGCCGTTGAGAGACTAAGGCAGGCCGAGATCAATCGTGATTTCTTAATCAATTATGCAAAGATCGCCAGGCAATACGCATCCATTGGGCGCACGAAATCGATTGATCGGCTGCAGGCCGAAGCCAATCTTGCCTCTGCGGAAAGTGCCGTGCTTGAGCATGAATCCTTAGCAGAAACCGCACGAAATCGACTTTTGCAAGTGATCGGGGCGCAAGATCTTGAAAACAAAGACTTAAAAATTCAGACCCAGCTTGTGATCAAACCGATTGAGCCGCTCACATACCAGGATGCGCTTAAAAAGGCCGAGGAAAACAATCCTGTTTTAAAGCAAGCAGAGCTAGAATTGAGGCGCCAAGACTATATCAACGACTTAACTCTTGTTGAAGACCGCCCACGTCTGTCTCTGGATGGAAGCTATGGTTATATTTCACCGACTCGTGAGGAATGGTTTGTTGAGCAAAGAAATAACTATACAGTCGGTGTGAATCTTGTGATTCCCATATTTTCTGGCCTAAGCTCATTTGCTAAGCGAAGAACAAACACTCAGCTTACCCTTCAGCGTGAGCATGATTTGAATCTAGTGCGGGATCAACTGAGACAAACTTTAAATTCAGCCATTCAAGTTTTGGATCGTGATTTTAGAAGGGTGAAAAACTTAAAAGAGGCCACAGATCTTGGGCAAAGAGCCATGAATTCTGCGCTCAGGGATTACCAGCGCGGACTTGTATCCAGCACAGATGTCATTGCCATTCAAAACAATCGGTTTCAATCCGAAGTCGAGCTTTTAAGAGTTTCGTCTTCTTATATGAAGCAGGTTTTAAGTTTAAGGAGGGATCTTGGGATCGAACTTGAAAAAGCTTATACTCAGTAGTTCTGTTTTTCTTTCGCTTTCTGTGGGTGCTCAAAATCTCATTCATGAGAGTGAAACCCTGCCTATTCTTAGGGAAGAAGGTATTCAAAAATCAAATGCGGAAATGGAGCGAGTTTATTCCATTCAGTACTCCTATGTCAGCGGCGCACCCGTTTTTATTCCTGGAAAAAGTGATGAATATCGCTATGGCCTTGGAGCGGATTCTCCAATGGTTGCGGCTTCATTTTCAATTCTTCCGTTTAAGAAAATGATCGAAGGTGGATTTTCTCTTTCAATGGCATATCTCACTCAAGAAGGAAGAGGTGAAGTCTCAGGGGAAGCTGCGCAACTTCATCTTGTTTTGATGGAGCCCAGTTTGTTCGCGCAAAAGGAATTTCTAAACCACCTTTATGGGAGAATGGGTGTCGGTTACGGTTTAGCGGCGCTCTTTCAGCGCGGGTTTGAGGATGAAAACACGTCCACTTCTCGTGGGTTTGGTTTTGCCTATCTTGCCGCCGACTGGAAGATGAGTCGATTGAGTTTCTTTAAATCCAATTTGGATTGGGCCTTGAATTTGGAGCTTCGGCGAAGCTTTGGACCTAGGTCCAGCTCCTCCATAGGTGAGCTTGAAAGAACAAGCCTTGGCTTTTCGCTTCATCTTTAAATTTCAATCATTCTTCTAAATAAATTCATTCTTTCTTGAAGGAGATTACATTCTAGTTTTGAAGCGGAATGGTAATCTCTATCTTCATTCTTTTTAAGGAGAGAAAAGAAATGGAATTAACTAGGATGGATAGGAAGAAATTTAGTCCCATTTGTCATTTCTTGACAGACACATGGATTCGAGTCGAAGCATTTCCGCTAAAGAATAAAGAGATTAACGAATTCATTCGTGAATTCTTTGAAAAGTCTCAAGATCTGTTTGGAGCGCTGAGCGATGAGGATGAAGAGAGCGCACAGAATTGTCTTATGGAGCTTGGAGAAACCGCCAATATCACTCTCAAAAAAGTTGAGGAGATGGGTGATCTTCCGGATGAAATTCGACTTCATTTGCGTTTTGCCAGTGACTTTATTCTAAACTTAAAACGGGATGTTCTTCACTGAATCTCTAAAATGAGATGAAGTGATCAAGACAAATCATCGCGATGATTCCGGTGATCACTCCAAATGTGGCTGTTTTTTCCCGGCCTTCACGGAAAAGTTCTGGAAAGATTTCCTGACAAACCACAAAAAGCATCGCTCCAGCAGCAAAGCCAAATGAAAATGGCAAACTTGTTTTTGCGATCTGAGTGGATAGATATCCAAGAAGTGCAGCAATAGGTTCAACAAGTCCTGAAACAAGTGCAGTCAAAAATGCGCGTGAGCGTGAAACGCCTTCACCAGCCAATCCAAACGCGATTATTAATCCTTCCGGAATATTTTGCGCGGCAATCGCCAATGCCAGAGTGATGGCATTCGCGGTTACTCCCGAGCCAAAGCCCACACCCACCGCCAGTCCTTCCGGAAGATTGTGAAGAGTGATTGCTAAAACGATCAGCCAGACTCTGGATAATCGTTTGGCATGTACAGTATCAGCCCCTTTGAACATATGATCGTGCGGAAGTCGCTCATGAATAAATATGATCGCTAAGTAGCCAACAACAAGACCGGCCAAAACAATAAATAGGGACCAGGATGATAAAAATATTTCCTGCGCTTGTGCGATTCCTGGCAAGAGCAAAGAAAGAAATGAAGCGACAAGCATAATTCCCGCACTCACACCCATTGAAAAATTGATGAAGCCTTTCGAATAGGTCTTCTTAAAAAAAATAGGTAATGCGCCAAGGGCTGTTGAAAGACCAGCGAGTAGACTTGCGCTAAATGCGTAAAAGACACCGGACATCATAAAATGGAATGCGCGAGTGTTGCTGCGCCAGCAAGTAAGAGTGAAAAGGCAATGATCTTTCCAATCATGCGATCTTGTATCTTAACTCCAACCCATATCCCAGCAATTGCGCCGCTTGCAAATCCACTGGCTGAAAAAGCGAGCAGATAGGGATTGACATGGCCTAAGCGGTAATGGGTAAAACCAGAAACGACACTGGTGAGTGCAATCATCATAAGTGAGGTTCCCGTTGCGGTGCGAGTGGGAATCTTAAAAACATTCAACATCAATGGAACTTTTAAAATTCCACCACCGATTCCAAAAACACCTGCGAGAAGCCCTGCGAGGGAGCCAAAAATTCCACCTGCAAAATAGCTCACTTGATAAGGACGATTCTTAAGGTGAGGGCTGATGCTATTTATACGATTGACGAAACGACTCATTGGCCCCTGAGAACTATTAGAGTTTAACCGGCGAGCCATTCGCCAAGCCAAGAAGAAAAGAAAACCTGCGAAGATCCTCTCCAAAGGTTCTCTTGGTAAAAGGCTTGTGATGAAGGCGCCAAGAATAGCTCCTATCATCGCAGGTGGTTCAAGAAGAAAGATCAGTTTGAAGTCGATGTTCTTTTTCCGCCAACTGGAAAAGCTTGAGATGAGGCTTGATGGAATCAGAGACACCGCAGTGATACCAATTGCAGTTTCAATGGGAATACCAAACCCCATCACCATAATAGGTACCACAAAGATACCGCCTCCAAGTCCTGCCAGGGTGCCCAAGAGTGCAGCAAGTCCACAGATCAAAAAAAGTGCGTATTCCATTGATTTCCTTCATAACGCACGCCCTCATCAATTCAAAGTCTTTTCCCGCTGTGATTAGCTTAAAGACTGATTGTTAATTTATAACCTGCTTTGGGGCATTGATGTATCCACGTGAGCTGGCTCTCTTCATCCGCATCCTGATTTGTTTTCTTGCACTTTCTTTAAGCTCCGTATCGATTTCTCAAGAGATCGAGGAAACTTCTGAGCCGGCACAAGAGCAGGTCGATGAACAAGAGACTGTTCAAGAAGAAAATCACGTTCTAGAAGTCAATCCGGCTCAAGAAGAAGCGCTTAAGGAGCTTTTATTTGTTCCAGTGACTTTTCGTGAGCAGGTCGCCTTTAAAGTTTATTTCACTAGTGAAGCGGGTCGAACTCGCGCATTGAACAAAGCAGGTGAAAGCTCGATTGCACTTGAGAAGGCAATGAATGCCAACCGACCGCTTGAGTCTGATTCGCCAGCGGTCGAAGTTTTAACCAGACCCAATGGCAAAATTGAAATTAAAATTCGTGGTTATAAAATCATTGATCTCGATCCCATCGATCAGCCTGAGCGCGGTTATGAAAGTGCAGCGGAGTATGCCGAGCGACTTCGCTCGGACTTAAGCTCCTTTGTCTCAGAAGAGTTGGATCGAATTAAGATTCAGCGGGGTGCTCTCAAATTTTTCTTATCGATCTTTTTTGCGCTGATTGGATTTGTGGTTTTTCGTCAGGTGCATCAGAGCTTTAACAATGCAGAGCTGGTCTTAGAGCAAAAGCGTGGCTCGTTTAAGCCGGTTGTGATTCTTTCGGAAACGCTTGTTTCCGGCCAAGCTCTGGGTGGTCTTTTGGCGCTGAGCTTGGCGATCGGGCGTATGCTGGCCTATATTATTGTGATTCTGTCCACCTTCGCAGCTATTCTGGGACAGTTCAGCACCTCACGTGAAATTTTAACGCAATTTCTCTCGAAAACTCTCAGCCAATTCTTTTATGGCTTTCAAACTCTGCTTGAGTCCATTCCAGGGCTTGTGTTGGCTTTGTTTTTATTTGTTGGTTTTCAACTCTCATTAAAAATCCTGGATCTATTCTTAAAAGGTGTCCGCTCTGGGAGAATCTCAATTATTTTCTTAACGTCCAGTCGGATTCCTATAATTCGCTTTTGGGGGACGGCGCTCTTACTGGTGCTATTTGCTCCACTGATTGTGGCCTCTGTTTTTGGCCGCTTTCATACACCACTTGAAACCGTTGTCTTGCTAGCCACTGCGGCCCTTGCATTAGCGGCTCTTCCGGTGCTTATTACGGTCGCTATTGGAAGCTTTGTTCTTTGGCAAGGGGTTTTAGAGCCTGGACAGTGGATTGAGATTGGAGATAAGAGTGGCGAAATCTCGAATGTCACACTTTATCGCGTAACGATCGTGCCTGAATCGGGGGGACGGATTTACATCCCAATGATTCAGCTTCTATTTTATAGCTGCTTTGAAAGAAAGGCAGCGCCAAAGGCAGAGTTTCAAATTAAAATTAAAAGAGAAAATACAATTAAAAACACGACCGAACTGCTCGATGGGCTTTTTCCAAAAGAATTGGAAGTGAGTGTGGCCTGTCTTTCAATGAGTGCCACGGAGTATCTTTATGCCCTCTATGCTCCGCAGTTTCAGCGAGATATTCGCTCTGAAGTTTTATCCATTTTAGATTCGGCCCATGAAAATGGAAGAATTCAACTGACCTCTGAGATGATTAAGGAAGTTCGCCATTGACTGCGCTCTTAATTCTTCTGGGTCTCTTTTCGATCACTGTTTTAATCTCAAATATCAGCTTCTTTAAACGTCAAAATGCCTTTTCATATGCTTCGATCGCGATTGCAATCGGTTATCTGTTTTCAGGAGAGGGTCTTTTGCCATTTCTTCCATCTACAGTGGATAGTCTGACCTGGGCCGTTCGGGTGGGGCTCACTTGGGTCACATTTTTAGCAGGTACGCGAATTTCAGATCGAACTCCCAGCTGGGCGCAATTGAGAAGGCTTTTTCCAATTTTTGTGGGCTATCTGGTTTTCTTTTCTTTTAGCGTATACCTGATTCAATTCTGGAATATTTCAGAGTCTCAGGATCAAGCGATGGTGCTCGCACTTTTTATTAGTGCAGCGCTGTTTAGCTCAAAGGAAAATCCATTTTTACTTTCAATTTTGTTCTTAAGTCTGTTTTTGCTTCCAAACTCATTCGGCCTTTTAGATTTAATCCTACCTCTTGCTGTTGGGCTCTTGATGGCGATGGTTTGCCGATTGATCATTGCCCCTTCTCGGAGTCTTGACACTTCAACACGCTTAACCCTCCTTGGTCTTTGTGTTCTAGGGACGGGCTGGTCCATTGGAATGGGTTCACTTGAGGTGTTAGTGGGTTTATCTCTTGGATGGGCGATGGCCTGGGTTCATAAGTATGGAGTCTGTAAGGATCCAAAGTTAAAGGCGAGTGAGTTTCCAATTCGAATTGTCGTTGCACTCTTTGCGGGTCTTTATCTGGATTTGAGCGCAACAATCATTTCAGTCGGAGTGGCTCTGGCGATATTGAGACTTGCAATAAAATGGGGAATTTTGAGCCTAGGATTTAGAGAGGCTTCGCGTGCCGAAGTTCTCTCTGAAGTGATTCCAATTTCTCACTTGGCACTTCCGATTATTTTCTCTCTTCACCTTTCGCCCTTTACCAGCTCAAACACTCTGTTTTTCCTCAGCGTGTTCTGTGTTGGTTTTGTGGTTAATGATTTGATTGCGCTATTTCTTGAATCGTTTAGACAGCCATCACGAAAGCAGGAGTTAGCGTGAGCGGACACAGTGAACCAATTGATTTAAAGACCGCAAGTAAAAGCCTCTTGGCACTTTTGATTGTGCTTGGCGCATATTGGTTTATTGAAAACTTCATGGGTCGGGAGATTCTAAAGAACAGCCTTTTTGGACTGGGCTTTTTGGTGCTCGCTGGCATCACCGCAGGCCGGTTGTGCACAATGGTTGGGCTTCCAAGCTTAACCGGATATTTGGCGGCAGGACTTTTAAGTGGCCCTTCATTTTTAACGGTGATTGGGGATGAGCAGGTCTCACAGCTTCGCTTGATCAATGGTTTGGCCTTGGCGCTGATTGCAATGCATGCGGGATGCGAATTTACAACGGAAATGCTGAAGAAGAATATTAAGAGTCTTTTTCACTCCACTTGGGCGCACATTGTTTTTATCGGGACCGGGATAACGCTCACGCTGATTATTCTACAATCTTACATCTCATTTTTATCCGATTATGCATTGACCTCGGTGATTGCGATCGCTGCAGTTTATGCTTCCATTGCAATTTCAAAATCTCCAGCTGCAGTCGTTGCCATTCTTGGTGAGACTCGCATACGCAATCAGCTTTCTGAACATGCATTGGGTATCGTCGTGATTTTAGACGTTGTGGTTTTGGTTTTATTTTCGGTTGTTCTTGCGGTGGCCAGATCCACACTGTCTCCAGGTGTTCCTTTTACCATGGATGGCTTGGCTCATCTTTTTGGTGAAATCGGAGCTTCCATTGCGGCAGGAACCTTTTTCGGGCTTTTCATTATTTTATATTTCTGGCTTGTGGATAAACAAAGACTCTTGTTTATTGTCGCCATTTCTTACGGCGTTACAGCCATATGCAGTTATCTCCATTACGACACTTTGCTAGTGTTTGTGGTTGCGGGATTCGTCGTTACGAATTTTTCCAATTTTGCTGAGAAGATGATTCAGTCCATTGAGTCACTTTCTTCAGTGGTGATGGTTGTCTTCTTTGCAACAGCTGGAGCATCCCTTCATGTCCAGGATTTGATGGGAATGTGGCAGCTTGTTTTAGTTCTGTTCTTTGTTCGTCTGGTTCTGACATGGTGGTCGGAATGGGTGGCGCATAAGATGGCTGACAGTTCAACTTCGCTAAGGAAATACGGTTTCACTCCGTTTGTCTCTCAAGCGGGATTATCTATTGGCCTCGCAACCATTGTGTATGATCGCATCCCTGGTGTGGGGTCACAAATAGCGACCCTTGCGATTTCTGTCATCACATTGAATGAAATCTTTGGACCGATTTTATTCAAATGGGGTCTGAACCAGGTTGAAAAAATAAAGAGTTAAGATTTCATCTTTCTTCTTTCTAAGGACTCTTTTGCGATTTTAAGATGTTCTTCGAGAGTGGCAGAAAGGCGTTCTTTTGGTGGTTGAGCCAAAATTGGGCTATCCAACTTCATAGTGATGAACCTCCATTATAGATCCACAACCGAGGATAAGAAGAGATAGATGTAATCACATTATATACTTGTGTTTTGATTGTTAAAAAAAGTAAAAATTACCCAAACTCTTTAAAGCATTGGTGTTTCACCGAAACTGATCTATGTGGTGTCTTTAAGTGGGGATGGGGAGTTGTTGGGGAAGGCATTATTTTTTTTATTCTATTTTTCAGTGTGAACCTTCATGCAAAGAGCTGTGAGACCAAAACGCTTCAAGAGATTGATCTTCATACAAGAAATCTTAAGTATAAAAACTTCAAAATTGTTGATATTTTCAGTCTGACGATTGAGTCGAATCGGCAAGCCATACGGACCTATCATGATCTGGCTAAGAGCTGCTTAACAAATGCGATCATACGGAAAATCTCTGATGATCTTGTGGGCTTTGGATATCCAATTAAGTACTTACCGGGATTGTTTGGAAAATCATTTTATGAGCTGGGCTTACGATTTTACCAGATCGGGGATCAGTGGGATCGGGTCTCGATTTCAGCGGACGATAATTTGAGTGAGATTGAGAGCGCGGCATTTAAATCCACAGCCATTGGTGGATTGGTTCGGGAAGTGACACACTCGGATCGACCAAAACTCAAACTCTATAGCGTAGGAACGGGCTTTCTCATCCAACTCACTCAAGGTCGCTATGGAATTGCGACAGCACGACATGTTTTCGAAAACAATGCTGAAAAGCTGAGTGCGGAATCGGCGTGCAAAGAGTTTGTCTGGCATTTTCCAAGTGGAGAGAAATTTTACTTGCGTGGAGGGCAGCTTCTTTTTGAGAGCAAAGAGCTGGATTTTGCAGTCTGTGAATTGGAAGTTCCAAAATTGCATGAGGATTTTATCTCATCTCGCGGCCTTCGCTTTGAAGAAAATCCGACTTCAAAAAATCAATCGTTTGTGACAGTTGGTTTTGGTGTGCATGAGAACGATCATCCTGGACGTCCTTTGATAGAAAGAAGCAGTGATTGTCGAAACTTTTTTTCAAGTCAGGATGTGAGTTTAAAGGATGGAAAATGGTCTTTGCCGGTCGGTTGCGATTCGTCTCCAGGGGATAGTGGATCTGCAGTGGTTAATAGCTCCTCAGGTCTTGTATCTGGAGTTTTATGGGGAACCACAATGGTCAAGCAAGGTTTCACATCAGAAAAACTCAAGTCCCTAGTTGAAGATCCCAATCACAAAGAACGCCTCTGGGAAGAACTTTCGTTGATGACCCCAGGGTATCTGATTTCAAGAGAGTTAAAAAAAGCTGGCCTTATTCCTCTTTGATCACAGTGGAGACTGGAAGGCCCCAGCTCTTAAGAATTTCATTTTCTGAAACGTCACTGGTGCTTTTTTTAAATTTTGCACCGGGTTGGCCCTTCACTCGTCTCTCACAAGAGGCCCAGTCCGAATGCCGTGTAACAATGCCGCCAATCATACTCAAATAGCTCTGTGCCTTTTTCTTAGAGGATTTTTTAGATTTGGTTTGTTTGGTCGGTGCCTCATCAGGAACTTCCAAAGAAACACTGTATTCCTCAAGAGGGCCTTCAAAAAGAAAAGGATGATGGCCTTTAGCGAACTGGACTGCGATTTCATCACAGCGTTCATTTCCAGGGATCCCAGAATGTCCGGGGACATAGTTCCAGCTCAAAGCCCCATTGGGATATTTCTCAACGATCGCTAGCAATCTTTCCCAGAACTCACGGTTTAAAACAGGGCTCCCAGATACCGTTGTCCAATCCTTGTTTCGCCAAGAAAAAACCCAAGCTGTGATTCCTTGAATCACATAACTCGAATCGGTCCATATCGACACCGTTTTAGCGCCTTTAAGATGAAGCCATTCAAGACCTTCAATGACGGCTAAGAGCTCCATCTGATTGTTTGTCGTAGATGGTGAAGCTCCGCCCAGTTCTTTAACGAGTTTGTTTGAAAGTGCAGCAATGGCACCATATCCGCCAGGTCCGGGATTGCCTGAGCAGGCTCCGTCAGTAAAGAGAATCGATTCCTTCATTCTCTTTGGATTACACGATTAGTAACTAAATGCCAAGCTTGAGGCTTCCGCTTCAAGTCGGGCCACCTGATTCTTAAGCTTTTGCTGGCTCTTTGAAAGACGGCTCTTCTCTTTTTGAAGCTTTTGAATTTGGTTTTTGTGTTTCTTTATGTCGGCTTGGGCGCGAATCTTTCTTTGATTCAAGCGCTTTTGATCGCTCTTGAGCTGCGAAATATCTTTTGTCAGAGAGACTTTGAGATCCCTTGCTGTTTCAATCTCGCGATTGAGTCTTTCTACTCGGGTTTGAATACTCTCCACTTTCGCACGAAGGGTGTTGTGAGATTTCTTTAATGCATTCACTTCTTTTTGAAGTTTTGCTTTTTGACCTTGTGCCGCTTTAAACGCTTTATGTTGTCTTTCAATCTTAGCTCTTAATGCTTTGTTTTCTCTTTGCGTTTGTCGAATCTCAGATTCAAGATTTTTAGCCTCTTGTTTTAGGCTCTCAGATTCCGCTTTTGTTTGTTGAAGAATCGCTTCCTGATCGAAGACCTCAAGTTCTGCGGCTTCGGATTCAACACCTAACTCATCCACTTTCAGATGTTCAGAATTCGCTTGCGCAACGCCAGAGATGAGCATCAAAAGAATTACGAATTGGACTGTCCATGTTTTCATTTTCACTTACTCCTTAAAATCGAAAAACCTTATGCCGCACACACCGGCCCGCAAGGCTTATAGAGCAATGGTGGTGCCATATGCCAAACGGGCTTAAACGCGAAGTGGGAGCACTCAAGTGCCAAGAAACGTTACCTGGATTGAAAGAAAGATAGGAAATGGATGACGAGCGGGCTTTCCACTGTTTAAATGGGCCCTATGGTTAAATTCTTAACTCATTTGCGTGCTTTTATCTTTATTCCCTGGCTCGTTATTCACACATTGCTCTCGGCGATTACCGTGATTTTAATTTCAAATCTTTTTTCAGTTCACCTGGCAATGAGTTTTGTGAAGCATCTCTGGGCGAAACCGCTTTTGTTCTTTCTTGGGTTGGAAGTCGAAGTGCGCGGCCAGGAGAATTTTAAGAAGGAAAAAGGCTCCATTCTTTTGTTCAATCACTCAAGTCACCTGGATATCCCGGTGATTTTTGTGAGCTGTCCAAAGAGCATCTTTTTCGGCTCTAAAATTGAGCTTTTTAAAATTCCATTTTTTGGTTGGGCTATGAGGTCCGTGGGAGCGCTTCCAATCGATCGCCGCCAGCGCGCCAAAGTGATGAAGGTTTATGAAGCCGCAATCCCGAGGCTTAAAAAAGGGGAGACTTTTGCATTGGCACCTGAGGGCACTCGTCAAACCGAGCCTTATATAGGGCCGTTTAAACGTGGACCTTTTGAATTTGCCGTTCAGGCCGAAGCACTCCTTCAGCCGATTGTGATCAGTGGAACTCTTCGCGTCCTTCCGAACCACACGATTGTGCCAAATACGAGAGCATGGAAATCAAAGGTCATTGTGGAATTTTTAAGTCCGATTGTGAGTCATAAAGACGATGAGCCATCTCATCTTGTGGAAGTGGCCAGATCACATATGGCGGAAAAATTGGCCGATCTTAATGAAGAGCTTCAGGTTTAATTCCGCTGACTGCTTTCGTTAGGAAAAAATGATCACCTTCGATTTTCTTAAAGCCGGCTTCTGCAAATAATTTTTTGAGTGGGGATTTGATATAGTTGAGATAAAAGGGTTCATGATAATGAGTTGGAAATTCCTTAAGGGCCCAGTCCAATTCATTATCATCGCCAAGTTGAAGTGAGTCCGCCACAATCAATCGTCCATTTGGTTTGAGGACTCGAAAGCACTCGCTCATCACTTTTTTTCGAATTTTGGCTGGCATCTCATGGAACATAAACACATGAAATACGACATCGAATTCGTTGTCCTTGAAGCTTAAATTTGAAGCATCCATTTTTAAAAAATGAATCGAAGGGTGATTGATCAAACGTTCCTTCGCCTCAAGGAGATAAGCGGGGCTTAAATCCGTGGCCACTATTTGAGCTTTGGGATAGATCGCACTGAACTGCCTTGTTGCACTTCCAAGTCCACAGCCAAGTTCAAGTACCTTAAGCGGTCTGTTCTTCTCTTTTAAAAGAGAGGTGAATGCCTGCCTCCTCATCGCATCCGTCGTGCCACTGAATAGAATATCGACCTGATGCTCATACCGCTTGGCGGAGGATCTGGAAAAATAACCATCGGTCTGGAAGTGAAAATTGCGGCGAAAGTACTCCGGTGCATCTTCGAATTCGGGTTTTAAATTTTCGGGAAGATCTTTGCTTTTTTGCTCCCTCATTCTTTTTGCGACAAAGAGAGCGTCAAAGAGCACATCGGCAAAGCTCTTTGTGTGTTTTATCGGGGAGCTTGGGCGTAAGAGGCTCAAAGGGAAATCGCCGTTCGCGAATCTTTCTGCATCCTTTTCCAGAAGCTTATCAATTCTAGAGACTAAGATTTTAAGATTTTCAGGATCACGAAATTCTCTTCGATCCACTCCCGTAATGAACTTTGCCAGAAGACTCAAAGGAATGCTTTCAGCAAAATAAAGAGCGGATCTCGTTAGACTTAAAGTTTTAAGGAAGCGAGAGGGAATCTGACCCTTAATCATTTATGGGGTGAGTTATAACCCTGAAAGCAAGTGGTGCATCCACCGCCGCCCCCGCAAACAATCTTTGAGCAAGATAAAAGCTCTAAAGAGCGATCAGGGATCTGAAAGCCACCATTTGGATTTTGCTTAGCGCGCTCAAGTTCAAGATCAAGAATCTCTAACTCCTGAAGGGCTTGATAGCTGTGTTTTTGAACGTGAAGCTGAAGTCCAGGCTCCACTTCATTGAGGAAGCGAACATAGGCATCTGTTTCTTGATAGTAATCGGCTGCAAAAGCCTGAGATAAACCAGAAAGTCCAATCAGCAGAGTTAAAATAAAAAGAAGTGGTTTCATAGTGACCTCCAATCTGTCACAGCTTTCATAAGAATACAAGAATCAGGCCGAAGTTATACAGTGTTTTCAGTGTCAGTCTGACACCGAAAGTATTGAAATCTTAACTCAATTCTGTCCTGACCGACGCCCATACATTTGGGATAGATGAACCCTGGAAATGATTCAAAAATCGGGGGGTTTTTGTGCGCTTTCTTTTACGCCTAAGAGGTCTTGGGATCGTTTTGTTCTCATTGTATACATTCGGTCTCTCTTTTAGCGCCAAAGCCACTCCCTCTTCGGGTGTGAATCGGGTGGAATCCACAGAGCGACTCTCGATCCCAGCCTTAAAGCAGAAAAAATTTGATGAGGTCGAAAACGTCACCGATGCCGAGCTTCGAGCGAAAGCCGGCTCCCGCTCTCTTTGGTCGCTTTCGGGCTATATGGGCTACTCTGGACCGCGCATAGATCGGCTTCACCAGGATGTGCGCCCAAATCCCGATCGTATGCCCCAGGAGCCAAGAACGAGCGTGAATGGAAGCCTCGGGGTGCGCTACCGCTGGTCACCACAGACTTCGGTTTCCGCGGACACCGGACTTCGATTTTTTACACCCTTAGCGGGGGCGAGAGATGGGGAGCTCAGTGACCCCGGGCTGAGTTTAGAGCGGCTTTATCCACTCTTTAAACTGCAGATGAGAAGTCGTTATTCGCTTTCGGTGACGACTTCGGAGTACTATGCGGATCAGGGGCAATTGGGCACGCTGAATATGGCTCATGATTTCAAAAGAAAAATTGGGAATCTGGATTCAAGATGGCTTTTTAGCGTGGGCAGTTCCTTCAATTGGTTTTTGTTCGAGCGTCCTGTTCGAGACGGCGATGCGAGGGTGTCCAATTATCTGTTTACGATTTATCCGGGATTTCAATTTAACATCTGGGACAATTTGAACTTTGGAACTTCGCTTGCGTTTGGGTATTCGAATTTAAGGCGGGAAGAGAACTGGTGGAACTGGGAGAAGAGACTCTGGAGTCAGCGTTTCTCGCTCGGCTACGGCCTTACGAGAAACATCTTTTTTTCTCCTTATTTGAATTTCTTTCCGGAAAACTTCACCTGGGATACGACCAGTTTTAATATGAACGTTTACTTAAATATCTTTTAAGAACGACGCTCTAAAATCTGTGCCATTTCTTCAGCCATAAAAGCATTGGCTTGAGCGCTCTTCTTTCGCACGTCTTCAATCACCAATTTGGCTTTTTCAAACTGATTGGCATTCATAAGAGCGCGAACATAGTTTTGAATCACAGTGATTTGAACAGTGTCTGGCTTAGCATCAATCACCTGTTGAAAAAGAACGGAAGCCTCATCAAATTGTCCAAGCTGAGTGAGGGCTTTTGCGTAATTATAAGTGATTTGTAAATCCACTCCACCGTTTGTGAAGTAAGAGCGATACTGCTCAGCTGCAAGACGAAGTTTTTCACGCTTCACTAAAAAGTCGGCATAACGGGCGAGATTGTCTAGGGAAAGAGATGCTGTTTTTGAATACATTTTTTCGACGCAGTCATACTTCTTTCGCTCCATACAAATGGTCGCCATGCTTTCAAAATCATCGGCATTCATCGATCCAGTGAGTTGTTTCACTTGAAGGGGAATCACTCTTAGAAAATGAGAATCCCAAGTGGCGACTTGGACAAAGGTCATTCCAAGAAAGAGGGAGATGGCGATTGCGACTTTAATGAACTTAGACTCAACTTGAGTTTGAGTTTTGATATTTGAAATCTGACTTGTGAATCCGCAGTGATCACACACAATGGGGTGAAGAGCGCGGCGCTCAGTTGAGATCTCCAATTGACAGCGAGGGCATGTACCAAAATCCATCTTAATTCTCCTTTTGAGCCCATAGACGGTTTCCTGCCGCTTAGGCTTCAAAGAAGGTATCAGCAAAGGGAAGGCCTAAAGCGAGAAGCCCTGAATTCGATCTCAGGTCGAATCAGCGTCGATTTTTTCAAGGCCGTGCCTAAAATTGTCTCTTTGAGGTAACAGTTCCCTTTTCCCG
>CAZWVK010000059.1:0-15382 GCA_964636785.1 uncultured Pseudobdellovibrionaceae bacterium | reverse complement strand
CGACTAGGTGTCTATTTTAAGAGATAGCTGTAACTTGACAGCTTTCTCTTCTTAAAACTTAAAATATACCGAGACAGTCCATATTTTCTTTTTTAAATTTTTGAAAATCTGAAGACATAACAATATCCGCCCACTGATCGTCTGATATATTTCCACTCAGGTCCTCATATCTTTTTCGATATAACTCCATTTTTGCCTGTCCAGTAAGCCTCATGGACTTGAGTTGACCTTTAAATTTTTCATCTAAATGAACGGACATACACTCCAATAGGTCATTGATTGTTAATTTTTTAAGTGAGCGTTTATATTCAACGCCCATACCATTTACTTCTGAAAGAACACTCATATAGGCTTCGTGTATGCTTTCTTTAACTGAAAAACTACATGGTTTAAACTCTTTCATATTAGTATTTTTATTTGCTTCCATTTTTTAAATCCTTTCATTTTAGAAAATTATCACAAACTAACTCTATAAAACTTTGACGCGAGCAGCTTCATTAGATGTGTCTTCGCTCTCCGATATTTCAACACCATTATTTTTAAAATCTAAATTTGCCGAAAACCTTTTTATAACTTTGTAGGCAAGCTCTATAGTTTCTTGATCCAAGTTTTTTAATATGGAGATCAATTCATCTTTATAATTGATCAGTTGAAACTTTTTGCCCAGAAGTCTGTCGTAATCCACGACTGTATAGCCACATGATAAAACCCACTGCTCCTGTCTATAGCGGGGCAACGCCAATTTACCATGTTCGACTTGGCTGATAGCAGTGTGGGAGATCCCCAATAACATTGCCAGTTGCCTCATGGTTAATTCGGCATTGATACGGATATTTTTTAAAACGACCCCCTCACGTTTTGTTTGTTGATTGATGGGGGTGGCCCATTGTTTTTTCATTTTTCCTCCGTTGAACTCTAGTTAAGTTGGTTACTAAAAATCCAAGGTGGGAACTTTACAAAAATGAACTTGTTACTATAGACATCAGGTTGCAAGCGTGTTTCCAGCTTGTAACCAACTAAACATTTACAAACTCAACTCTCCGAAAAACTGAAAATAACTAGCCAAAAAATTTGGCTAAGATTAGCCAATCGGAGTGAATTGCTGTGTAAATAGGCAGACTAATCTATCTTAAGATCGTCTCTTCTGCGCTTAGGTTTCTTCTGAGATTTTAATTAGTTAAGAATCCCGACTGGGATTCGATTTTTTGCTTCATTCTTATGCAGAGATAAATGGCGGGGTGGACGGGACTCGAACCCGCGGCCTCCTGCGTGACAGGCAGGCGTTATAACCAACTTAACTACCACCCCGCATAGGTGATACAAAGAACCATCGAATATAGGGGCAATGCTTCACTCCATCAACCCTTTTTTTAAGGTGCCCAAAAATGGCCTAAATGCCTTAAAAGACAGCCAAAATTCTGCTTAAAATTAAACCATTTCAAGCCCTCAAGGCCTCTCAATTGCAGTCTTTCTCCTTTATGAATTGGAATGTGCGCCTTCTCTTCAACTTCCTATGCCTTGCGACCCTTGCGCTTGGATCCTATTCCGCACTCGCCTGCTCGGAGTTTTTCCTTGAGCCAAAGTCTCCCATCGACCTTCCAAGCTACATTTCTGAGGCTGATTACTTAGGAGATCCTCTTCGTAAAGGTCGTTGGCTTTTAGGTCATGGGAGTGAAGGGTTTGTTGAGCGCGTGGAAAAGAGCGATGGAAGTTTTATTGTTGAGAAATCATTCGGTGGAGCTTTCGAGGCCAAATTGAATTATGATCATCTTAAAATCTTAGATGCACTTCAGTTAAAGAGCTTTGAGACGTTTGAATCTTTTGAGAGAAAAGGCACAAAACATATCTATCCTTGGATCAAAGGAATTCCTTTATCAAAACTTTTAGAAAGCTCGGACATCCCAGAAGAAATAAAGGCTCATCTTTGGAATCTCTACGAGGTTCGCTTGATCTTATTGGTCAAAGAGATCACTGAGAAAAGAAAAGATATTTTCTTTCAGATCAATGTGCTCATGAATCTTGAAAAGTTTAAAAATCAGGCTGGAGAAAAAGAAAACCTCGAATTTATTCAGCTCCACCTACCCGCTCATCTTTTTACAAAAGAATCATCGCGGTGGAATCAGCGTTTTTTGATTGAAATGTATGACTTCGACAATCAGGACGATTCGGATCCTAATGTTCTTGAGCCAAAGCCGGATAATATTTTAGTGGATCCAGCGACATTGGATATGCACTGGATCGATCCGAATTAAGGGCGATTGTCGTGTTCACAAGCCCAGCGAAGATTGCAGCTCTCGCCGTTCTTAGCTCTAAAGTGACGGCTCACTGGAACATCCGTAAAAGAACACTGATGAGGATTTGCATAGAACGAACGTCCTAAAATGCCGCCTGCAAACAAGACCATAATCTCACCATTTTGTTGAATGGCTGCTCGAAACTCTTGGCAGGTGTAATCACTGGCATTCATCCTCTTCATGGATGAGCCACCGCCCGTTGCGGAAAGCCCTGGTGTTGAAAAAATAAAAACAAGGCCTAAAAGTAGTGCTTTCATAACTCCCCCCTAAAGAATTACAAAACCTAAATCTCTTTAGATTACAAAAAACTCACGTCGGCAAGGGTTTATAGGCGATGACCTTCAGCTCCACCGCAATAGGCGTGGGAAGGCTTAAAACTTCAACGGTTGTGCGCGTCGCGCCAATCTCTGAAAAATATTCCGCGTATATTCTATTGAACTTTTGGAAATCACTCTTCATATGAGTCAAGAAAACCTGTACGTCTACAACGTCCTTTAAACTGGCGTCGGCGTCCTCAAGAACAGCTGCGATATTCTCAATCACCGAGTGAGTCTGCTTTTCAATGTCATGGGATAAAACATTTCCATCTTGATCGAGTTCAACTCCAGGAATGTCATTCATGCCAGGTTTTCTAGGCCCCATACCTGAAACAAAAATAAAATCTCCAACCCGTCTTGCATGTGGATAAGGCCCGACAGGAGGTGGCGCTTTTTTCGATTCAATTTTCATTTGAAAGCCTCCGATCCAACATCTGATAAAACTGCTTTAGTCTTCTTGAAACCATGGGATCTTTTGCCAAGGTTCTTGCACTCAGACTTAAGCCATCCTTAGCATTCATGATGAAGAGAGAAAGAGCAATCATGTTTTGATTCAATGCCAGCTGTGCTGGAACAACTGTTTCTGCACGTGGTCCCTCTACAATGAGCCCGTCCATCCAGCCAAGGTCTTTGAGGTAGAGTCTCTGACCCTGTTTCGACCTGAAATCTCTGAGCGAATCGAGAGCTTTGATAAGCTCTATCTTGCGAGAGGTCGCTGCCATAAAGAGTGCATAAGGTGTGAATAATTCTTCCCAAGATTTACTGAACTCATCCGAATCCATATCCCTATTTTGATTGCTAACCAAAACTTTCAAGCCTGATTTGTCTTTATAACTGAAAGCTCCGCGACAGGATCTTCTTCCCGGAGAGTGAGCGGCAGGTGTTAGAAGACCTCTTCTTTTCCCCTCACTATCCATCAGCCTTGCTGTGGATTCAAAATAAGATCTCAACTTTGTCGAGTAGCGCTCCTCTCCAATAAATATCTTTGGAAAGTAGAGCTGAAAAAGAGCACCATCCCAAAGTTTAAGAATCTCACCTTGATCTGAAACCGATCTTTCGAATGTTAGATTTTCGATCGCTCGCTCAATGAAATTTGCCTTTTCAGGAATTTTTTTAAAAACATCCAAAGCCCATCCAAGACTATAGAGAATCCTCGCTTCGGATCCAAAGTGTGAAAACCGATAAGCTTCTAAAGTCCACTCTCCATTAAAGTGCTTTAGATTTCCCCCGATTAGATTTGAGTCAGGATCATAGAAAAGCGAAAAGTCCATCTGCTTAAATATTTTATCCGCACGCTTAGCAAACTCTTCGTCCGGAAAATGGGCGGCGATAGTCCACAGCGCCAATGCCAAATGCAGGTTATCAACTGAAGATACATCATAACTCTTAACGGATGGACTCTTGGACTTGGTCGAGTACCAAGAAAAAAACAAACCCGATTCTTTGTGAGTTTCCAATTCCAAAAGCGCATCAATTGCTTTTTTCAGATTTACTTTATTTCCAATTTCACTTTGAACAAGAATATCCACCGCGATATTTGTTGGAGAAGTCACTGAATTTAAAACTCGAGTTCGAGTACCCTTTTCAGCGTGATCTCGAATCCAGATCGTGTCATGGAGCAAGCCATTCTCACTTCGCATATTCTCGATGCTATTTAAAGTGTAAGCGAGATCGTCCGTTAAAAGAGCATCACAATCCGAAGCTCCGGCATAACTGAAAAAACAAATTTCAAAACCAATTAGGATGAAAAAAAGGATGTGAAGATGGCTAAACACAGAATGATTTATCGCTCATGGTTTGAGCATTTGAAAGTGTAATTCCTACATTCCTCCCAAAAGGTTCCCGGTTAAATTTGCGGGACGCGCTGAGTCCCGCAAATTTAACCGGGAACCTTTTAAAAGTACCAGCGGTCGATATCAGGATCCCACTCATCCCAAGTCGGAATCGATGTTAATTTCTCCAGATACTTTTCAGGAACCACTCCTGGAACTAAAAAAGCTTTTTGACGTCTCAAAGGATAAGGATTTCTAAGTTCAAATCCAAGAACCCCTAAGATCGCTCTTGCCACATACCAAGTGGCTTGAGGATTCCAACCATGAGCGATTTTAATCACCACTCCAAGACCTTCTGGAAAATCAGGATGCTCAATTCCAAGACCTAAGAGTCCATCTGCTCCTTCTTTAGCGATCACTTTTCCTTTGCAGCTTTTCATGATGGTCGTGTCTAGTCTGTTGAAACCACCCACAAGATCCGGATGCTCAATCATCGCATCCCAAATCCAGTCTTCATTCTTGTTCTTTACAAGTCCCGCATAACACTGAGCGAGCTCTGTTACAGTCATCGCAACTGTAGGAAGACCATCGCCATCTCGAGCGACCCGTTTAGGTTCAAACCCTTCACCCAGATATCTTTTTACAACTTTTAAAAATTCCATATAAACATTGTGGCTTGGCAGAGTGTAGCCGACTCTTTGCCAGCCCTTAAGCCTGCAGCCTTTTAATATCGCCGCATGGTGGCCGGAAGAGTTGTTGTACCATCTTCTTGGACGCCTCACCTGGCGACCAAATTGAACCAGTGGAAGATCAAGTGGTGTTTGCATCAGTCCCCACTCGGACTCACTCAAAAGACTTTGCGAAACTTCCACATGCTCAAATGTCCCGTTGTGGCTAGCGACCGAGATCGCTTTTTGTTTGGAGTTGGTCTCACTTTCCAATTCTTTAGAGAAAACTTTAATATAAAAAGGCTTCATCATGGATCTTCCATAACAAAGCACGTTCCCACCAAAGGAGTGAATGCTGTTTTTTCCAGAGCACCAAGCAACCGCTCCATGAATGGTGTTTTCACTCACACCGTTTCTTCTGTAATCCACAAGAGGAACCCACTCCACATCACGCCCAGTCGGGATACCTTGAACCTCATCTCCTAAAGGAGAGGTTGGATAAATGTCTTTAACTTTAGGAAATGACTTCATTTCCATATCTAAGGCGCCCTTCCAAATGCGTCCGAGTCTTCAGGATCTCGCATATCCAAAGAGAGACTTTGCTGAGTTCCCTCTTCATCTCCGCCTAAAACATTTCTTTCGCCCTTATAAACATCCGGATCATTTTCATCAAATTCTAGATCGCGTGCAGCTTTTTCGGATGGTGTAAGCCCAACTACTGCTGCGCCTGAACCATAAATCGGCTCATAGCCTAAAACCTCACCCGCATACAAATTGTTTTGTCCCATCACTGAAGAAAGCCACCAAAACGGCTTAAAATTAGCGACTTTATGAACTCTCGCTTCTTTATGAAACTGGCGTGAAAGCTGACTCGCATCTTCCAGGCGCCCTTCTTTTAAAAACTCAAGGAACTTCAAATTCCACTCATGATCTTTTAAGGAATGAATTCGATCATCTTTGGGCTCAACGGTTTCAGAATGAAGTCGATTGGAAAGAGAGCTGACCACAATCGCAACGGCTGTTTTTCCTGAGGCTTCCAATGCATCACGAGCCGCTTTTCCAAATACAACCGTCTCTGCACGATCAGAATAAACATTGCTTGAAACAACAATCATTGGACGTTTGTTGTCTTTATTGATCAGCTGATGAACAACTACGGCTCCGGTATCAATGGGAAAACCATGATAGTTCACAGGTTTTGCGTAAAGGCCGCGCTCTTTGCTTTTTTCAACAATGAGCTCTCCTAAGTTTTGATCCCCTTTGATTTTATAGGGAATCGATCCTAAGGCGTGAAACTGATCATCCACATGAGTCCACTCGCTCATTGGTCTTGTTAAGACCTGATGACCTAGAACACTTGGCCAATAGGTCGAGTAAACCAAAAGAACATCGGGATTCAGCTCATCGATCGATTTTTTAACCTGATGAAAGCTTTCTCTGACCTTTTTCCATCCCGGATTTTGATCTGAAGCCAAAAGAATATGAGGAAGACCTGGTAGAATAAAGCCTTTAAGGAGACTTGATTTTTTCATCGCTCTTAAACTCTCCTTTCATAAGGCAAATGCTCATCTTGAGGCCGCCATTCCATAACCGCATTGCCAGTGCCAATCACCGTTCCATAACCATGAAGCTCTGCTGGATAGGTTGGAAAATCCAGCGCACTCATAAGCCAGCTTAACGATCCTGAATCCGTTTCCGCAGTGGCCTGTTCTGTAAAATCGGACATGATTTGACACATCTCTTTAGTACGACCCGTTCGCATCAGTTCAATCATCTTCATATCCCAAAGATATTGATTGTGATTGTTGATATGCTCGTGACTCATATCTTCTGGAAGATCGGGCTCTTTCACAAAATGTCTATGACTTAAGGAATTGGAGCTTAAAAGAACTGCACGCTTTCCCGAGGCCTCAACCGCTTCTTTTGTTGCTTGCCCCAAATCAAACATCATCGCCTGAAGAACTTCCATATTGTAATATCGGGCGGCACCATTGCTTGAAATGGAAACAATCGGTTTATCCCATGCCGGGTTTGATAAGTGACAGGAGACAATCGTTCCATAATCGATTCTAAAATCTGGATTGGTCATCATCTGAGCGGTTAAGCCTCTTTTTTTTGCGCTATCATGTATCGCTTTTGAAAGATCCACATCCACTTTGAGATCATAGCTGTACCGAAAAAGATGAGGAAAAACCGGATCCACAGAAATCGATTTGAATTTTTCAACACCAAGAAAATGAGTTCCCACTTGAGTGCGCCAATGAGGAGAGTGAACAATCAAAACATCATATTCCGTTTGGCTTAGAGATTTTCTGAGCCGCTCATAGGCCCATCTTAAATTCTCCCAGCCCCCTTCGGATTTGGGTTCATTTTGCGGTGGATTCTCTGCATAGACCAAATGAGGCGGATGAGGCGCTAAACATCCCGCTACAATCTTTCCTTTAGCCATCACACTCTCCCTTTCCCAAAAGGTACCTGCTTCTTTTTCTGATATGCGGCGCATATCAGAAAAAGAAGGCTAGCCGCCCGCGCAGGTACCTTTAAAGTTGTACACAAACGGTTTTTTTCTCGGTGAAGAAGTCGATGGAGTCATCGCCCCCTTCACGGCCAAGTCCAGAGGCTTTTTGGCCTCCAAATGGCATTCGTAAATCTCTTTTAAGCCAAGTGTTGATCCAAACAGTCCCCACTTGAAGATCGCGTGCAATCTTATGAGCCTTTGATAAATCCTTGGTCCACACACTCGCTGACAATCCATACGGAGATGTATTCGCCCACTTCACCCCTTCATGCATATACTTAAAGGAATTGATCGTTACAACCGGACCAAAGATTTCTGTTTGGTGAAGCTCCGAGCAGTTTGTAAGATCTTTGATCACCGTTGGTCGAATGAAGTAGCCTTGATTCATTTTTTCATCTTCGAACTTTGGAGTTTCACCACCCGCAATGATTTTTCCATTTTCTTTTTTCGCAAGCTCAATGGCACTCAAGACTTTTTCAAAATGAGCGCGTGATACCAGCGGCCCCATAAAAGTCTTTTCATCTTTCGGATCACCAACAATCAAGTTATTGGTCGCCTCTGCAAAGACGGAACAAAACTCTTCAAAAATATCTTCCTGAACCAAGATTTTTGATCCGCAAAGGCAGATCTCTCCTTGATTCAAAAAGCTTGCGCGAATAATTGCAGGCACAACCTTTTTAATATCGACATCTTTCAAAACAATCGTTGCGTTCTTTCCACCTAGCTCAAGACTTAATTTTTTGAACTGCCCAAGACTTTGCTTTTGAATCTCCTCCCCGGTTTTAGTCCCACCTGTAAAGGAAACGATGGGCACACCCGGGTGCTCAACCAGAGTTTTTCCAACGGGATCGCCTTCACCAAGAATTATGTTGCACACACCTTTGGGAAGACCGGCTTGGTTAAACACCTCTCCGAGCATAAATGCGGTTTTCGATGTGAACTCAGAAGGCTTACAAACCGCTGTGTTCCCTGTGGCAAGCGCTGGTGCAATTTTCCAAGTCAATAGATAAAGCGGAAGATTCCACGGCGAAATAAGTCCTGCGACTCCAAGTGGCTGACGAAGTACGTAGTTGATCGCATCCCCATCCATATCTGATGCCGTTTCAACTTTATGAAGAATCTTCGCTGCAAAGAAGCGAAAGTTCTGTGAAGCTCTTGGAATATCGAGCTTTCTGGCTAAAGAGAGGGGCTTACCCACATCTTCACACTCAGCGATGGCAAAGTCCTCGGCACGAGCATCAATAATGTCTGCAATCTTATTTAAAATATGAGAGCGCTCTTCCGCCGAAGTCTTTGACCACTTTTCAAAAGCTTTATGAGCGCTCGAGATCGCTTCAATCACATCGAGTTCATTCGATGCCGGAAGGTCATAAATCACTTCATCAGTGATAGGACTTCTTTTCTCAAGATACTTTCCTGATTTTGGCTCTTTATATTCACCATTGATAAAATTTAAGATTTTATCCAAGTTTTTAATCTCCTTCATTCAACTGAGGAATGACTTTTTCACTAAAAGTTCGCATGGCCGATTTCACCATTTCATTGTCATGATTGTTAAAATCAAACCAAAGCATCAATCGATCATCACTCGAATACTTTTCACGAATCTGCTCGACGATATCTTCAGGGCTTCCTGCCAATGCATTTCCAACTGCTTGCTCGACCTTACCAGAATCCAATGTTCCTTCCATAGCCTTCCAGTAATTTTCCCAAGCCTTTTTCGCCTGCTCTTTTGCGCGCTTGTTTTTTTCTTCCCGTGAAATTCCTGGATCATCATTTAAAAAAACCATCGCGGTTCTTGGCATATAGTGTCTTTTCCATGGCCCGCCCGATTTATGAAAGCTCTCTTTCATTCTTTCGTGAGTGGCTTCAATCACCTGAGGGGGTGTGATGGAAAGATTAAACACACCGACTGGTAAAATTTTATTGGCTGCCACCTGAAGAGAGGGGTCATGAGTTCCAATAGTAAGCCTTAGTAGATCAAGAGGAGCATCAAAAGGAATCACACCTAATTTTTCAAACTTATATCTTGGCTCCAAAACAATAAAATCCACATTGGATCCAAAGGCTTTAACGACTTTTTCCCAATCCTCATCACTTCTGAAATCATTTCGCACCAACGTCTGAGTTGGAATATCTTCGCTCGAAATTCTCTCGCCTTTTAAAAGTCTTAAGAAAATCTCTGTCGCTTCTCTAAGAACTTTTCCTTTCACAACGGGCCACGCAGCTTTTTCAACTTCGTTTCGAGGAACAATCCCATAAGGTCGATTGGAAAACTCAAATCGACCAGATGCAAAGCCAAGATGAAGTTTTCGCTTTTCATTTTTGTCCAACCCATGAAGGCTTAAAAATGTTCGAACGGCTTCAGCATGAGCAATCGGCCCACCATTGCATAGGATGTTTCGAATGGCTGATCCCACTTCAATATTTTTCGTCATTGAGAAAACTTTATGAGCGAGTTGAAGAATATCGGTGTTAAGTCCAATTTCACCTTTGAAATGAGGGATCACAGGCTCACTTCCTGTTTTTTGAATCTCACAAGAAAGATGAGTCTCTGCCACCCATGCGACCTCATAACCCAATTGATCCGCAAGCCGAACCTGATCGATGAAGTTTTCAAACATCACACTTTCAGACGGCATATATCCATCCACATCCGTCTGACAGATTGAAAAGAACACATCAAACTTCATAACGAGGCCGTCCTTCCCCCATCCACTGGAACGTTAATTCCATTGATGTAGCCTGCAGCCTCGGTGGCCAGAAACGCAATCACCTCTCCGGTTTCCTTTGGATTTGCAAAGCGCTTCAAGGGGATCGAATCCATCCACACCTTCTTCACTTCATCCACACTGACATTTTGTTTTTCAGAAGCTTTCTTTAACAAAGCTTCTAAGCGCGGGGTTTCCGTGTAGCCAGGTAGAACATTATTGACTGTCACACCAAACGCACCCAATTCATTGGCCATTGTTTTTGCCCAATTGGCCATAGCCCCACGAACGGTATTGCTTAAACCCAGGTTATGAATGGGAGCTTTTACAGATGTTGAAATCACATTGATGATGCGGCCGTAGCCTAACTCTTTCATCTTCGGCAAAGCGAATCGAACAATCTCTTGAGCGGCACAGACATGAGCATGCATCGCATGAGCGAAGTCTTCGGACTCCACTTCAATCAAAGGACCTGCTGGGGGACCGCCGGCATTATTCACCACAATCACAGGTGTTTGATCGGCATTTAATTTTTCAGATAAAGTCTTTGGAATGCTTTTAAAATCAGAGAGATCGCACTCGACCACAATGTGTTGATCTTTGTTTTTAAGGCTTAAGCGCACACTCTCGAGTTTTTCTTTATTTCTTGCGAGCAAAATCACCTTTGCTCCAAGCTCAGCAAGCTCAATTGCCGCTGCTCTTCCAATCCCCTGAGAGGCCCCACAAACGAGTGCATATTTTCCAGTCAGATCCGTACGCATGAGTTTAACGCTCCTCCCGGCTCAATTCTGATTCAATCAACGCATTGTGACGACTCGTGTTTTGTGAGTCAACTGAGCTATGATTGATTCATGGCAAAAAAATCTCCAAAGCCTCTTCTTGATCTTCATGGCGTAAAAACAGACGAGGTTTTTGATGCCATAGAGCCATTTATAATGCGGCATTCGACAAAATCAAAGGTTTACATAATGACCGGAAAAGGAACAGGAGCCGTAAAAGCAAAAGTGATTGAGTATTTAAAACTGGCTCGTTATCCCTACTCTGTTTTTAGAGATGAAAATGGCAATACGAACGATGGAATCTTGGTTGTACACGTTGATGATTAAGGTGGTGAAATGAAAAAAAGAGATGTGCCCAGTTATTTTCTTTGGCTGGATATGGAGATGACAGGTCTTGATGTTGAAAAAGAGCGCCCTATTGAAGTGGCAGCACTGATCACAGATATTAAATTCAATGAAGTCTCCAACTATCATGCGGTGATCTTTCAACCACAAAGCCTGCTTGATCGTATGGACGATTGGAATAAAACCCATCATGGAAAATCCGGGCTTCTTGATCAGATCCCGTCTGGAAGAGCCATGGACAAAGTGGATCTTGAACTCGCAGAAATGATAGAGCATGTTTTCCATGGCGAAAGAGCCATCTTAGCTGGGAATTCGATCGGTCAGGATCGTTTGTTTATTGATCGTTATATGCCAAAGACATCCTCACTCTTGCATTACCGAATGCTGGATGTGTCCTCATGGAAGCTGATTTACCAAACCGTATACGGGCATTTCTTCGATAAAAAAGAAAGTCATCGCGCCATGGATGATATTCGCGAAAGCATCAATGAACTTAAATTCTATATGAGCTTTATTAAATAGCTTAGTTGTCTTCGGAGGCAGGAAGACGGATTTGAGAAGGTTCGACTTTGTCGGGAGCGAGCTTTAGTTTTTCAAACTCTGCCGGTCGAACGGAAGAAGGCTCAATGGCTGATTGCTTCCATACTGCGTGAGCCTGGCGTCTTCGCTCCCACTCACTCGGTGATCCGTCTTTATGAAGGTAATAGAACACACCAGCAAATCCACACACCAAAACCGCAATTATAATCCAGACATTCTTCATGAGACCCGCTCCCCGGTTAATAAGCCCTCAATTCAATTATCCCAAGGAATGGCCTTTTTCCGCAAGGTCCATAAGGCTTTTGGTCCAGGCTTTGCTCTCTAGTGGGGTAAAATGAGACTTCTTCTATATACCCCTATCCTAATGGCTCTCACCGTCTTGGGACCAGTTTCCCAGGCCGCTAAACGTATGCATATTCGGCAAAAATCGGCATGCACAAAGCTTCTTGTCCACCTGACAGACTCTTCCCAAGATATCCTCGACTCAAAGCTCATAACCATTGATCAGGGACCAAAGCCAGGAGAGAAAATTCTGACTTTTGGGCACCCTGAGACCCATCGACTTTATCAGGGCCATTTCAGATCCGCTCCAGAATCTAAAAACGAACTCGCGGCCTATCTCATAGATCAACTCTTAGGTCGTCCAGCACGCATCCCTATGAGCATTGAGTACACACTCGGTGATGAAAGTGGAGTGTTCTCCTTGAAAGTGCAAACCTATCGCCCAAGTGAGATTCGAAAACTCAAGTCCAATCCCAAAGAAGAATGGGCTTTGATAAAAATATTTGATTTTCTTATTGGCCTCACAAAGAGAGAGCGACATACCATTAAGCCTACCCCTGAGGGAATTTCGCTCACAGAGCACTCAAATGCATTTTCAATTTCCAGCACCTCGCCAGAAGATCTCCCTGAGCGCACTATAGATGAACTTAAAACAGCCTGGAATTGGCTTCCACGGGATTTTAAGAACCAATTGGAAAATCTCGATGCAGATGCCCTTAAAGATGAGCTCGACGGAATTCTTTCTAATGAAAAGATTGATACGGCTTTTAAACGAGCTCAATTCCTTATTGGTCTTCAATAAATTTCTTCAGTCGGTTCAAAGACTGATCCCATTTCTCAGCGACAAAATCCAGATACTCATTCATGGTTTTAAAAGGCGCTGTATCCAATTCGAAGCGAGTCTCTCTTCCTGAAGAAAATGGATGAACAAGCCCCACCCCCTCAAGAACTCTTAAATGTTTGGATACAGCCTGCCTTGTGAGCCCTGTCCCCTGAGTGAGTTCAGAGATAGAGAGGGGTTCACCCTGGGAGAGCTCTTTAACTAGCTTGAGACGCGTTCTATCGCCCAGGGCGGCGAAGACTGCTGCGCACTCATTGAGTTTTAAAGCGGAAGAATTACGAGTGGCTTTTGACATAGTTTTCAATGTTTTCCATTTGGACCTTCCAGCCACCCGTGTTGTCACGGTAGGCCTGGCTTCGGATGTTCTCAGGAAGAAGTTCGAATCCGGATTCCTTCACGGTTAGCTTCGTCCCATTCGCGGTCTTTTCAATAAAAAACTCAACAAGAGTTGTGGGCTCGGTTTCATAATCAATCTCTGAAGAGTCATTCTTATGGTGCCAGCGGAACGAAAAATATTTTTCTGGATCCATTTTTTCTATCATGGCCGTAAATTTCATGTCCTCATATCCTGGGTAAGTCATTCGACCTTCAGTGATTTCTCCAGCCAAAAACGGGCCATCCAACCGAACTCGAAACCACTTACCAAATTTTTTATGATCGGTAAGAGCGCTCCAGACCTTCTCAGTCGATGCGTTCAGTTCAATTGTTCGTTCAATCGTATGATTTCCCATATGCAACCTCCAAGTTGCATATTAGCACCATCCAAAGAATATGCAACCCAAAAGTTGCCTATTAACATCCACCCCTAACCGAGGCCAAGCTGATCTCGAGGCGTTTCTAAGGGATGAGATCCGAGGCAGCGAGCCCTGAGCGCGGAGGCGTACAGAAATGTACGCCGCACAAGAGAAGGGCGAAGCTAACGAAGGATATCGCCCTTAGAGACGCCGAGTTATCGAGGCTTTCAGGGTGGGTCAGATTCGAGGCGGCAAGCATTGAAGGCGGAGGCGTACAGATATGTACGCCGCACAACTGAAAGGCGAAGCCAACGAAGAAGATGGCCCGCCATGGAAGCCGAGTTTAGTAGCGGTAGTGTTCTGGTTTGAACGGACCCTTACTATCCATCCCCAAATACTTCGATTGTTTTGGAGTCAGCTTGGTCAACTTCACACCAATTTTTGGAAGGTGAAGTGCGGCCACTTTTTCATCGAGCTCTTTTGGAAGTCGGTAAACACCCACATCTTGATAAGATTTGCTGTTGGTCCAAAGCTCCATTTGAGCAAGCACTTGGTTTGTAAAAGAGTTGCTCATTACAAACGATGGGTGCCCGGTTCCGCAACCCAAGTTCACAAGACGACCTTTTGCAAGAACGATGATTTCGCGCCCATCTTTGAAAGTGTGAATGTCCACCTGAGGTTTGATTTCACGCATTTTTGTGTTCTTGTTCAACCACGCCATATCGATCTCGATATCGAAGTGACCAATATTGCACACAATCGCTCCGCTTTTCATTTTTCTGAAATGCTTCTCTGTGATGATGTCGCAGCAGCCAGTGGCCGTTACAAAAATATCCGCCTGCTCAGCCGCTTCTTCCATAGTGACGACTTGATAACCTTCCATTGCCGCTTGAAGAGCACAGATTGGATCCACTTCGGTGATAAGAACTCGTGCACCAAGACCGCGAAGACTTTGCGCAGAACCTTTTCCAACATCTCCGTAGCCTGCAACCACAACCACTTTTCCAGCAAACATCACATCTGTGGCACGCTTCAATGAATCGCCCAAAGATTCACGGCAACCATAAAGGTTGTCGAATTTTGATTTGGTTACGGAATCATTGATGTTGATCGCAGGAACTTTCAATTTGCCTTGCTTATGAAGCTTCTCAAGGTTGTGAACACCTGTTGTGGTCTCTTCAGAGATTCCAATGATCTGCTCCATAAGATCTGCATAACGCTCTTCATGCATCATATTGGTGAGGTCACCGCCATCATCAAGAATCAGGTTGTAGCCCTCTTCGCCCCAACCTTCGATGGTCTGCTCGATACACCAGTTGAACTCTTCTTCGGTTTCGCCTTTCCAAGCAAAAACAGGAACCCCGGCAGCAGCCATCGCAACCGCGGCGTGATCTTGTGTTGAGTAGATATTGCAGGAACTCCAACGCACCTTTGCACCAAGCTCAATTAAAGTTTCAATCAATACCGCCGTTTGAATCGTCATATGAAGGCAGCCAGCAATGCGCGCACCTTTAAGTGGTTTTGATTTTCCGAATTCTTTTCTTAAAGCCATAAGACCTGGCATCTCAGTTTCAGCAATAC
>CAZWVK010000058.1:0-15450 GCA_964636785.1 uncultured Pseudobdellovibrionaceae bacterium | reverse complement strand
GGGCGGGGTTGGGCGGGCGACTCTAACAGCTTGAAATTTCAATTCTTTCATCACTACACTCGTCCATTTTTATCTTCTCTAAATAACATTGCATTGTTATTTAGATGTTGTTTTGATGGGATTTCCAGCCCATCGTTTTTAGTTACCAGTCTTAAGAAACTTAAGAGATCAAACTCATTGTTCTGAAAGGTAAGGCGCGACTTTAGACGATTGTTTTTAAAGTCTTCCAAGATAAATAACCCAGGTGTTTTTGCGGTTTTGGAAAATCTTTCTCCGCGAAAGGCCCTCTGTACTTCAGATGCAATGGCTGTAGTCGCACAGCCAAAAATGATGAGATCAATGCGTTTCATACTCAGGTATGCAAGGGCAATTTGGGCATATCGGTTGCGAGACTTCCTATTGTTTTCAATTTCAATGGCGACTCTTAATATGTCAGAGCCCATTTTAAAATCGAGAATAAGGTCTGGAATTTTTGAGATTATCTCTGTTCCTAAAATCTCATAAGAATCACTTGGAGAGTGTATTAAATCTCCGTCAGTCCATGAATCTTTAACTATTCCCATGCTTTTAAGCAGAAGATAAAAATGGATCGAATAGCTGTCATGCTCCACATATTGAAGCGCCCTGGCCGGAGAATAATCAAACCCTAATGTTTTTCTGCTTTTTGAAGAAAGATAGAGAACTTGGGGGTTTTGAGAGGACCTAACGAACCATCCCTCTTCGGTTAGCATTGCCCAATAAACGTATTTCTGCCTTAAACTTTTATCACAAAGGTGATTGAAAAAAATATCCTGGGTTAAAAATCCAAATCGAGCCGTTAACAATTGGGCCGACCTTAAGATAGATGGATCTTTTTGTCTCAACGAGTCCCCTCGCTAGATGGGGATGGAACCAGCACAAAATGTCCCATAACAACTTTTCCATCAACAAGTCCTGGGTCGCTCCATTCAAGATGAAGTTTCGTAAGACTTGGATTTTTTAGGCTTGATGGGATTTTTAAATCCGAGCCTATAGTTACTTGACGGATTCTCATTTCGCAGGACTTTTTGTTTGAGTAAATCACTCTGGCGTCCTTGGGGTTTCCGCATTTGGAATTGTGCGAACACCCTAAAGTGAAAAACAGTAACAAAACAATATATGTTCTCAAGAGGCCTCCTTGTAGTTAGTGGTTTCGTTATTCAGGTTTGTAATGTGTCCAAGACGATCTTTGGAGGTCGAGGCATGGCTTTGCTGAACCTCGCCCTCCAGTTCGTCTTTTCGGGACAAGATGGAAGAAAGGGGGAGGGGGTCTGGTTTTGCAAGTGGCAAAATTTGTGGAGGGGCGAGATCAGGAGACTTCTGAAACTTTAGTCGTACAGGTAGGCTTCCAGAGCTATGTGGTAGAACAACAACCGCCTCTCCGACTCCAAGCTCTTGTTTAAAAAGATTCGGGTGGAACTTATACTCTTCGACATCGCGGATAGACCCGTCTCCCGTTAATTCTTTTCCCCACAAACTTTTTTTCTGTCGTTCCGTCACTTTCTGAGATTCAGACGTGCCGATCACTCCCGAAAAATATTCGGCTGAATCCGGTTCATTGGTTCGCATAAAAACCTTGAGATTGGCATTTGTAAGGATTGTGTTTTTAACCCCTTCTCCAAGGCCAGCCAGATCACCAAGGGCCTGATGAGCAAATACAATGGCGACATTGGCACTTCTGGATTTATTCAGAAGGCTTACAAAACTTTCTGTCAGGTATTCCGTAAAATCGTCCAGATAAACCGAAAAGAAATCCTTACTTTTGCTGTCTCCTAAATGCCTTGATGCCACGGCTCCTTGTAGAGCTTGTAAGATGAACTTTCCCGTAGCCTTTCCGAGAGTTGGAATTTTAAGAACTGGAAGCTGGCAATATACGATATGCCCGCCACTTAAAGTTTGTTCTAAATCAATATCAGAATGTTCTTGGTTAAAAATAGTGGCCGTATCTCCAACAGAAAAAGCCTGAAGTTGAGTAACGAGCCCACTTGTTCTTTGCTCTCGCTCTTCTCTGGTTAAATTCAAAAAGTTATTAACCCACGTTATATCTGCGTCATTAGATTTTGAGGCCAAATTCTTCAAATGCACTGAACTGCTCAGGGCCTCCACCAATCGAAAAGGAGTAACTGTAATATCCAGCTTTTCAAAGATTAAAAGAAGTCTAAGAAGAACTTCATATTGAATGTTTTTATAATATTCATTTTCAAAATTGAAGGCCTTAAAAACTCTCTCCGTAATTTCTAAAGCACTTCCCCCCGTGAGGGGATTGAATGTATGGCTAATTGAGGGGTTACATAGTGATAAAATGCGAACATCATCTGCTCGGTGATACCTATAGGCATAGGCATAAAGTTTGTCTAATAGGCTTCGGTCTGATTTACCATCCATAATCAAAAGCCCTCGGCCTTTTTTAATGTCGTCAATGGCCCAAGGGAGTATGATAGATTCGGTTTTTCCGGCATTGGTGGTTCCGATGACTTGCGTGTGCATACGCCTGAATGACTGCTTGATATAGACGCGCTTGCCTTTGGATGAATAACCCGCAAAAACAGATTCTTCATCTTTAGATTTGCTTAAAATTCCATTTTCAAAATCTTCTTTTTGAAAGCTATTCAAGAAAGCTTTTTTAGCTTTCAAATATATGCATAAAATAAGAGAGGAAACTATCAAGGCAACGAGGGGACGATTCTCAACGAGAAATCTCAGTATAGGTATCTTGAATTTTGACCAAATGATGAGAGCGGCGAGGACACATGAACCAAAAATAAAGAGCTGGTCAGAAACCTGATCTTTTCTTTCCTGGCTCAATCGGAGACTCCGTGTTGTAGACTAAGAGCGTCGTTTAAAAGAACATCACATTCCTGATCTGCCGTTACTTCGATCCATTCTCGTTCATTTTTCAACCTTTCCCCATAAGCCTGTGCTCTATCTTTGGCGGTACTTGCTACAGCCGTTAGAAGGCCGTTTTGAACCCCTCCTCTTGATCTTCCCATGAGGTCTGTTTCAATACTTCCAGAGGCCAACCCTCCGACAAATGTAGTAAGGACTTGTCCGGCAGTATTTTTCATACCATCTGAAAATACTCGTCCAGAGATACCAGGATGGCCGTCTTTGCCAATTGCGATCCCAGAAATGGGTCTTATCTCTCCGCTGGGAAGAGATATTTGTCTAAACTGCACATGGGCTCTTTCTGAGCCCTTTTGAAAATTCGCCTCACCATAAAATCTTGTCCTGGCCGGAAGAGATAACCCAGAGTCGGTTCTGGCATCCAAAATCAATTCGGCAAGAATGGGAACGCTTTCTTGAGAAACGATAAACTTGTCTAAAATACGAAGTGGAAGCCTCTGACCAGCACGAAGTTCAACCTTGGCATTTCCATTTTTTGATCCAAGAATCATGGACGTATTGTGATTTGGCTGAGATCCTGAATGACTTGGGAAGGGCGGCTTTTGAGTGTCCCAAAGAGATCGAGCGGAGGTTGTCTCTGAAGATCCACTAAGGGGTTCATTTCGGAGAGCATCACTCTCTGTTGTCCCATCGTCTCTTTTTTCCAAAAACTCTAAAGTTTGTTCATCCGGCATAAGCATTACAACAGCCACGAAGATAAAAACAAATGTGACAGCTATGCGGCGAATTGAGTTAATATTTACTTCGGATTTTTGGCTAACGACTGACTTCTTTACGAATAAATTAGAGATTATATTTTTAAAGCCCCCGATCTTTTTTATAAGCTCTGATGTCTTTTGAGTTATCGCCATGCTTTCTCCGCAATACTCAAAGAAACTGTTTCCTGCCCCTGGATTTCAATTTCTATTGATTTTTTATCAAGATCACCTCGTCCAAGAGATATACCAAGTACCAATGGACTTTTTGTGGACACGGATTTTGCAGATAAGTAAAGGTGTTGAATGACCTTTGAGTCTTTACCTTGTTTAACCCATATTTGCTCTGGCTTTACAAAAGCATGATTTTTTGAAGTGAGTTTTCCTTCTATTAAAATAAAGCCTTGAGGGGTCTTTCCTATGCGGTTAATGGAGAGAGTTAAATTTTTTCCAGATTTTGACAAGGAAATGGGCTTCCATTGATTCACGGGCATTAAGTTTTTTTCTTTCACATAAACGATAAAATCAGCACTTTCTTGGGAAAGAGTGACAAGTTTTAAATTGTACCTCCTTCCATCAGTCAAAAGATAAAGATTGGTCCTTGCTCCATATCGCAGAGGTTTGATAGTGACGGCCTTATCTAAATGCTCAACTCGAAAGGCTGATTGATCTCCAATAATGGCCGATTGGATTGGGGCTGGAAGCTGAACTATTGTTGCAATACCAAGAGCCGTTTTAACCGTTAGAAGCTCATCTGTTTTAAGATGAATTGATCTGACAGAAGCAAAAGAATTTGTGTGAAGAAAAAGCATAAGGACATGAGAAATGAAAATATTCTTCATTTTTCACCTCTTTCAACTTCCTTTGTAACAAAAATCCCCCAGGGATTAGCCACTGACCTTGAACCAGTGGAAAAGTGTAGGGTTAGACCCATCTCAGTTGCAGCTTTGAGACTTTCAAACTCAGTGATTCTATCCGCAATAACCGTAGCTCTCTTTTCCTTAAGATCGACCTCAATGGATCGTGGATAAACTCGTTGCTTGACCTTTTTTTCGTTTACGAATTTTTGGACACTAATCATAGACTTTCTAAAAGAACCGATTAAACCAGAGGAAACGAAAAATTCGGCTTTTTTAAGTTGTCCGTCGATATTTTCATAAGTCCAGTTGTAGCGAAGAGAAATATACTCCTCTATGGCTTCCTCAATTTGTAAATCCGTCACTTTGGTTTCAATCCGAGCGACTTTTCCACTTTCTGCGAGAGCAATGACCATAGGCCCTTGCTTGATAAGATATAAGACCAAAATGAGCATCAAAAATAAAAGTCCAAAAAGCGTGGTGCATAACATCTTCAAATTGAAATTTTGTTCTGCAAAATTTTGGACTATCTGAGCATAATTTTTGGTTTTTAGTATTTTCTTTTCGATCACTGACACCTCCTGTTTCTTAATTTCTTTTTCTAAAATGGTTTAACTTTGCGGCAGCATAGCTGGCCGTTTCCTTAGTCATTTGAGACGCGGCATTTGTAACTACGGCGACTTTCAAAGGCATTCCTGTCAAAGCTGTTGTTGCGGCGGAACCTATGGTGCTGGCGGTGTCTTGTATGCCACCGCCAATAAGTGATCTCATTAAAAGAGGCGTAGATAAAAGACCTATGGCAATAACGAAGTTCATGGCGATTAGAGTGATATAACTGCCTTCGACCTTATAGATATTTCCGAATGAAAGAGAGGTAAGCATGGCCGACATAATCGCCCATAGAATTTTCCAACAAGCAACTTCAATCAGTCCCTTATAAAGATTTTTCGTTATGTTGGTTGTTGCGGGAAATACATAACAAAGAATCATCAATGGGGAGCAAACGGATAGGATGGTCCAATAAACATAGTAGAGGGCAATGGTTAGGTATCGTGCTATAAACAGAATAATAAAGCTTATAAAACTTAGAACGGCGATAAACAGGTCATCAAACTGAAGGAGTAAAAGGCTTTTTGAAAAAGTGTAACTGTCCAGTTTTTCGCCAGCCATTCTGATAAATGTTTCCATGCCAGACATATTGTCGATTTTAAGGGCAACTCCGTCGCAAATATCCAGAATCAAATTTGAAACCTCAGGAAAAGAAACTAGCATTAGAGCTGCCACAAAAGAGCGTTTGATTACCTCTGGATAGTTTGTGTCACCTGATTTCAAGTATCCAATGAGAACGGATAAAAGGATCAAAACAGGTAAAAAAATGTAGAAAAGAATGGTCATCCCTTGGCGTAGATCACGAACTAAAGATCCTAAAACTTCAAAATTGGCGATCATTGATCCCCCTTAAGTTTGGGAAGCTTTACGTCTTTAGGAAGTTTCCCAAAGTTTTCTGAGAGCCCTCTATAATTTTCCTGAAAATTTTGGGTTGAGAGCTTTTCCTTTCTATTTTCATAGGCCATGTTCTGAGCCATAATTTTTAGCATTTGAGATTGAGTTCTAAGCATTTGGGTTGTGACTCCAATAAGAACCCCCAGAGCTTGATTTTGCAGCTTTCCGGCTCCTTGAGGGCTGACCATTTGAGCGTGAAATAAAATCCTTTCACGTTCTCGATCCACCTGATCGGCGTAATCGTAAAGATTTCGGTTCATTGAAATAACTTCGGCGACGCTTTGATCTTGTAGTCTGATTAGCTCTTGATTAGCCCCCTTCGGAATGGCTCCATAGACTTGCTCTATGGCATTTAAAACGCTTTCAACATTATTTAGATGACCATACGCTCCAGGATCAAAATTCGGGTTTATGATGCGAATAAGATCAAGCCCTGATCTTATTCCTGCATTCACATCACGAAGTAGATTTAGGGTGTCTTGCCCATTTTCAAGAATACTTTTTAAGTGAATGACCGTTTGAATAGCTTGAGCAAGAATTTGAGTCAAAACGACCACATCTCCACCAAAAAGATCGGCATGAGATTTTTTTGGTGGTAGAATTAAAACCACTGATAAAAAAGAGAATATAATTATTCTCTTTTTCATGCTGCGGCCCTCATATCTAGTGAATTGATATTCATTTTTTGTATGGCGACTCCAAAAGGGGCAATTTGAGAAGCTTTGATAAGAGCATCACTCAGACTTAATCCTTCTTCAGTGAGCTTTTGAATAAGTTGATTGTCTCTTGCATCACTTGTTGAGATCCAATACTCCAGAGGCGAGGGTTTAATTCTGATAACTAAACGGGATTCTCCACTAATTAAGAACCCCTCGCTAAAAACACCTTTTCTTTGTTCCAGGCTTTGAATCAAATTGAGTTCTTGCGAGTTTAGTTTGAGTTGATCTTTAAGAACCTTAACATCTCCTTTTTGGAGCATGACGAGCTTTGTAGCCGTGTTGTTAAGAATTGCGGGTCCCAAGCCACTCGCTATAATTTCTTCCACCCCTTGAGTGATAAAGGTGATTCCGCTCCCTGTTTTTCTGAAGGTCCTTGCGGCGTATTCCATGAAATTGCTTGCCGCAGGGCTTTTTAATAGCTCCCATGCTTCATCTAAAAGCACTCGTTTGGGTACACTTCGATCCGTTTCCACTTGGTCCAGGATGAAGTTCGTCAGAATTAGAATCATAACGCTTTGAAGGTCTGGGTATTGTGATAACCCCTTTAAATCGAAGGCAACAATAGGGCTATCAACTCGAATATGTCCTGGGCGATCAACAAGGCGCCCATAAGCGGAACTTCCAATCCACGGAAACATGAGCTTAGAAATTTTATGAAGAGCATCTTCGTTTGAGGCCTCACATACTTTTACAAAATCAGATAAGTGAGGTGATTTCTTCTTTTGAGTTGATATTGAGAAAGTCTCAATCAATGCTTTCTCGATTTGAACACGATCAAAACGAGAGAGCTTGTCTCCCTCGTCAACGACCATTTGCTCTAAAATGTTGACTAAGCTTTTAATCTTTTCACCATTTGGCATTTTTGACGGATCTGAAAGGTGAAAAGGATTGATGGCATAATTATCAGAAAGGTTGATTTCAAAGTATTGACCTCCTAAGACCTTGGTGAGTTTTTTATAAGAACCACCCACATCGACAATAAAAGCTCGAACGCCTCTGGCAATTTGTTGAAAGAGGAAGAAGTTGTTACCGAATGACTTCCCACTGCCGGAAGACCCCGTAACTAAAAAATTGAAATTAGAAAGCCTCGGCGAGTATTGATTCATCGAGTAAAGTCCACCTTGTCTGGTGTTCATTAAAACAACAGGCTCATCATCTCCTTGGTTTGGGCCAAACATGGGAAGGAAGTCTGCAAGATTGTTTGTCTTCATTTTCTTTGACCGCTCTAGGTGAATTGGAGCCAGTGGAAGTTCTGATTTAAAAATCTTCCAACTCCCGACAGTCTCTTGAATTCCCTCAGATCCACTTAAAGTTTTGAATCGGGATAAAACCTCTTTGGAACGAATGTTTAAAAATCGTCTTCCTTCAGTCGAGTCCTCTTCACGAATGATTATTAAAAGCTCTGCTTGAAAAACTCTTTGTCCGGTTTCGATAATTTCTCGAATCAGATCCGTGGTTTGTGAAAGTCTCGATTCACTTTCCAGGTCCGTTACTCTATTACTTGAAGAATGGGCTAAGGAGTGTGCCATACGTCTTTTTTGTTCCAAGGATTTAATTTCTTTGGCCTGGTCTGGGATTTTGAATGAAAAAATAAGCTCATATTTGAATGGAAATGATAGAAACCCGCTCATCATTCCTGCAAAAGTCACTTCTGGAAGAGTTTTAAGAGTTAGAACCCTAGTTCTCATGCGATCCAAAACGAAGTCTTCCTGATCCAGTATAAGGTCACCAAAGACGAGCTGGTTTCTTGGGGAGTCTCCCTTAACCTCAGATTCTCGTTTGGATATTGTTGGTTCAGAGAGGTCTTTGGAGCGTTTTGGATTTAAAAACTTGTATATGACCTGAATCATATCTAAGCGGTTCAAATGGGTGTTTGAAAAGCCAAGGGAGCTGAGAGACGTAGAAATGCTTTCAAGTGATTGGGAAAGCATTTGAAGCCTATCTTCATGGTTTTTCATAAAATCACTTGAGAATTTCTTTACGGCAGAAAACGAAATAAAACCTGGAGCTTTGGCCCCTTCTGTTTTAAGGAATAAATAAAGCCTTGGTTTAAAAACAGCTCCCTCTTCAATGAGTTTTTTGACATCCTCGATCCTTTGGGTGTCCAACTTATGAAGAAATGAGATATTTGTTGTTAGAAGGTCTTGATGCCTTTGAATGGTTTTATCGAAATCAGATTCAACTTTAAGCATGAACTGACAAGTCATTCCCTCAGGAAGAGTATTTACGAAGGATCTGAGTCCGAGGGTTAGTTGATTGATTCGTGACTCATCAAAACATTCAATGTCCAGAGGAAGGATCTCAATACCGGAAGAGAGGGCTCCATCCCATAAAATTAAATGAGGAAAGGGATTTGATTCAAACTCCCAAAATGAAAGGTCTTCACTCAAAGCTTCGCTCATTTGAGATTTCTCCTTTCAATCGGTTGATAGATAAGGTCTTGTGCGTTTGCAGATTTTACGGTTGGTGACATTAAATGCTCAGAGTAGTGCTGAAGATAATTGTCGGGCTTTCCTCTTTTGAAGAAAAAAAGTAAAAGCCCAAGTGCGATACTGGTTCCAAAAACCATTGGGATTTTGAAACTGGTAGATCCGAAGACCAAGTTTTGAACAGATAGATTTAAAATCAAAATCAGAACATCTGATAGTTCAAAACCTAAAATTTTATTTTTGGTATCGAGTGAACGTGGAACGGTTGAGACTAATAGATTTTCGTCCATTAGCGCACCGTCTGAGAAATAAAATCAACAATGGATTGAGCGCCAAAGGCTATTGCGGAGCCTATAATGGCATACCAAATATGGGTTTTTGCCCTCTCATTGCCGGTCATCAGGCTAAAAGCTGCCCAGGCAATTGCAATCACCGCTAAAACGGGAAGAATAACTCCAGTAAGTTTTGATCGTATAGAGCGTAAGGAATTTTCGACGCTTGCAAGAGCAAGGTCGGGCCACAAAATAAGGGTTATTCCGCAGCCAGCGATCAGAAAGAGAAAAGCCAGTTGAAAGCTTAAGTTTTTATGAATCTTAAGCAGCATGGGATTCCTCGCTTTTCGTGGGAAACAAACAAAGGAAAACATCTTCGCTTAGTAAGTGAAACTTTAAATGGATAAAGCTTCCTTTGAGTTCGCCCGTGCCAACTCGATTCCAATGAGTTCGGACTTCCATATTGGGAAGTTGGTACTCGTCGAGAGAAAGAATCACATATTGGGTGGGGTCATTATCGTCTGTCGCTAGAAAGTATTGTTCGCGTGGAAACATCCATAGTTTTAAGCGAAACATTTTTGAGCCAGGTTTGATATAGGCAAAGCCCAACTGCTCTCTTTCAACAACCTCGCCGTTTTCTTCGATTTGTCCTTTAAAAAGCCCGAAACGATCTGCTTTTTTTATCGGTACAACATTATCTTTCATTCAGAAACCTCCTTATGATTTGACCGCTTTTCGAGCGGGTTGAATTTGAATCTCAATGGCTTGTTCTCCGTAGTCGATCCATCCACAGGTTTCACAGATCAGAAAACCGTTCTGAAATCCTGTTGGGTGCCTACAATCAGGACAGTAATCTCCTGGATCTGGGCCGTTCTGCTTGTATTGGACGTAGCTTTTTTTCAATGGTCGTTTAGGTTTAGTGACCGAATTTCGTTTTGTTCGAGCCATTAAAAAATTCTTCTTATTTCTGGATAAATTTTTGTTTCAGGCTCCGGCTCTTGTGTGCGTAACTCTAATCGTTTCCAATCCGAAGAAGTGAAGTCAGGCTCACAAAAGAAATTTTTTAAGATATTTGAGAGACGATTTTTTACTTTTGTTGGGGCATTTTTCTCTGATGGAAAGTGGTCAAGTGCCGCTTGATAGATATGATCCATCTGACCGTTTTGAACTAAAATTGCGGCATTATTCCAATCACAATCCAGACAAATTTGATCAAAGTTTTGAGTGTATAAGTGCTTTGAGCCACAACCTGGGCACTTAGATTTTAGACAATTTCTTAGCGCGTTCATATAACCTCCTGATGAACATTGCTGGTTTTGAGGAGGCTTATAGGCACAAATGATTCCATCTTTTTCGGAATGAGATTTGATCTGCTAACTTATTGAATCAGTTGGTTTATTTTTAAAAATTGAATTATTTGATAAATAAAAATAGTGGTTCATTTGAGCCACAAAGAAATTTAGCGGATTAAATATTTCTCAACATTCTTAATGAGATAGAGTTTCTGGCGATGGTCGGTTCAAATGAGCCGTATTTGGAGGCGAAGAAGATGGATGATAAAATCTAGCTATATTTCAGTAAGTTAAGTTATGAAATCATAACGGTTCATTTGAGCCGTTATGATTTATCTGGACTCAAGTTAGTTGATTTACGATAAAAAGTTGTCTTTGGTAAAGGAAGTATGAAGACTTACAGAGTAAAGATATTCATGGGGGATAATAATGCCTACGTTAAAAACACAAAAAAAGAAAAAAGTTAAATGCCCTTTCTGCGCTCATGTGTTTGATCTTGAGAAAATCATTTCACCGATAGTTAATTGTCCGAAGTGTGGGCAAAATGTAGCAAACCCTTGGCCGTGAGTGAATACTTCCAGAGGAAAAAAAATTTTCCTCTGCTGAAGAAGTTACTTTAATTTTAGTTCCAATTTTTTATCGAGAGCTTTGGCGATTTTAAACAGTGTTGATATTTGAGTGTCTTTTTTATTTCTGAAAAAATTTGATAAAGTGGCTTTGTTGAGATCCTTATCGAAGCAAAATTCTTCAATCGTAGAGTAATTTTTTAAAATTTCATTTTTGACCTCTCGACGAAACTCCTCAAGAGGATCAGTTTTGCGTTGTCCCATTAGCTAACGCTAACAATTAGTTTACTAAGGTGAATTTACTATAGTAAACTGATGTGACTAAACTGAAAGGGGTTGGGGCATGGGGGCCAAAAAGAAGGCATACAAAAGTCTAGGTTTGAAGCTTAAAGGTTACAGGCTTAAAAAAGGTCTGACCCAGGGAGAAGTAGCCGTAAAGTTAAAATTCAGCTCCCCTCAATTTGTCAGCAATTGGGAAAGGGGGTTTGCGATCCCTCCAATAAAAGTGGCGGCCAAGCTGGTTGATATATATAATCTAGATTCAAATGATTTAGTCGAAGACTATATGGACGTGTATCAGGCTATTGTGCGAGAACATTTCCCCAAGGCTCGTGGGCGCAAAAGACAGGTTTAAAGAAGTTTTTCATGGATTAGGTGGTTCATTTGAGCCAGATTTACCTTTCAAGCAAGTAAATATTACCATCACTAAACTCCATATATTTTAAATTTAAAGTATTTAATACCCCTCTTTGGAGCTGAGGTTCACTCCTTCTCATTTATTATGAAATTTATTCATTTGGCATCAAATTTGATACTCCATAGATTTTGAAGGGAGTTCTGAGGATGCAGCACAATATCCTAGTAATAGATGACGACCCGATAGCCCGCTCTTCTATGAAGATTTTTTTAGAAAATGAGGGCTTTTTTGTGAAGGCTGTTGGAAGTGGCGATGAGGGCATAGCTTTTATTCGTCAAAAAATTATTCCGTTTTCAGTGGCGTTTGTTGATTTTCATTTAGGAAGTCAAAAGGCTCCAGAAGTTCTTTCTAAAATTAGAGAAACAGACTCTAAGATTCGATTGGTCGGGCTTTCAGGGGATGATTCCAGTGAAAACCATAATAGATCGTTGGATTCTGGGGCATTGATGTTTGTTTCAAAAGAGACTGAAAATGACAGAATATTGAGCATTGTTCATAGGCTTTGTCGAGATGTTGAGCGGAAAACTAAAATGTTAGATATTTCCGACCCAGTAGAAAATCGAAAAGAAATTGAAAAAGTGGGAATGGTGGGTATCTCGGATCATTTGAGGGGCATTGCTACCCTTATTACTCGTTGTGCCCCATCAAAGGGGCCTGTACTTATTCGTGGGGAGAATGGAACAGGCAAGGAAAAAGTGGCGCGGGCGATCCATAACCACTCTCTGAATCCCAAGGGTCCATTTATTGCCGTAAATTGTGGAGCTATAACGAAAGACCTTATTGAGTCAGAGCTATTCGGGCACGAGAAAGGTGCTTTTACTGGTGCTGTTTCCCAAAAGATAGGAAAATTTCAGGCCGCAAATGGAGGAACTATTTTTCTGGATGAAATTGGGGAAATGCCTCTTGCTCTGCAAGTAACGCTGCTTCGGGTATTACAGGAAAAAGAAATAACCCCTGTCGGATCTAATACAACAAAGAAAATTGATGTTCGAGTGGTGGCGGCAACCAATGCTCCTTTAGAGTCCATGATCGAGGATGGCCAGTTTCGGCAAGACTTGTACTATCGACTTAATGCGCTTCCGATTTTTTTAAAGCCTTTACGAGAAAGACCCGAAGACATTCCCTTTTTGGCGGATTATTTTTTAAAATCATTGAATCAAAGTATAGGCAAAGAAAAATCAATTTTAGAGTCTTGTATTTTACGTCTTCAAAAATACTCCTGGCCAGGAAACGTGCGTGAGCTAGGAGATATTCTATTAAGAATGCACTTATTGGGCGATGAAGACGTTATGACAGAAGAGTTATTTGAAAGTGTCGTCGAACAGGGTCAGTCTATCGAGTCGGACTTCCTTGATTACGAAATTTGGAGAAAAAGAGCTATTGAAAGCGAAAAAATTTTAATTCTTAGGGCTTTGAATTTGTCCGGCCATCAACAACAAACTGCTGATCTGTTGGGCATTACTCGCAGTCATCTAAGAAGTAGAATGAGGGCCTTGAATATTAAAAATCCATTCAAAGAAAGGGACGACTAATGAAAAAGAAGTATTTATGGATGTTTCTGATGTCTTGTATTGGTGCAATCTCAGGGACATCTGAGAAAGTTAGCGCTAAATACAAGCAAATGACTGTCCAGGAGAAAGAGGCTGTTTACGAAGCTTTTAAATTTCTTTTACAAACAGGAGTGTTGAATATCTCTGATGAAGACAAAGTCCATATTGATAAGGAAGTTTTGAAAGAACTTAGAGAAGATGGCTTGATTAATGAAACGACGCCACAAAAAACGTCAGTTTGCATTGAAGATTTTTAATTATGAAATGGCGCTTTGGAATTATTTTTTTAATAACATTCATCATTGGGGTTTTCCTATTAAAAGAAAAGGAACTTATGACAAGCAAAGAACTTAGAGTGGCTTTTCCTGCGAAAAGAAAAATTAGCTCTTATGATCCCAGTAAGATTCATCTGAGTTATGAATACATTCTTTTGGAAAATATATATTCGACACTTGTCGAAATTAACCCTCGAAACGGAAAACTTATTCCAGGGGTGGCTGAAAGCTATGACTGGGTAAATGGTGAGTTAAGATTTAAAATCAGAAAGGGATTAAAAACAAAATCTGGATATGAAATTTCGGCTGAAGATGCTGCTTTTTCTCTTAAACGGCTGATTGTTTTGGCGGCCAATACACATGGAAACTTTAAAGATATTATTTGTCCTGATCTTACTCTATCCTCTGTAGAAGATGAGTGCTCAGGTATAGACTCGCAGGGGGAAAGTCTTATTTTGCGGCCTGGTGGAGAGATGGCCATACTTCTTCCAATGCTTGCCTCAATTGATTTTGCCATTATTCCTCGCCATGCTGTAGATCCAAAGAGTCTTGAAATTTTAGACTATTCAGAAACCAGCGGAGTCTATCACGTTGATAGTGATGATGGAGAAGGGAACATACATTTAAAAAGCAATACGTCCCACTATCACGCCTCTAATGACTTTGCGTCTACGGTTAGGCTTGTCCCATTTGCTCCAAGAGGAGAGGTATCAGCTATTGATCTATTCGTATCAAAACAGGCTGATCACATTATGACCACCAGTGCTACTTCAGTTGAAAAGTTGCTGGCTCTCGCTCAAGAGGATGAGAGTATTTCGGCTCATGCAACGATGAAGATCAAAAATATTGTTCTGGTCTTCACCCAAAAGGGTCATAAGAGGCTTACAGCAGATCAAAGGCACAGTATTGGGAAAACTGTCCGTGGTGTTTTTCAGGATATTTATAAAAATACTTTAGGTTATCAAAACTCCAATGAGTTCTTTCCTGCCCTTGGTGAAGGTGGATTGACGGATGAGCAACGAAAAGAGCTTGATGCTATGACATTAGCAATTAAACAAAATGAAAAGCTTCCTAAAATAAAAATTGGACTGTTCAAGTCATATAATTTTGAAGAATGGGCCGAACCATTAAGGTCTAGAATGCCGGAGGCCGATTATTATATAGAAAAAAATATCCCAGACCTACACCAGTATGACAATGAAGATGATATGCCGGACGCATTTATTGCGGCTACAGATACAGGATTTATGGAGGACATTAACCTCATTTCATATTCTTTAAATACGGGGTTTCTGGGACTTGATAAGGGATCACGGGCGGGATGGCTTAAAGAATATATGAGTCAAAATTTAAAAGAAAAACGTATTGCAGCTCTTAGGGACATTCATTTTCAGGCTCTTAAAGAGCCTTGGATTGTTCCCCTTTCAATATCGTCATTTGTTGCACTAACCAGAAAGCCTTGGAGAATGGAGCTTTCAGAACTTTATGCGAATAATCAGTTATGGCTTGTGAAAACTCATTAGTTCAATGGGCATCAAAGTATGCCAAAGCAGGGCTGATAAAGATTAGGGAGGTAAAGAATAATGCCTCCTTTCTCTCTCATTTATATGAATTTGAAGTAAAAGTTTTAGATTTTCCATCTGGCCGTGGTGTTGATGCTAATGAAGTTATCG
>CAZWVK010000057.1:13083-15479 GCA_964636785.1 uncultured Pseudobdellovibrionaceae bacterium | reverse complement strand
ATTTGATCGAAACCATTCGCGGCGTGGGTTATCGGGTTCGGCTTCATACTTCATGAAAAAGGTTTCAAGATTTTTTCCTCGGAGATTATTTTTCTGGTCACTGACTCGTAGTTTTATTTATTTGACCCTGGCATTTATTTTAATTGGGTTTTTATCTTGGGGAACTCTGGATATGGAAGCCCTCTCGCCGCTGAACTTTTATATTTTGGCCCTATCGATTGGACTTGTGACCGCACTTATTATCCAAGTGATCCTTCTTCGCAGACTTCTTAATCCTTTGGGACGGCTGATTGAAAAGACAAGAAGTCTTAGGCAGTTTCCTTTTGATCTTGAATCGAATTTTTCGGATTTTGGTGAGGACGATCCTGGTGAGTGGTTTGAGCTCGACCGCGCTCTGAATCAGCTTGGTCAATCACTCAGAGTAAAAACAATTGAGCTTTCCCGCGAAAAAACTCAAGCCCGTGCGATCATCTCATCAGTATCTGAGGCCGTTTTAGCCATCTCAAAAGATCGAGAGGTTTTATTTTCCAATCCTCAGCTGTCTGCACTTTTTAATCTTAAAAGTGATCACTCGGATCGAAGAGTTTCCTCGATCGTTCGGCAGCCCGATGTTTTAAATGCCTACGAAAGATGTTTAAAAGAAGGAAAGCCCACTCGAATGGAAGTCACAATGAATCAAAAGACATTTCTTTTGTCCATTGCCCCGTTTGAGAAAAAGCACAATCAAGAGATTTATGGAGCCGTTGGAATCTTTTACGACATCACTGAACTTAAAACGGCGGAAAGAGTTCGAATTGAGTTTATTGGAAATGTTTCTCATGAACTACGCACTCCTCTCACGTCGATTTCCGGTTATCTTCAAACAGTGATTCAGGACTTTGAATTGGGTCGCTTAGATGAGGCGCGAAGTTTTTTAGATATTCTTGATAAGAATGTGAATCGCTTAAAGAATCTTGTTGCGGATCTTCTTGATTTATCGAATCTGGAGTCGGGGAAGGAAATCCATCGCGAAGTTCTTTTGACTGAGGAAATATCTGAGCAGGTATTAAGTCAGATTCGAAGTGCAGATCACCTGATTGAAGTTCAATTTGAAGCCGAGAATGTTTACGGCGATTTTGATCGAACTTGTCAGGTTTTGCGAAATCTTCTTGAGAATGCATTGAGATATGTTCCGAAGGGAAAAAAGATCAGCATCCACTGGAAGCCTGCAAGTGAGGGGGGAACTTATTTAGTCGTGAAGGACGACGGACCAGGAATTGCAAAAGAGCATCAGTTGCGATTGTTCGAGCGCTTTTATCGCATCGACAAATCCCGGGCCCGAGTGGATGGGGGAACAGGGATTGGGCTCTCCATCGTTAAACACATCATGCAGCGCCACGGTGGTTATGTGGATGTTAAGAGCGAGCTCGGTAAGGGCGCAGAATTTACGTGTTACTTTCCGGATCCTGAGTAAGCTTCTTAGCTAGAAATTTTCGAATCTCAGGCTGGCAAGAGCCACCGCACGGACCACAGCCCGCTTGTGTGCGATCAAAAATCTGACCCATGTTTTTAGCGCCATTTTCAATCGCTTTTTCAACGACTGAAACAGGAATAGCATTGCAAAAGCAGATTAATTTTTCGCGTTTTTGATTTTTATTTCTGGCTCGGTTTGGGGACATTTTCTATACCATCTAAACGAGAAATTAAAAAAGCAACGACCTTTTTCTTTACCTCTTTAAATGGTCCTTCGATGTAGGCACCTGCTGCATAGAGGTGTCCACCACCACCAAATTCTTCGGCTACACCTAAAACTTCCATTACACCCTTGCTTCTTAAGCTCAGTTTGAACTGATCGGGCCCATCTTCTCGAAATAGGGCTGCGGCTTGAAGGCTTTGGATATTCATCAACATATCAATCACGTCTCGCGAGTCATCCATATCCAAATTGTGATCGGTGAGATCTTTTGCTGAGAGTCTTAAAATGGCGATTTGTTTTTCACCAAAATAATCAATCTCACTCAATACCTTTGCAAGGAATGCCACTTTCTCGACAGTGTGAGTGGCGAACAGATGGCGATGAACCTCTTGAGCTTGTGGAAGATATTGTAAGACTTCTGCTGCAATCAAATGAGAATTGACCGAGTTCTTTACGAATTTAAAAAGCTGAGTATCAAAAACAATGCTTGTATAAAGGCATTCTGCAATTTTTTGATCCATGCGGATATTTAAAGCTTTAATTATAAAGTAAGCGATTTCACCTGTGCTTGCCGCACGAGTTTCAATATAGCTTCCAAGAGTGGGCTCTGGTCCATGGTTTAAAACTGGGTGATGATCAATAAATAAAATCTGATCACACTTGGAATCCATCTCGGAGAAAAGCGGTTCAACAAGGCGCTGATCATTGGTGTCAAAGATTA
>CAZWVK010000057.1:0-13073 GCA_964636785.1 uncultured Pseudobdellovibrionaceae bacterium | reverse complement strand
TGCTAAATCTGTTGGTTTTATTGGAGCGTGTGGCGCTTCAAAAACCTCGCAGTGTTTTTTATGATCTAAAAAATCATACTTCTTTGGAATTTCATCCACTGTCATACAGCGAACATCTTTACCGATTTTCTTCAGTGCATGATAAAGAGCTAAAATTGCTCCAAGACCATCGCCATCACATTGTTTATGGGTGCTCAGCAAAATGGTTTTTGCTTTTGAAATTCTTTGTGCGATGGGATCGACATTTAAAGGGGACAAACTCACTGAGTACATACTTAAACTCTATCGGTAAAACACCCAAACATCTTCCCCACCTTTAGGCCAGAAATCGGTACCTGCTTCCTTTTCCGATATGCACTGCATATCGGAAAAGGAAGCAGGTACCTTCTAGGTGAAGAAGGCGAGGGCGAGGGCGGCAATCCCTAAGAATGAAAAGAAGCCAAAGATATCGGTCGTTGTGGTCACTAAGGGGCCGCTTCCCACGGCTGGATCCCAGTTCCATCGCTTTAAGAGCAGCGGAACAATCGCACCAAAAAATGAAGCTACAATAGAGTTCAAGATCATTGCCAGACAAAGGATCACTGCGACCATCAGATCGCCTTTCCAAACGTAAACCAATATCCCGCCAGATATTCCTAGCAAAAAGCCCATCGAAAGCCCAACGTAAGATTCCTTTACGATCGCTCGCCACTGCGAAATAAACGAAAAGTCACCTGTGGCCATTCCGCGTGTCACCACAGTGAGAGTTTGAATGGCCGTATTACCACCAATCCCTGCAACAATGTTTTTAAGTGAGGCTAAAATGATAAGCTCACTCATTGTACTTTCAAACAAGCTCACCACATAACTTGCAAGACCTGCCAAAATGAGATTGATCAGCATCCACGGCAATCGGAACTTCAAACTCTGCGAAGCGGAGGTGTAAACTCGGTCTCCCTCTTGTAGACCGGCTTGAGCGTAGATATTGGCTGTCGCTTGCTCTTGAATAATATCAACGACATCATCGACCGTCACAATTCCAATCAGTTTGCGGTTCTCATCGATCACCGGAATTGCAATGTAATCGTAAGCGGCAACAATTTTAGCAACCTCTTCGGAGGATGTGGTTGGAGTGACTGAAATCACATCGCGTTTGACAATTTCCTCAAGGGAGGTGTTTGGAGATTGCATAACCAGGTTTCGAAGTGAGATCACCCCAATCAACTGATTTTCCTCATTCACGCAGTAGATATAATAAATCGACTCTTCTTGAGCATAAGACCGCAGCATCTCCAGGGCCTGACCGGCGGTGGTGTTGATGGGAAGGGCAAAGACACTGGTTTGCATCACTCGCCCAACGGAATCCTCAGGGTAGTTTAAAAACTGACTGATTTTTGATCGTCGAAGGGGGGTCAGTGCTCTAAGAATTTCTGACGCAGCCTCTTCTTCCAGATGATTGATGAAGTAAGCGGCCAAATCGGGGGTCGAGAGCTGCAAAATAACCAAGAGCTGACTTTGTGAGAGGTCCTCTAAAATTCGTTTCAACTGCAGTTCGGGAAGCTCCTCTAAGACATCTGACGCAATGCCCATTTGGATCAAACACTCGGTCAACCAGATCGATTCGCGCATATTCAGGTGTGAATAAAGTGAAGTTAAATCAGGGACTTCCAACTTCCTAAGAATGGAAATCAATGGCCTCGAAGGGCGGCCTACAAGGAGGCGCTTGATGATCTTTAAGGTGTTCGGGCCGAGCTTCATGACGTTTACTCTCACCTTCCAACTTGCGTCAAAATAGGGGTCGTGGTACCTATCGGCACTTTTATAAGGAGTTTTTACATGTCCGATCGCCAACCTATGACTTTAGCAGGCAAAGAGAAACTGGAAGCAGAGTTAAAGCGCCTCATTACGGTAGAAAGACCTGACGTCATTAAAGCCATTGAGGAAGCCCGTGGTCATGGTGATTTGAGTGAGAATGCCGATTATGACGCGGCCAAAGAGCGCCAAGCGTTTGTCGAGTCTCGTATTGCTGAAATTCAAGGCAAGTTAGCCAATGCAGAAGTGATCGATATCTCTTCCATCCAATCCGATCGTATTACATTTGGAGCCCGTGTGACTCTTCTGGACCTCGAATCCGATGAAGAAGCGACTTATCAAATTGTTGGAGAAGAAGAGTCGGACGTTAAAAATGGCAAGATTTCTGTCTTCTCACCACTTGCTCGAAGTCTTATTGGAAAGAAAACCGGAGACATCGTAGAAATGAAGAGCCCAAAAGGTGAGAAAGAGTTTGAGGTTCTTAACTTTTCATTCAAATAGGGCTTTAATGGCTGAATGCTCGTAAAGAAAAGAGATTCAGCCGTAAACGTCAATTCCAATGGATTTGCATTATTTGTAATCGGGCTCACGCTGGCCGGTTTTTTGGGTGGCGCTTTGAGACTCGTCTTAAACTCGGATCGTGCTCAACAGGAAATTCTCCTGGAAGTGCAAAAGAAATTTCCAGAGTGGCAGGTTGAATCCGCGCGTGTTGAGCTACACCTCGCTGCAGGAATTTGGCCGGGCTTTACAGTGGAGCTCCCGGAAGCTCATGCTCAAAGAGCGGCGGAGTGTGGAAAGCCCTTACTGGATGTTGAACTTCATTCCTTAAAAATCCCGGTGAGTTTATGGACACTCGTTACAGGTGCAAACAGGGTCGGGAAGATCTCTGCAGATCGCATCGACATAGAGCTCAAGGAAAATCCTTGTGAAACTGCAGCTCATTTGGAAAGTGATCAGCAAACCGCAACAGAGAGCACAGCCATCCCAGCTCAAATTCAGATGGAGCATCTCGGTCTTCGGCAGGTGTATGATGAGATACGTGAACGCGCCCAAGGTGTAACTTTAAATGAGATTCATGTGCGAAACTCAAAACAACCCAGTTGGAATTTTTCAGGAAGAGGCCTGCGCCTAACAGTTTCCTCTGATGTTCGAATTTATGGTGACTTCACTGTTTCAAGACGATTTCCAAAGGGGGAGATCAAACAGGATTTCAAACTGATCGGAGCACTGCATGGTCCACTCCTTGAGTGGGAACTGAAAAGTCCAATTAAAGAAGGTGAGCTCAGATGGTCCGGACAACTGGATGAGGAGGGGCGAACCTTTCTTCAGCGCATACGTCTTCACCAGGGTCCATTGAATGATATTTTAGAGATTTTGTTTAAAGCTGAAATCATCAAAAGTTTCACGCAGACTCGAAGAGCCTGGGTGGATTGTGAATTGACTCAAGGTGGATCATTTCAAAAATCACTCTCCCTTGCTGAGCTTCCTATTCGAATTGATTCGTGCCGAGTGGATGGTGAACTAGGTCGACTTTATCTTGAGCCTCAGATGATATATCCAGTGAAGCCGCATTTTCGAAACGGTCCAGTGCAGTTGAAGGTTAGCAAACTCTCTTTGGAAATGGTTTCGGAGTTTTTCGGCCTTAGGAAATTTCCTTTGCTCATTGCCTCAATGGGATTTTGGACAGGAACAGTCACTGCCTACGATCAAGACGATATTGAATTCAGTGGCGAACTTGAGAGCTTGAAACTGAATTTTTCAAATAAAAGTCTGAGAGGAGTGGAAACCCTGTCGCAGATCCAAACTCAAGGAGAACGCAAAGGAAAGAACCTAAAAGTCACATTCAGTGACTTTCAGATTTTGGGCGGCAGTCGTGGTGGAATTGTTAAGACGGATTACAACTTAGAAAAAGGGAGCGGCCGCTTTGTCGTCGACTTCAACAGTTTAAGACCAAGTGAGCCACTACAAAATCTGCTCTTTCAAGGTCGGGTGGATGCTCTAAAGCTCAATTTAAATGGGGCTCTAGAAGCAGACGGTGTTCATGACGTGCATGGACGGTTTTCCAGCGAAAAGGCATTGGGGCGTGGATGGGAAGCCTTAAATGTCAGCGGTGAGGTCAAACAAATTAAAAAAGAAAACTTTGCTCTTGAATTGCAACTTGAAACATTGAAATGGTCCGAGAGCTTTAAATACGATGTATTCTCAACCAGCCTACTAAATGCCTTTGGAATGGAAAGCGCTTCGAAACAAATTGATGATTCACATATCAATATGGAAGTTCACGTGAATGGTGGTGTGGTGAATCGGGCCGTCGCTAAAATCAATGATCGTCGCTTGGAATTTGTAGGGGAGTGGAAAAGAGGAAGGCCTCTTTATGGGAAAGCGCGAATTGGGAGCTCAAAAAATTGGCTCCCTGTGGAAATCAATCATTTAACCGGCCAAGTGCTTAAGAGTTTATAGAAAACTCTTTCAATAGATGCTTCTGCGCTTTGTGAGAATTTAGCGATTATGTTTTTCTTATCAGGTGAGCTTATTTTGATGATTTGGTGAGATTCCGCCAGATTTGAAATGTACTCATCACTGGTTTGTATACGATCAACCAGTCCTAACGCTAAGGCTTCTTTTCCATACCAATGATCACCATTGGCCACTTCATCCAGATTTAAATTGGGTCGCAAATCCTTTACAAACTGCTTGAAAAGATCGTGTGTGCCCTCAACCTTTTTCTCAAAATGCTTTTTGCCATCAGGAGTGATTTCCCCGAGAAAGCTCACAGAGCGCTTGTATTTTCCTGATGTGATTTCTTCATAATCAATATCATGCTTTTTAAGCAGGCGATTTAGATTCGGAACCTGCGCCAATACACCAATTGAGCCAAGGACGGCAAAAGGAGCCGCAATGATTTCGTTTGCAACAGATGCCATCAAATAGCCGCCACTGGCTGCAACTTTATCAACAGCTGCAATCAGTGAAATGCCACGCTCACGAATTCTTAAAAGCTGTGCGGCCGCAAGACCATACCCATGGACCATTCCGCCGGGGCTTTCAATCGCAACAAGGACTCTATCTGATTTTGGATTGGCAATCGATAAAACAGCAGTGATCTGATCTGCCAACTCCTCTGTTTGTGACGCTTTTACATCTCCTTCAAACCGCAAAATAAAAAGCCGCGCTTTGGAAAGGTCTTTTGCTTTCTTGGCTTCTTTCTTTGTCGTTTTACGCTCACTCTTAAGGATTTTCTTAAACTCACCATGGGGAAGAATCTTTGACTGCAGCTGTAGCTTTTGCTTTTTGAATTTCTTCGTCAGGTCTTCAACCTCGAGCTCTTTTGTTGATTTTTTTTGCTTTAATGAGGCTGTAATAATCGCGACGATTCCGCCAAAGACAACTAGACCTAAGATAAGAGCCTTAAGGGAAAATGATCCGACATCTAAAAATAATTCAGTCACTTTTTTGTCCTTTCCAAGACTTTCGGTCTTACCTTTAAATGCAAGCCCCTATCAACTCTTTTTGGGTCATGTTAGCCTGATTCTATGAGGTGGCTTTTCGTTTTTCCTTTGCTTTTTTCAAATTATGCCGACGGTGATATCAAAAAAGAAATCATTCAGCGGCACAAACTTCGGTATGAGGACTTTTTTGAAAGACAGCGCATAGAAGAAATGCGCGACAAAGAGCGAATGAGCGGAAAGGATGAAGTGCGCGAGAAAAGGCAGGAGGAAAAAGAGCTTCATGAACGAGCTCGTAAGCATTATGTGGCCACCAAGCCTCCACCCAGAGACAATCATGAAGCCTTTCAACGCCACCTCGAACTCGAGCGGATACGGCATTTGGAATACCTCAAGAAGCAAGAGCGCTACGCTGAAATGCAAAATGAAATTGAGAAGATCAAAGAAGGCGCTCTCAAAATTCCGCCTGTTCTTGAATATCAGCTTCAGGACGCGCTCTAAACTTTTTACTTATGACTTCTTATGCAATAGCTCATCCACTGTGATCTCAAGTGTACGAGACAGGGATTTAAGCAACCACCATAAAAGAAGACCTGTGCCGACCGTCAGCGGCAGAGCAATAACAATATATCCAAGCCAGGTCATCTCGGCGATCTGATTGTTCAAGAGCTGAGCCCGCTCCGCTTGCGGTAGCGAGCGATCAATACTGGTAAAGATCATCAACCCTAAGACCAAATTCAAAACCGAACTGAAAAAAAATGAAATCGAAAACCATATGGAGCCCAGCTGTGTGATTCTTAAAACTTGAGCTTCCCTTCCCAGTTCGCGGGATTTGCGCTCAATCAACTCAAGATTAATGACCTGAGGTTGAAGAAAAAATGTGGTGATAAAATTCCTCTTATATTTGGCTGAAATCAAAACGAAGATTCCGATTAAAAAGGGAAGACTGCCTTCTTTTACAGCAAACCATAGGCCTTCCACCTCAAACACTGCAAATCCGCCAGTTAACCCCGTATTCACAACACCTAATATAGAAACATAATTTTTCTTTTGAGCCTGAATGTAATCCCAGGCGCCAACCAGGACAGGGATAGCAAGCGCCAACGCTAAAACGCTCAACGGTGAGACGTAGTCCCCAAAATCTGCCCCTTTTTTAAGAATGAATACCGGCAATAAAACATTGAGAATGAGATTCCAAAAAGGATTGTCGCTAAAGGTCTTGTTCACTTTCTTTTCAATTGAGTTCAAGGTAGGGCCTCATTCTATAATTAAATCGAATGACAAATTATTCACTCGAGTGGGTCTTTTGGCTCATCGCTATTTTTCAATTAAAACATTTCTTGGCGGATTTTGTCTTCCAGAATGTTTATATGTTGAGAAAAGGAAGGCCTGGATGGGACTTTCTTATGCCATTGACTGTTCATTCGGGCATCCATGCCGCAATCTGTCTTTTAATCATTCTCTTTTTCAATGCCTCACTCTGGTATTTGGCTATTTTGGACTTTGTTGTTCACTTTGTGACCGATCGCCTCAAAGCCGGCCCAAAATACTTTGGCCGATTTGACAACTCGAACTCACAAGCTTACTGGGTGCTTTTCGGTGCAGACCAGATGGTTCATCATTTGACACATCTCTTAATTTGCTGGATTTTAGTCACAATATAAGTAAATTTCTTTTGTATATAAAACGAGTTTAGATGAAGATTTTGATATGACATATAGAATTGCTTTAGTAGAAGACGATTTAGACTTACAAGATATTCTCGTGGATTACCTTCAGCGCGCAGGTTTTCAGGTGCGAGGCTTTGAAAGTTCCGAAAAATTTTTTGCCGCATCCAGTGACGAGCGCTTCGATGGCTATCTGGTCGATCGAAAACTCCCAGGAAAAAGCGGGCTGGAAGTCGTAAGAGTGCTTAAGTCTAAAAAGGTTGTATCGCCCATTATTATGCTGACTGGCCAATCCGAGCCTTCTGAAGTGATTGAAGGGATTGAAGCGGGCGCTGATGATTACATCACCAAACCTTTTCACTACCAAGTTTTGGTTTCAAAGTTAACTCAGCTTATTGAGCGCTTTCGCTCGCTTTCGTCGACTCGCGAACCAGTGCGAATGATTAACGGAAGTCACCTTCGAATCTTAGACAATTCCTATGAGTTGAGTGATGGAATGGATACAGTGCGATTTACAAAGGCTGAATTTCAAATTTTCTCTCCACTGTTTCGAAAGATCGGCTCATTTGTAAAACGGGAAGAGCTCTTCGAAGCAGAGTTTTCACAGAAGAGTCGAAGCCTAGATGTTCATATTGCTTCGATAAGAAAAAAAATCAGACCCTTTGGTCTTGATATAGAGACTTTAAGAGGAGTCGGGTACCGGCTGGGCGAGCCGACCTTTACTGATCGAATTCCGACCGTCTAAACTCACCATCCTCTCAACTGGGCTACGGCGGAAACAATACGTGCTTTGAATAAACTTTTAGAAGCTCTTCAATAGAGGCGCAGAGATTGCATTTTGAGTGGGAGTTTAAAAACCAAAATGCACTCCAACCTCAAAGGAAGGCCTTTATGAGGAACCTCTTAGTAAAACCCATTGTTCATTTTTCAAACCTTTTATCGATTTTTTCAGTCGGGCTGATCTTTACGATGAGCTCTCCTGCTTTTGCGCAGGAAGAAGATGTGTTTGTTCCACCACAGAGTGTGGGTGAAATGTGGGGTGAAACCGAAGGACTCCTTCAGTTTCGAGGCAATCCGACCCGTACGTTCTATGGTCGCGGTCCTCTCTCTGATAGCTATGTCCAAAGCTGGCGCTATCCCGAAAAGAAACTGTGTGCAGTGTCTGATAAGAAGACCTGGTGTGGAAGCGGGTGGACAGGGCAGCCGGCCATATGGCGAAGACCCGATGGAAAAATGGAAATCATTGTTGGGACCTATGATCGCTCGGTTCACTTCATCGACTTTGAAACTGGGGAAGCATTAAGAAAACCATTCAAAACAGGAGACATTATCAAGGGATCGGTCACCATCGATCCCAATGGCTTTCCGCTTCTTTATTTTGGATCGCGTGATAACCACTATCGAATTCTTTCTCTGCAAGAATCCGAAGCCAAAGAGCTTTGGTCACTCCATGCAAAGGATCTGGTTCCTTATACCATCTGGAACAATGACTGGGATGGGAATGCATCTGTTGTGAATGACCATTTGATATTTGGTGGAGAGAACGGGTGGTTTTACACTTTTAAACTCAATCGCGAAATTGATGAGAATGGTTTTGTTAAGGTGGATCCGGAAATCAAAGTTCTTATGCAGGGTTGGGATAAGAGCTTATTGAGCCAAGTGCGGGACCGAAATGTAAGTATTGAAAGTTCTGTTGCGATTTTTGAGTCCAAGGCATTTATGACCAACTCTGGTGGGCGTGTGCTTGGAGTGGATTTGAGTGATGTTCGTGATCGATAGGCCAAAGTCGTTTTTGACTTTTGGATGGGTGATGATGTGGATGCATCACCAATGATCGATGAAGACGGAATGCTTTATGTGGCAGCGGAGTATGAGCGATTTTTATCACGCGCACGGGAGATTGGACAGCTGGTGAAATTAAACCCCAATCAACCTGGAAACCCGCTGGTGTGGAAATTAGATATTCGTGGGAGTGATCGAAAGGTGGGAGGAGTTTGGGCGACACCCGCACTTGGCCAAGGTGTGATTTATGTCTCTACGCATTCAGGACAATTATTAACGGTGGATAAATACTCTGGGGAAGTGCGCTCGGAATTAAATATTGGTTTTCATGCCTGGTCTTCACCGATTGTCATTGGTGATCGCTTGCTTGTGGGAACCTGCTCACCAGGTGGTTTTAAGATCTACGATATTCAGGATCCGTATTCGCCAAGAGAATTGAGCCATTTTCTAATGCAATCGGGCGGCTGTATTGAGAGCACGCCACTGGTGTGGAACGGGCAAATTGTCGTAGGATCGCGGGACGGGTATATCTACAAATTTAGTCCGCACTAATCGATCCATTGTAGTTATTACTAGAAGGCTTGTTTGTAGATAAACGGAAGACAATTTTCCGTTCTCACGGTATTGACTCATTGATCTGATCACTTAATGTTTAAAGGGGAGAGATGAAATGAAGAAGTTATTTATCGCAGTACTATTAAGTTTGGGGCCTTCTGCACTAGCGCTTCCCTTGGGGACTTACACTTGCGAAGTCGTAGTCAATGATGCGGATGACACGGCAATAGTTTATCTAGGATTGAATGAGGATCGCTTTTCGTTCTCATTGATGGGTGAAGAAGTTAGCGCTCCTTATGCTAAAGAGTGGAGTGATATTGAAGCAAAGCATTTCACGGGGCGATACAAAACCGTTCATACAAATAAGAGCTTTTTTTGGATTGTGGACGAATTGGCCTATGGTAATGATGAGGCCTTTAAGCAGACGCTCACATTATTACTCAATTCAAAATTTGATTTTGTGAACGATGAAGTTATCTATTGGATCAGCTTTGGCTCGATCTCTGAGGACACAAGCTTTCGCGAATACCGTGGAGGCTGTCAGCCCCCACAATAAATGAGATTATTGATGAGGCATTTTCCTGGTTTAACTGCATAAATAATCTTGGTCAGCAAAGGAGCTGGTATGAAGACTTTCACACTTATTTTTTCTTTAGCGATATTTGGATCAATGGCTTATGCGCAGGATGCTGAGTGGTCACTTCTTCGTGCATCGGTTTGCCAATCCGGAATGGACGCCAATCTTGAGATCGAAGTTCAGCCACTTTATTTTTGCGCGAAGGTGATGGATTACGAGCGCGGCCCTTATATCGAATCGGCTTGTATTTCTGCAGATGCAGCAAAGAATGTTTTTGTATTAACCAGCATGGGAATGGATGTCGGGGGAGAATTGAGTCCTTTTGGACCAAGTTATGACTTCTTTACTAAAGATGATTTGAGTGCTTCTTTATCGGGCTCAAATCCAGTCTATGAAGATCCATCCAGCTTAACTCTGATGCGAGAGAAATTCGGCCGATCAAGTGTAGCTATAAAAGTCGACAAAGAGGCCCTAACCGCTTCATTTTACGAAACGGGCGAAGAAATCACTTTAAGCTGTGAAGCTCTATAGACTCTTTGAAATTTACTGGCGATTTTCTTTTTTAGATTCTCTAGAGTCCTCAGGCTCTCCTAAGGACTCGAATTCCTTTTCATCAATAAGCCCTGAAATCGGGTAGATGCTCAAAAGTACGAGTTTAAGAACACGAATGAATTTTTTCATTGAACCTCTCCGGATCTAAAGCATGAAAGCACAGTTAATATATCACAACCTTTTTGTATTTGCATCTGATGAAGTGCACTGGATGTCGTGAGGCTGCGGAAAGTTTTATAGGGGTTATGGCCTTGGGGCTCACTCTGATTTATGGTTGCCACCATGATCCGACTCATTTTGACCTTAGTTCTTCTTAGTCCTCAGATTCTGTCTGCGGCTCCCTATCATGGGTACTCTTTTTGGAGTTTAAGTCTGGAGCAACTTGAGAGCGCACTCAGTAGTGAAGACCATTCAATTTGGCAGGCGGAGACGGCAAAAGTCTCTGCGGATTATCTGGGTTTATTTGTGGAAGAAACTCTTCAGCATTTTAAAAGCACCAAGAAAAGCCCTGATGGTTATTTGAGAAAGGCATTGGTGGAATATGCGTCTCGCGCACAGTTACTTCCGGAATCGATTCAGGCGACACAGATTGCAACTCTTATGAGTTATGTGAAGCGAAACAAAGGTCAGCATCTTTTAAAAAGAATTCTTCTTGAGATGAACGAGATCAATTGGTCCTCTTGTGAACAGGCTCTTTTGCAGACGACGATTCAATGGGGTCGGAATGCTTATAAAGAACCTCCCACTTTTCTTGAACGCCTTCGAAAATTAATGAAGTAAGAGTTTCTCCGGTCCTCTAGACACAGGTTTCTGAATTTCTCCTCGAAATCTATATAGACAGGAGCGACTCTTCGGTAAGCCGATGGCCAGATCTGCGTTCACTGTCAACAGGCACCACAGGTCATTGGAAGATAGGAGCCATATGAGAGCGTTTCTACTTATTCTTCCATTCAGTTTCGCAGCGTCTATAGCTGGCTGCGCACAGACAAGCAGCGATCACCAATCCGCAAGTGGTGGGAACACATCCAGTGAAGCTCCGGCATTTTCAAAAAGTGATGTGATGACGGGCTTAGATAAGCCTTGGGATATGGCCTTCACTCCAGATGGGACGATGTTTTTTACGGAAAAATGCCGAGGGCTTTCTGTACGGACACCGGACGGAAAGGTGACAAGACTTTTCGGGACAAAAGGAAGTGCACTTGTTGCCAGCGATTTGATTTGTCCCGGACAAAGTGGAATGCATGGTGTGGCGCTGGATCCAAGTTTCGATCAAAATCGAAGGATTTATATTTATATGACTTCGAACCGTCCCAGCCCGGGAACAAATCGAGTTCTTCACCTGACGCTGAATCGAGATCTTACGAGTGCATCGAACCGCGTGGATATCATCGATGATATTCCGTTTAAGAGTCGTGCGAATAGTGCAGGCGACGCTGGCGCTCACAGCGGCGGGCGGATCCGATTCGGGCCCGATGGCTTTCTTTATGTAACGACTGGAGACAATCACAACGGCACCATTCCGCAGGATTTAAAAGGGCTCGGCGGGAAAGTGCTTCGGGTTGATCGAGACGGTAAGGCGGCTCCTGGAAATAATGCTCCACAAGGTGCTGATCCAAGAATCTACACCTATGGTCATCGCAATGTTCAGGGAATTACATTTCACCCTCGAACTGGTGATGCGTACATCGCCGAACATGGTCCGAATCACAGCGATGAAGTCACTCGATTGGTCGCAGGTGGCAATGGGGGTTGGGATCCTTCGCCCGCAGAAGATGGAGTTGAATGTGGGGATGACTACTGCGGATATGGATCGAATCGACTGAGCGGTTAGCCGACATCCATGACAGATCTTGCTCGTTATCCTGACGCCATCAAACCGGTATGGGGCAACGGTGGCGAATCAGATGGTATGGGTCCAGCGCTTTTCTTAGTTGGTCCGCAGTGGAAAGCTTGGAATGGGAGACTGCTTGTTGGAAATATGGCGTCTGAAGATTTGAAGGTGCTCGAATTGAAATCGGATGGTTCATTCGCAAATGTTATGACGGCAGATCTTCCAAAAGCACGCATGCGCTCACTTGTTCAAGATGCTGAAGGCAATCTCTATGTCGCTACCGATGGCGGAGCGATTTGGAAGATTAGGTAACAGTTCCCTTTCTCCGTCACGCCTTGTTAAAGAAGCACAAGAGTTTAATTCTCACTGCCACCGGTGGCAGTGAGGCCAAAGGAACTGGTTTGAGCCATACGGTCCGTGAAACATGTCCTTCATGTTTCCTGTGGCTTTGACTTCACAGTTAGTTTTAAAGCTTCAATCAGCATGTCGATATAGGCTGCGGCCTGATCATATGGCATACCGACATTCGTTAGCTGTGTGATGCCTGAGTGCCGGTCTATCTCTTTAAACCTTCTAGGGCTTGAGCTCTCAATAATTAAATCGGCACAAATTTGCACCTGCACCTCTGCTTGTGCTTCTGGAATGCCTGCTCGTACTAGCCTTTTATACGCCTCTAATGTGTTAAACATTTTCACCTCCTCGGATATTTTAAAACTCCAATGCGAAATCGGGCCAACGCCCAGAAATAATTAAATTCTTTAAAGACCTAGAGCCATCCGAGATTCGTAAAATCCACTTCCGCAGCGGAAGTAAGAAATTGAGCTCAATTAGGGAAAGTATTACCGGGTGACGAGCTTTTGCGAAGCTCAAAG
>CAZWVK010000056.1:0-15508 GCA_964636785.1 uncultured Pseudobdellovibrionaceae bacterium | reverse complement strand
GATTTTATCATTCAAATCACAGGGTTCGCATTTGAGGTCTCGCACTTCAAAGAATTCAGGAACGAGGTCCATTGGAAAAACCTCACAGCCCAGATTTTTCAAATGCATGGAGGTCATTCCGCGACCTGCCGGGAGATCCAGAACTGTTTTACCTTTCAGGTCATTTTCCAGCGGACGAATGGTTCGAATGAAGATTTCCTGAAAAGTCATTTGGGCTAAGATTGAAAAAGCTTTTTAAAGAATCCGGAAACTTTTTTTCCAAGTCCTTCTGGAGATGATTTACCTGCAGAGTATTTATCCGGATTGAAGCGCAATTGCTTTTTTGAAGACGTTGATTTTGCGGAAGCCACTTTTGTATCGACCGGAGGCTTTTTGGGCCCATGTCCGTTTTTACTTAAAGGCTTCTTTGTTTCAAATTTTCGTTTTGTACGATCCGGCTTCTTGGCCGCCGCCGTTTTCTTTTTGGAAACACTGTCTTGTTTACGATCACCAGATGCTTCCACAGTCTTTCGACCCCGCTTTCGGTCGCGATGCTCTTCCTTTTTACGCCCTCTTTGTTCTTGAGTTCGCTGTGGCTTAAAGCGCTGTGAGTTTTCAGAATCCACCTGAGAGGGAACTGATTTAAACTCACTCACAATTTCACTCTCTTCAAGCCAATGAGCTTCTACTTTTGTACCCGTAAAAGATTCTATTCTTTGCAATGCCTCAACATCACGATCACTCACCAAACTGAGCGCCAATCCTGTTTGATTGGCTCGACCCGTTCTTCCAATGCGATGAACATAGTTTTCAGCATCATCCGGAAGATCAAAATTGATCACCAAATCCACACCTAAAATATCGAGCCCACGAGCGGCGACATCGGTGGCCACAAGAATATTCAGTTTGTTTTCCGTTTTAAACTGCTCAAGCACTCGATTGCGCTGACTTTGACTCAATAAGCTGGAGATCCCAAGTGCAGGAAACCCATTCTGACTTAAGAAAACGGCAAGGCGCTCAACATTGTGTTTGAAGTTGGAAAACACAATAGCCTGATTGGGCTGGTACTTTTTAACAAGGCTTAACAGAAACTGTGCCTTTTCATCCTGCCCCACATGAAAAATATAATCTTTCACATTGTCCGCTTTGGCTTGATCGCGGCTGATACTGACTTCAACAGGCTCCGCTCCAAACTGATAAGCGGTATTTAAAACTTCAAAATTCAAGGTGGCACTGTAAACCAAAAACTGGCGATCTTTTGGAATTCGTCGAAGAATGAATTTCATATCTTCTTTAAATCCCATATCGAACATGCGATCTGCTTCATCAAAAACAACAGCACGAACCTGCCCCGGATCAAAACAATTGTCTTTGTAAAGATCAATCAACCGACCAGGAGTTGCGATGACAAACTCCACTCCATTTTTAAGTGCTGATTTTTGTTTGTCGTATCCTGTTCCACCATAAATCGCGACGGATGAGAGATCCGTGCCCATTACAAAGCTCTCGCAGGCGTCTTTCACTTGCTCCGCCAGTTCCCGTGTCGGTACCAACACCAAAATACAATGGCGCTTTTGCCAATTTTTAAAGCCGCGAGAATGTGACTCTTCATTTGCGCGCAAAATGCGTTCGATCATAGGAATCAAAAACGCACCTGTTTTTCCCGTTCCTGTCTGAGCCAGGCCGGCAAGGTCCTTTCCATCTAAAAGAAGTGGGATCGATTGAGCCTGGATGGGTGTGCATTCTTCAAAGCCCAATTCCCTAATATTTTGCGCCAATTTCTCGTTCAAATTCAGTTCTTCAAATTTCAAGGCCTCTCCATCCACTAACGACGCTTCAAGTCGAAATCTATGCTCCCCAGTATACTTTTTAGCTGTGCAAAGTCAAAAATTCATTCAGCACGCGAATGAACTCATCGGGCTGATCAGAGTGCACCCAATGCCCTGCATCTTTGATCTCATGGCCTTTAATTTCCGAATTCATCGAGAGAATTTTCTCAAAATTCTCTTTTGACAGATCCGTGGATTTCTCGCCACGAATATAGAGCGTGGGAACCTTCAGCTCGGAAATCAAATCCCAGCGGCTGACCTTTCGCCCTTCGACAAGACTTTGCTTCACACCATCCAACGAAAATCTCCAGCTCACCTTGCCATCTTCTGTTTCTGTAATATTTGAGTAAAAATACTGACTTAGAGCCACAGGGTTTTGTGCATAGGCGATGCGTTTTGGATACTCTTCGTTGAAAAACAAACGAGCTTCTTTGCGGCTCTCAAACGGCACGGGCACCAGACTCAGGAGTTTTAAAATACTATCTTGTGCTTTTTGGCTGGCTTCGACTCCAATGTCCTCAACCACCAAAGAGTGGAGCTTTTCCGGATAGAGTGAGGCGAATTCGAGAGCATTTCTTCCACCCATAGAGTGCCCAACCAAATGGACCTTTTCCCATTCCAACTCATTTAGGATAGAATGTAAGTCTTTCGCATAATCCTCTGGAGCGTAGCCATGTGATGGTTTAAAACTTCGTCCGTGACCCCGCTGATCATAGATGAGAATGTGAAAGCGATCTTCGAAAGACGGAGTGATCCTTCGCCAGTTGGCTCCCGAGCCTAAAAGGCCATGGAGAAACACCAATTTGTGCCCGGATGGATTACCTGATATTTGATAATGAAACTGGGATAAAGCAGCCATAGGACATGACAGTAACTGAACAGCCAAGACTTCATCAAGACTGGATCAATCCCCACGCCTACGGAATTGTGAAAGCTCTTCAAAAGCACGGGTATACCACCTACTTAGTGGGTGGCTGCGTGCGTGATCTCCTTTTAGGCATTCATCCCAAAGACTTCGACATCGCCACCACAGCTCGACCGGAAGAGGTGCAAAAAATCATTTATCGGGCCTATTTGATCGGTCGAAGATTTCGCCTGGTATTGGTGCGTCGGGAAGACACTCAATTTGAAGTGGCCACCTTCCGCCGCAAATTGACGGATGAAGAAGTCCTTTCTGAAGACATCGAGGGGGATAATCTTTTTGGAACACCCGAAGAAGATGCCAGACGCCGCGACTTCACCATCAATGGGATGTTTTATGATCCCATCAACGAAAAGCTGATTGATTTCGGAAATGGCAAAAAGGATCTGGATGATCGTGTGGTGCGCATGATTGGTGAGCCCAATGAGCGGCTCAAAGAAGATCCCATTCGAATTCTAAGAGCCATTCGCTTAAAACATATGATTGGCTTTTGTTTGGAAGAGTCTCTTCGTGCGGCCATGAGTCTTCAAGCTGAAACGCTGATGACCACTGTTCTTCCTCGGCGAAGAGAGGAGCTTTTAAAATTTCTAAGATTGGATGATCCATCTCTTCCTTTTTTAGAGTGCTTAGACCTTGGAATCTTAAAGTACCTTTCCCCCACACTGAATTTGCGAATTCAAAATGAACCTGAAAAAGCGGAAGTGTTTTTTGATCTTTTAAAACTTGGAACATTTGATCTGCGAGAAGCATCTGAACTTTTTGGATGGATTGTGCATGCTTTTGTTCGTGCATTTCACCAACCCAATCCCGAATACATTCGCTCCAAAGACATTTTGGAGAATGAGGAAATTCTAACCTGGATGCGCGATGAGCTTGGGATGTTTAAATCTGAGATGTCCATGGTTGCAAAAGCGTTTCACTTTGAAGGGGTCTTGGATCGAATTGAAGACTTTGATCGCAAAGGCTCACGACGACAGCTCGCTATGGTGGGGCATGATTCTTTTCCTTTGGGATTGGCTTTTGCTAAAAAAGATCTGCGATTGGATTCCGGTGGCTTAGAGTACTGGCATCATAAACTGCAATGGGCGCTTACGGAAAAATCAGACTCAGATCCGACTCCGAGCCCACGTCGTCGCCGGCGACCACGAAAGAAACGCGAAGGAGCTTAAAAATTTGGGCATTTCACTTCTTCAAATTCTTATCCTTGTTGCAATTGTTCTTGTGGTGACTAGGCCTTCACGTCTGCCACAGCTTAAAAAAGGATTTAAAGAATTCTTGCATGCGCTCAACGCGGGAAAAGATGGGCGATCCGATATTGAAATCAGTCCCAGAGATACCCGAGACTCAACCAAACCCCAGCGTCCTGGGTCACTCCAAGAGTGATTCTTGAGTTTCTAAGACGAGCGTCTACTTTCACTTTTAATTCATACACCAGATCATCAGGCCCACCCTGCACTTGAGCGGCTGTGTTTTTATTGATCATTAGGTCTGTTGGGACAAGAACATCGATCTTCTTTTTTCCGGATAGATTATAAAGCAAATCCAAGTGTCCACCGAGGCCCAATTGCCAGTTGAGGAAAGTCCATAGATAACTGACACCAGCACCTAACTCTATGATTTGCGATTCAATATTCTGTTCAAAAGAGGAGAGTTGATCGAGGCGAACAGCCGCCGTTGTTGGATTTTTTTTCGCTTCGTACTTAAAAGTCTGCTGCCGATATCCAAAACCCAGCTGTGAAACTAAACTTGAGCTGAGATCTTTCTCCATAAACCCGCGAAGCATATATCCAGACCCATCTTTGATATTGGTAATGACTGGATCCTGAAGAGCGCCCACATTGGTTGGATCTGGAACTTTTGTTATCAGCCCAGAGTAGCCATCCCCCGAAAGAGCCATTCCATAGCCAAGTTCAACACCCAACCGCCACGGAGATTTAGCAATGGGTTTTTCGCGATGGCTCGGCCATTGAGCGATGGCTTTGGGCTGAGTTCTATTTTTCGCTTGGCAATCTGTCTCTTTATTGAGTTGAACCAATGAGGACCCAATAAATGCTGACTCGTTGTTTATTTGAATCTTAAGACGTGAGCCATCCCGATTTCTACCGATGACCTTATAACTCTCCCCAGTTTTCAAGGAGCGAATCTCCTTCACCTCAGTCAAAGTGACCTTGGTATCTTCTGCAATCACCGCACAGATTGCAGAAGCTCGGGCGAGATTAAAAGGCCAAAGGAGAACGAATAAGATCGAAACCTTAATCATTCGGTGTACATTCTTGGACCGGAACTGAGGCCGTCAATGCATGTCGCGCTCTAACGAATGGATCGGTGTGACTTTGTGCCGAGCCAAAAAATGGCGAGAACTTGGAGACCTGAACATTATTGACACCGTAACTGAGTGTTTTGTCTCTGAGAGTCCAGTAATCACCAGTCAATTGAGTCGTATTCGAATTCACTTTGCCTCTGAGATTGAGAGACGCTTGATCCACAGTTCCTGAGAAAGTGCGGATTCGAGCCTTCTCGTTGGACGCAAGCTCTCTTGTGCGTGCAACGGATTGTGAACCCACATTGTACTTACACTGATTTGTGACTGTACTTGTCGCAAACCCATTCAAGTAACTAAGAAGATCTGCAGATCCCGACGGAGCCTGCCATTCTTGATTTCTCATCACACAAACGAAAGTCGACTTTAAACATTGTCCACGACCTGCGTAGGTGGATCCGTAAGGGGTTGTGAGAGTCAGCATCAATCGCGATTTCAACTGCGCTACACCAAGACCATTTCTATTCACGAGGTAATCGGCATGGCGGCCACACATCGCGAAGTTTCCGCTTGCAACATCTGCATCCGAATTTGCAATCGGAACATGCACTCCGGATCTTAAATACGGAGTGAAACGCTCATGCAACCAATCGTAATTCAAAATATATCCATAGTACTTGCCATTTGAATGCTTCAAGACCACATGATCATTTTTCACTGGGCATAGAGACTCAACATCTTTTGGATAGGCAAAGCGCTCTTTGCCCCCACGACTGACTACAACGTCGGTGTTGGCACGACGATCCACTTGAAAACCACAATCGGAACAATCACCTTCAATCTCAAGAGATGCAAGCCGTCTCATGAACGGAGAGCTATCGGATTGAATCTGTGCAACAGAGTAAACATTATTAAATCCAGAAATGGTTTCAGGAATGTCCGATGGACGCTCTGGGAAAGTTCCTGCCAAAGTTCGCATTCTGCTTTCAACATATCTTTTTACAAAGGGTCTCTCGATGCGAGCGTAGAGTGTTCCCGCAATCGCTGGATCGGTTGGATCGACCAGCTCAAATTGAGCACGCTCTTCGGCCGAAGTCTCAGAGATCGGTTTTCCGAAGAATAAAAGCTGAGCGATCTTGGCCTTTTTCGCCATATACTGAACCGTTCTGAAATCTGGACCAATCACATTAAGAAGTTGAACCACATTGAGCATCATCGCGCGAGCAACCACGGCTCCACCTGTTGTACATTGAGATTGAACTTCTTTAAAAATAGATTCATCGAGAAGCTCATCATTTGTGAGACTCTCAGCATCTTTTCCGTTGATGGTTGCACTACAGCCGGTATCCACATTGATCGATTGAAGACCGTTGGTATAAGCCTTTGCAAGCTGAGTGAGCTCTTTTGCGCGAGTCAAGAACTCAAGACGCTCATGACAGTAGTGCCAGCTTTGCCGACCAGCCTCATAATCAAATTGATCCAGCGCTTGATTCACTCTAGCTTGGCAAAAACGCTGAGTAACATCTGTGGTTCTGCGGCTGATCCACGCCAAATTCAGATCTGCACGCTCATTCAATGCGGCGGCAGCTTCTGCTCGCGAAGCCTTGAATTCGACAATAAGAAGTCGACGATCAATATCCAAAAGCTTTGCACTGATGGCATTAACAGCGTTGTTAAGAAGCTTATAGCCTTCTGCTAAAATAGAGAGCTGTTCGCTGATATTTGTGACATCTTCCAATAAACCAGCAATAAGAGTCGTTTGCTTTTCATCTACCTCACGAATAGCTTTTAATTGCTCATCATGATTTCGAACCGTTGCGATAAGGATATTACATTGATTTCGTGCAGAAACCTGAACTTCACTTGGAAACATCACTGAACAATCGACGGCTTCCATAGTCAAACAGCATGTTGCACCATTATAAAGGTTCGGTTCACTTCCTGTACATTTTGCTCTTGGATCATTGATATCTCCTTGAGCATTCATGGAACAAAGTCTCCCTTGAAGCGAAGCGACTCCCTCTTCGGCTGTAAAAAGCTCTTCAAGAATATTCTTCTGAGCTACTATTGTCGATGACAAATAAAACGTCGACTGCACGTGGATAAAATGGAACTTCAAAAGAGAGTGTTTTGAATTGATTTGGATCGATATCTAAATCCGTGAGGCTCGATGAAGGCTTTGAAGAGTCAAAAAGAACTGGACTGCAATTACTGAAACCCAAAACCAATAAGGTCATGACCGCAAAGAGAACTCCGATTGCTTTAACTTGAGACTTCATTAATTCATTTCCCCGGTCTTGATTCATATACGTCTTGATTCATATGCAAAAACCAGTGACACCCTTTAAAGTTCTAAACACGTGCAAACAGGATAAGCGAGTGTCAAACTTATGGAAAATGAGAATAAGTTGAACGTCTCAAAACAAGACGAATTTACTGTAAATCTAGTGCGGCCTTGATAATGGATTCGCTATCCAACTCGTGCTTCTTGTAAAGTTCGCTGGCTTGATAGGCACTTTGGCCAAAAAGTCCCTTCACTCCCAGTGAACGAACCTTCAATGACCATGATGTGTTTTGTTTTGAGATCAATTGGGTGGCTTGATGGATAAGAAGACTTCCCATTCCACCAATCAATTGATGATCTTCAACTGTGACTATTTTCCCTTGAGTTCGCTCAAGCACACTCATGAGCGCACCATCATCCAACCGATTCGCGCTGGCCGGGTGAATAACAATGGACCCGATCCCTTTTCCCTCTAGCTCTTCACTCGCCTTTAAAGCCTCCCAAACCAGTGTTCCACTCGCAGCAATAGCCACCTGAGGTTTTAGGCGTGCGGAGGTGTCTCTCATTTCAATGATGGAATTCAATTTGTAATCGAAATCCGATTTTCCAAATTCCGAGAAATTCTGCGGAAAATCCTCACGACCTAAAAAGAACAATGTCGTCAATGGTGTTTTGCCGGCTTTGCGAAATTCAGCAAACTCATTGATGGCTTCCAAAACCAAGCTTTCTGCTTCGTCACTGCACGAAAGTGTGCAAACACGGACGTTTGGAATCCCGCTTGTCATTCCCAGATACATCAGCGACTGATGAGAAGCTCCATCCGCTGCATCCTGAAAGCCCACATGTGAAAACACACCAATCATTGGAGCCTCTGATAAAGAAGCCATAATTAATGGCAATGCACCTTTGGTGACACCAAACTGAGCAAAGGTATCGACCACTGGAATAAACCCTTGCTTTGAAAGTCCAGCGGCCATGCTCACCATATTGGATTCCATAACACCCACATCCTGAACATGATCAGGATATGTCTTCTGAAAATCACCAAGACCTGTTGAGCCCGGAAGGTCAGCGGAAACTGAAAACACCGGTAGTCCATTTTCCTTAGCTTTCTTAAGAGCCTGAGAAACACCGACTTGAACTTTTTGTCTTTTAATTTTTGGCGCATCTTTTGATGCTTTCGATTTTTTCTCTTCTTCGAGTTGGACGAGCTCGTCTTTCCAATTCAAAAACTCCTGAGGGATTTCTTCATTGAGATAAATTTCTTTTAAGAAGTCACCGAGTTCTTTGGCACTTTTCAGTGGAAAACCGTGTCCACCTGTGGCGGACTCCGCCGTTTTCTTAATGCCATAGCCTTTGATTGTTTTTGCATGAATAGCAATCGGTCGAGACGGATTTTTTCTGGCCCGGCTTAAAGCCTGCTCGAAAAAGTCCACACAGGACTGAATGTCATGAGCATCTTCCAAATGAAGAACGTCCCATCCCAGGGATTTCAACGAGTCAAACGTGGGTCGCATAGGATAGGAATCATCCATTCGCCCAGTGAGCTTTGTGTTGTTGTCACTGATAATTAAAACAAATGGAGCGAGTTTTCCTTTGCCAGCGAGTCCAGGGATGATGGCCATCGCTTCACGAACTTCGCCCTCCATGCAAGCGCCATCGGAAATGGCAACCACAGTGGCACGTTCTTTTTCAATGAGTTGGTCCGCATAAGCAAGACCCTGTGCCTGTGGCAGCGCAGAACCCAGTGGACCATTGCTCAATTGCACACCTTCAGGGAAGAGATGAGATTCACCATGACCGGTTAACGGCGAGTGAATGGAGCGAAATCCTTTTAACGATTCTAAATTCAGATCTGCAAAACCATAATTCGCTTTCAGCGCATACAAGCCGTTTTCGCAGTGACCTGCATCATTCACAAAATTAAAAAGCTCATACCATGGAGTTTTTAGTCGCAAACTTTCAGTGAACATCACACCGTGAACGGCTGACATCAACTCTGCAAAAGCAGAAGGTCCACCCCAATGTGAGGCCGCACCACCGAGAACGGCTTGCATATCCATAAGGGCGAGCATGGCGCGCACCGCTTTAGGATCAGAGAATTTTTCTTTTGTTCCGCTCGCCACCTGAACTTGAACAGCGTATTTGGGCTCAGCAGTTGGAGTGGGTGCTAATTTCGGCTTCATAGGCAGAATTTGAATGGTATTTGACATGATCCTTGTTTAACGGGCCATTTGACCACGCGTCAATCAGATTCAAGAGATTTGCCGGACCACTTCCTAACTCTTATTGTGGAAAACATGACTGAATTCATCAAATCTCTTCCAAAGGCCGAACTTCATAGACATTTAGAGCTTTGCGTAAGGCCGCAAACCATCAAAGAACTGGCACCCGAAGTTGGCATCGAACTGTCTTCCGAATCCGATTTTCAGAAGCGCTTTCTTATCACCGAGCCAATGGATGACCTCGGAGCTGTTTTATCCAAGTTTTTAGACACACAAAAACTTTTATTTAATCCAGAGGTTTTAGAGCGTGTGGCTTTTGAGGCGTGTGAGGACGCTTTTCTCCATGAAAATCTGCGAGTGGTTGAATTTCGTTACGCTCCAACATTTATTGCGCAAAACCACGATATGAGTTTTAGCGAAATACACCGTGCCATTGTCAAAGGGATTGAACGCGCAGAAAAGCAATTTCCTATGGCCGTTGGATTGATTTGTATTATCCAACGCATTCTTCCTGTTCGTGAGGCCGAAGCTGTCACTGATTTTGCCATTGAAAATAGAGATACATTTTTAGGTCTTGATCTTGCTGACAATGAAGTCGGTTTTGACTCAAAGCCATTTGCGCCATTTTTCAAACGTGCCAGAGAAGCAGGACTTCGCATCACGGTGCACAGCGGAGAAGCCGATGTTCCAAAAGCACCAGAGTATGTTCGTGATGCTATTGATTATCTGGGAGCAGAACGCATTGGACATGGTGTACAGATTTATAAAAGTGAGGAAATGATCAATTACGTTCGCTCGAAGGGCGTGGCACTTGAGCTCTGTCCAACGAGCAACTGGCTCACCAATGCGATTCCCAATCGAGAAGCTCATCCATTTCGTGATCTCATGAAGGCCGGTGTTGCAGTCACTTTGAATTCCGATGATCCAGGAATTTTTGGAATTGATATGAATGTCGAGTGCGATTTCGTTATGAATCGTCTAGGAGTGACAGAGAGTGAGTTACGCTCCATCTTTGATACTGCTGTAAAACATAGTTTTATTCCGAAAGAAAAACTGGCTCGTGTTTGGCCGGCTAAGTCTTAATTCAAATCAGTTGGCCGTTGCGAATCTGATAAACTTTTGTCGCTAAAGCCTCGATGTCTGAGCGGTCGTGACTGACAAGAAGTGCGGGAACTTCATACTCATCAAGCACCTCTTTGACAAGACGACGCGAATTTTCGCGGGTTTCCTCATCGAGGCTTGAAAAAGGCTCATCTAAAAAAAGAAATCTTGGCTTAAACGAAAGAGCGCGCGCCAAAGCCACTCTTTGTTTCTCTCCACCAGATAGTTGCGATGGCTTTCTGTCGAGATGCTCTTCAATCTGAAGTCGTTGAGCCAACTGCTCGACCCGACTTGAAAACTCCTGATTCAATTCGTTGCGACAGCGTAAGGGAAAAAGAATATTTTCTTTCGCTGAAAGATGAGGAAAGAGTTCCAAGGACTGAAAAACCACACCAAAATCTCTTTCTTCAACAGAGAGCTTGGCAATATTGACTCCACCCAATTCCCATGACCAACTCTCAAGCTCTTCCACACCCAAGAGCACACGAAGGAATGTCGATTTCCCAGATCCGGAAGGTCCGACCAGCGCCGTCACCGAGGTATCATTCAGCTTCATTTGCGGAATATCCAATACAAAATCGGCCTGCTTGAAATAAATATTTTTAATAACGGACATGGGACCTTGCTTTCTCGGAAAGATAATAAATCAGGAGTCCTAAAACAAAAATAATAAAGCTTAAAATACTGGCCTGCTCCAATCTATAACTATTGAGTAAGTTGATCACTAATAGCGCCAACGTGGGCTCTGCATTGAGAAAGAATGAGGAGACCGCAAAATCCCCCAGTGACCACAAAGACGCCATGAGAGCCAATAAATAGCAGGGCTTTTTCAGCTGGGGCCAGGTGATGTGCCAAAATGCTTGATCCTCTTTGGCTCCAAGAGTTCTTGCGACAAGAACTTGAGGGTTCAAGGTTCGCCACTTTCCGAGCACCAACCAACGAAAAAGCAGCGGAAATGTCAGCAATGTAAAGCAAATGGCCGTCTTCAATAGAAACGAGAATTCAGAAGATCCTGGCAAAAGACTCAAAGAAAATCCTAGAATCGCCACACTTGGCGCAATGTAAGACATAAAAAATCGATCAATGATTGAACTATAGCTTTTATAAAGAACTAAAAAACAAAGCAGAATTTCGAATATAAAAACCAATAAGAATAAAATCAGTGAATTCAATAGAGCATGAAGAATTGGTAGAGAGTTCCAAAGTTCAGCTAAGTTCTGTATGAATTCCCCGCCAATAATGAGCGCTCCGAGATCCTTTAACCAAAAAACAGTTAGAAGTAGAATTGGCACCAGTGCGACCCATTGCCAAAGCGATGAAAGCCGAGCTTTGTAATTGTCGATGCGAATCTCACGAGAGTCGCTACGCCGATTGAGCCATACAAGCATCGCTAAAATAAAAACACTTAGGGCCTGAATCATAGAGTAAACCAAAGCCATTCCCCAATTGCCCTCGGATCGAACCAGTCGGAAAATGTGAACCTCAAGACTTGTTACTTTACCGCCACTTAAAACGAACGGTATGGAAAAACTCACTAAGCAGATCGCAAAGACCAAAAAATAGGTCGGAATCAAAATGGGAATTGCAAGAGGAAGCCCCACACGCGTGAATCGATAAAACGGGTTTGCACCAAGAACCCTTGCAATTTCAAGACGAGACTGAATATCCAAAAGAAAATAAGTGTGAATGGCTACAGCAACAAGTCCTGCATTGATCAAAGCGTGCAAGGCCACAACCCAAAAAAGCCCTTGATGAGGAAGTGAAAACACCTGAGTGAAGCTGAATAGAGATAGAATAATGAACAATGGAGGAATAAGGTTTGGCGCCAGAAGGCATGCTCGGACCGTATTGAGTCGTGAAGGAGACTGACAAGCAAAAAGACTTAATGAAAGAACGGATCCAAGGAGAAGAGCAAAAAATGCACTCAATGAGGCCTGTTTAAATCCGTTGATCAGTGGCCAAGTCCAACTCCAATCCCAGTTCAATTCAAAATGTGGAACGAGGATTCCCAATAAAGCATAGGGACTCAGCAAGAGTCCAATCACTAAAAATGGTCGCAGTGAGGCGGATTTCACCATGAATTTCCCAAGCTATTGAAAAGTTTGATCCCAAAGTTGAAGAGAAGGCATTTCAACGGACTGAGGAAGGATCTTTAAAGACGGAAGCCCACGCAAAGATTCGGGAACACCAACACTCTTAACAGCTGGAAGCATGAAGTTTCGTTCCGCGATAAGAACTTGGGATGCCGGCTCGACAAGAAATTTTAAAAAATCCTGAGCCAATTCGCAATTCCGACATCCTTTTGGAATGCCCGCATACTCCACTTGAATGGGATGTCCTTCCTCCAGATCAAGGGCTGCATAATCGGAATCCTGCTCCACTGCAAGATGATAGGCCAACGACGTTAAATAAGAGAAGACAAACCGCGACTGCCCTTTTTTAAAAAGTCCATAGCTCAATGCCCAAGATGGAGAAATGCTATGAATGGCAGGTTTCAACTCCTTTAAAAAATCTCCCGCACTCTCCCCTTGAGTCGTCACAATCCATGAAAGAAATTGAAGGCCCGGTGAGCTTGACCTTGGATCCTGTAAGGAGATGGAGGATTTGAATTCCGGCTTTAAAAAGTCTTTCAAAGATTTTGGAACAACGCTCACATCACTCTTACGATAAATGAAAGTCATTGGCGCATGGTCAAAGGGAATAAACTGAGGCAATTCTTTATTCAGCACCCCATCCACAAACTCCACATTTTTTTCCTGCGTTATGATGGGATCCAGCCACTCCCAGTCTTGAGAAGCCTTATGTGCCCAAAACCGATCAAGACCAATCACCACATCGTACTGAGCTCGATCCTGGGTCATTTTTAAACGTTCAAGAAGAAGTCCAGCGTCGCCGGTGGTTGCAAACTCAACTTTGCAGCGGCATCGCTTTTTAAATTCGCGAACAAGCTCTGGAGCTGGGCCCGAAGAGCTCACAAAAGTGGAATAAGAAAGTATGCGAAGTTCTCTTTCCACCAATGCTTCACGAGGGAGATCCCTTCCTATCAAAGCCCATTTCAGAAAAACGATCGCACCGACCAATACAACCAATCCCGTTAAAAATACTGCAAAGCGACCTTTTTCCATCACCACCAAATTCCACGATTGCGTTTATAAAAATACGAATCGATTCCTAAACAGCGACCCGCTCCGATTAAGAACAAAACTGTAAAGCACGCCATCTGTAAGCGATAAAAATCATGCAACTCAACCGCACTCCATAAATAAAAATTCCACGCCAGCAAAAATCCCAAAATACTCACTGGACGGACGAAAAAGCCAAATAAGAAAGAAAACCCGATGACAAATTGCAAGTAAACAATCGTATAGGCGGCAAGCTGCCACTGCGGAAGAACAATCGCATCCAGAAATTCTTTATACCAAAGAGGCGCAACACTGGTTGGCGAGGAGTCACGAATCAATTCGGCCAATAAGGGCTGGGATAGAAACGAACCCTTAACATGATGAAAGGCCACACTCAGAAAATGAATGCCCATAAAAATTCTGAGAATAACAATCGGAAAAAGATGTCCGACATGTTTGATGCTTTCGAAGAAGGTGACGAGCATGGCCTATGATGAACCATGCCCTCTTGAGAATCAACCGAGAACCACGCCTTTTTGTGGACAATGAGTCACCAATTCGCACAATGCACAGAGCGGCCTTCGCGCCTTACAAACCGACCGACCGTGCCAAATCAGAAGATGCGCAATCTTTGTCCAGTTCTTCTGAGGAACAAGTTTCATAAGATCCGCTTCCACGGCCACTGGATCTTCGTTGGTGGTCAAACCCAACCGCCTCGCTAAGCGACCCACATGAGTGTCGACCACAACTCCAATCTGAATATCAAACGCATTCCCAAGAACAACATTGGCGGTTTTTCGCCCCACACCAGGGAGCGCAACCAAATCCTCCATCGTTTGCGGAACTTTTCCTTTGTGCCGATCAATAAGAATTGTTGCCATCCCGCGGATCGCTTTGGATTTGTTTTTATAAAAATTGATGGTTTTTAAATCCTCTTCCAGCTCTTCTTGAGAGACATTCGCATAATCCTGAACTGTTTTATATTTTTTAAAGAGCGTTCTTGTAACCAAATTCACACGCTCATCTGTGCACTGAGCGCTCAATATCGTCGCCACAAGAAGCTCCAAGGGATTGGAGTGAATAAGTGCACAATGCGCGTCTGGATAAAGCTCTTCCAGAATCTCTGTCAGCACCATCACACGAGTGATTTTTTGGGATTTTAATTCGCGCGCCAAAGGATCCCCCAGTGAGAAAATCCATATCCTGAAACTGGCTGAATGTCGAGGAAACGGCCAATCTTTAAGTCCGGAATTGGTCTTCGTCCAGGCCCCTAAGAGGACGTAATAGTGTGTAATAATAGAATGACATCACTTACATTAGATCCCCGATCCCCAAAAGATGAAGAGAAAAAAGAGCTTGTTGATTTTTTGAGTCAGCATCTCCGGCCAGGCGTCAGTTGGACCATTGCGGATGAGTATCCCCTTGCCGTCACACCCAGCAATTTTCACAATATTCGTTGGATCAAAGACAACGAGAAAATTCTTTCGGTTGCTGTTATGAAACCGCTCATTGCAAAAACTCTGGCCGGGCTATTTCGGGTCACAGCCATTGGATCGGTAGTGACGGGGAACACGGTCATAGATGCCCTGCTGTGGACTATCGAGAACAAAGCCGGAGCCACTTCCTCTTTCAGGGAGAAGTTCGGTCTCGAAAACGGCCGGTATATACTGATGACAATGCACAGAAGGGAGAACTGGGGAGAGCCGATGAGAAACGTGATGCTCGCGGTTAGGGATATACTCGATTCCATGCCGGAGATGAAACTGGTTTTCCCGGTCACTACCAT
>CAZWVK010000055.1:0-15723 GCA_964636785.1 uncultured Pseudobdellovibrionaceae bacterium | reverse complement strand
CTCTGGAGTGACAAAACTCTCTGGTTTTCAATCCAATCAGAACGCCCTTTGTGAACTTATCGTAACGCAAAACTCAGTGGACTTAAGGCCCGACCAGTACGGAACGATCAATTTAACCACTTATCGTAAAGCCGGAGAAATTATTTCGGATTCAGATATGGACGGATTGCCCGATCATATGGAGGCTTCGTTAGGTTATGATCCACAGAATCCACGAAGCAGTGGAGTTAGTGGTGTGCTTGATGGAATATGCGAACGGTTGGGCGGAAGAGACATCTGTCAGCAGCGTCGAAATCAAATCACTTGTGACCCTAATAAATTCGACGGATTGGGTTTGAGCGAATGTGATTTCAAAATCCTAGGACTCCACCTTTTGCCCGGATCACTGCCATTTCAAGAAGGCATTGATTCAGATCAAGACGGAATGCCGGATTTCGTAGAAATTATCAAAGGTCTAGATCCAACACGGCGAGATATGACGGAAGACCCAGACGGAGATGGCTACACAAACCGTGACGAAATCATTCGCGGAACCGATCCATTTTTCTCAGACTCGTGGCTTCGGTTAGATTTATTAAATCATTTTGATATCCGTTACAGGTCAGAGTCACCCTCTCCTCAATGCACTCATGGTGACTGGGTCTTATCGACTTCTGAACTACAATACTCTCGTACTCTCCCAGTGCAAAGCTTTCCAGCTCACTTAGCTGCATTCAATCATCCACGGAATGCTCAAGTGTTATTTATGATGTATAGGTTGACACCTCTTAACAGTGCGGAGCCTTTATTAGAATATTATGGTCAAATTGTTCGAGTTACCGTCTCGGGATTTGTTGATGAGGAGATTCTAAGTGCCGAGCCAAGTGAATTGACTCCTTCTGATTTTCAACTGATTGGCAAAGGACGGCCGTAGATGAAGTGGTTTAAATCTTTCACTTTTCTTCTTACATCAGGCCTGATTTTCAGTTTCGGTTTTCAGAACTGTGCAAAAGTTCCACTTGAGGAGCTTCCGCTTGAACAAGGTCTTTCCTATGCATCTGGAAAAATGGAAATCTGCCTCGACTCGTCTTTGTCGTCCTACACCGTTGAATCTATCTTCACACTAAATCTCAACCTCATTCCTCATGAAAATGGGGTCGAGCTAGATTCAGATGGTGATGGAATTCCAGACATCAAAGAGTATGAATATGGATTTGATCCTTTTCAGCGACGGAGTCAGAGTCCGTATACTGACAGCATCTGTTTGGACCTCGCAAATGGATCAGGCTGTCAGGAAACTGTGGTTGCATGCAATTCGCAGCGAAATGCGCTCGGCTTGTCGGATTGCGATATTATGGTTTTAGGTTTGGATCTTCTTCATCCTCACCCGGATCAAGGATTGGATACAGACAAAGATTCCATCGCGGATCTGATTGAAATTCTAAGAGGTACAAATCCTGGTCAAATAGATGATTTAGCTGATCCAGACAATGATCGAATTCGAAACAATGATGAGATCGCTCAAGGGAGTGCGACCCTCTCTTATAACTCTGGTCTCTCAAAGAAATTCCAGGTCATTACTTCTCTACAAAAGAGCCCAACTCCCCCATCTGGATGCAGTGGTGAATTTTGGGATTACAATATTGAACAAGTTCCATTTTTTCCTTTTACGAACGCCATTAACGATGAGTTGGATGGAACAGGACCTGTAAATGCACTTTCATTTACAAGACCCGCGAAGACCAATACCATTCTAACGGTGGTTAAATTGAAGCCACGTCTTGGAGAATCCGGACATTCTAAAATTCTTTATCGCTCTCAAGTTGTATCTGAAAAATACTTTGATCTGAGTGCGGACATCTCTTCCTTTCATCAAGCCGGCGAGGTCGAGCCGTGATGAAAGGAGATGATTATTAATGACCTTATACTCACTCATTTTCACATTCTCTTTTTTTGCAGCTTCACAACAAGCTCCTGACATTTCAAGTTTTAAACAATGCCAAGCCACCGACAATCCACGATCAGAACTCGACACCTTTTGTCCACGAGTTGAAGGAGTGCATCCGGAAGGCTGTTGCCCGCAGCTCTTCAAACAACCTCCTCTTCAATGCTACTACTCTATTGTCGTTAACCGCGGACAAGCTTATCTGGCCAATTCTTCCTATACAACTTGTCAGGGGGGAGAAAATGTTCGCGTGAGTTGCTGTGTGGTTCGTCAAAGAACTTGCTATAGAGACTTAAAACAGCTTCCGTTTTTACCTAGACTTCTTCATCGTAACAACAGCTGTTGTTTTGAAAACTGTCCACCTGCAGATTACTGGAGAGCTGCTCCCGCAAACCCCGCCATCTCTTCACAACACGAATTGACTGGAAATGGAGTTCCCATCTGCACAGGCAGCGTCCTAGATGAGTGCTCTCATGGATCCTCTGCCAATTGCCAAGCCAGCTCGCCTTGTCCGGTGGAACCAAAACCATCGAATGAACCTTCAGACGGAGGAAATCCGGATCCGCCCAAACCAGATCCAAAACCTCAAGATCCACCTAAGCCTGATCCTCCAAAACCTGATCCGCCTCAAGATCCACCGATCATTACACCTGGAGGAGCCTAGGAAATAAGAGCTGAGAAAACCTAAACCAGACGAAGGTGTAGGCTTGTTATGCAAACTTAGAATTCATTATTTCGATTAAAGTGGTTACGATGAAAGTATATTTAAAGGGTGAAAATATGAAACTTCTGATAATTCTAATAACATTTTCTTCTCTTGCCATCGCACAACAAGCTCCTGACATTTCAAGTTTTAAACAATGCCAAGCCACCGACAATCCACGATCAGAACTCGACACCTTTTGTCCACGAGTTGAAGGAGTGCATCCGGAAGGCTGTTGCCCGCAGCTCTTCAAACAACCTCCTCTTCAATGCTACTACTCTATTGTCGTTAACCGCGGACAAGCTTATCTGGCCAATTCTTCCTATACAACTTGTCAGGGGGGAGAAAATGTTCGCGTGAGTTGCTGTGTGGTTCGTCAAAGAACTTGCTATAGAGACTTAAAACAGCTTCCGTTTTTACCTAGACTTCTTCATCGTAACAACAGCTGTTGTTTTGAAAACTGTCCACCTGCAGATTACTGGAGAGCTGCTCCCGCAAACCCCGCCATCTCTTCACAACACGAATTGACTGGAAATGGAGTTCCTATTTGCACAGGAACCGTTCTTAATGAGTGCTCTCACGGATCCTCTGCCAACTGCCAAGCCAGCTCGCCTTGTCCGCCAGCTCCGGCTCCGCCTTCGCCTTCGCCACCCGCAGGTCCTCCTCCAAGTCCACCAGGTCCAGTTCCGACTCCACCATCAGGTCCAAGCCCTAGTCCACCTTCTGGATCACCTAATCCACCGGCTCCTAATCCGCCTTCAAGCCCACCATCCTACACGCCGGGTGGAGCATAAACAGAATGAAAGCTCTTCAGCTTCGATCTTCTGACGTACAAGCCGATCACAAAGATCTCCATCGGCTTGTACCCAAGAAAGAGCTGCTCAACGAAAAAATTGATTTCTGGGGCATCGGTGCCTTTTCAATTTTACTTTTTGTTCTCTCCTTTACGCTCAAGGACAAAGGTGATGCGACGGGCTCTATTGGATGGGCTGGGTTTTATCTGGCATCGATTGTCAATTGGCCTCACTTCGCAGCCTCCTATCAACTCTTATATGGAAATATTCGCACCGAATATAAAAAATGGCGATTCTTGTGGGCAGGCTTTATCGTTCCAATAATTCTTATCGCCGGGCTTGCAACCGTATTTTATTTTCAAACCCGAACTGCAACCATGCTTGCGATTCAAACCATGTATTTTTTTGTGGGCTGGCACTATATTAAGCAGACATTTGGGATCACACTCTTACTCTCCCACTACAAATCCTATCGTTTAGATAGTGTTTTTAAATGGTCATTGAAAATAAATCTTTTTAGCTTGTGGATTGTCAATTGGATTTTATTAAACACCTACACCACCGAATTTGATCTTTTCGGATTTAAGTACAATCAATTTGGTCTTCCAGAATCTCTAAGAATCTATTGTCACATCGGATTCGCATTGACGACATTCAGTGTTTTATATTGCGGCCTTAGAAAATACGTCAACGATGGACAATGGCCCCCCATTAACGCTTTAGTCACATGGCTTTCAATCATCGTCTGGTACCTTCCCGCACTTTATCATCCTGCCTTTTTTATTTTCATTCCGTTCTTTCACTCTCTTCAGTACATGGTGTGCGTGGCGTCCTATCGAAAATCAAAGGTGAATAATGACCTTTCGCAAATTCCTGATTTGAAAAAGAGAAGACTAACAAAGATAAAGCGACATGGAATTTTCTTTCTATCCTCAATCGCTTTAGGCGCACTCGGATTTCACTTTGTTCCCGATTTTCTGGACAAAGCCACAGGAATTATGCATATGAGTCAGACGGGATTCTTTATGCTGTCATTCACTCTGTTCATCAATATTCATCACTATTTTATTGACCATGTGATTTGGAAAAAAGACTTCAGTGATTTACAATTGAATTTAAATTTTGACTCAGTGGAGGAGCAGAATGCTTAGTTTGATTCTTCTAACTTTTTTTATTTCCAGTGAATATTCTTTAGCACAAGGATCAGAAGGTCTTAGAAATCGAGTGAATCTAGAGGATGTAGAAATTCAAGGTGAAGGGGGACGAAGGGGCGCTATGCTTCAAAAGAGGAATCGCTTTGATCTTGATGAAAGAGTAAAGGTGAGGAAGAGTTTTATGAAAGAGCTAGAAGAAAAAATCCCGCCCGGCATGGAGAAAGTCCCGAACAAATCCCTTTAATAAGAGATGTTTTTATTTGGCTCTAAAATCAGATTCAAGGTGGTCCAACCCTCATCAATCAATACTTGCATGACACGTTTCACTTTTTCGACTGGAATGGATTGATCGGCCTGAATATTGATCTGTCCTTTGAATCCATCGGGACCAAGAATTTTAATATCACGTTCACGGATCACTTTTAAACGCTCGCGAAGTTTGGGACTTCTGCCATCATTTACATCCTCAAAGGCGACGGTGCTATTGTCTAATAGTGCATCAAAGGCCACCTTATCACCAAGAACACTCACTAACGGGTAAGATTCCATTGGCATCCCCTGACTGGCCTCAGGAATTTTGATATCTTTTGAAATAAAAAATACTTCTCCAGTCGACGAGAAATTCATAATCAAATAGATCACTAGGACCGAAAACAAATCCACCATCGGCGCGAGCATCAACCCAAAGCCCTTCTTATGCTTACGACTCTCAAGAAGATAGCGTGTGTGCTTCAAATCATACTTTGGTTTGACGTGATAACCAGGAGTTTTGAGCGCTCTCTTGGCCGCACCTCTCACTTTATTCAAGAGTCACCCTCCTCTAATAGGGATTGATCGTGACCTGGGACCAACCAATGTAATTGACAAAATCATAGAGTTGAACCAACTGCCCATAGGTCGCTTCGCCTTCGGTGTGGATCACCAAGGCTTGTTCATTTCCAAACTGATTCTTCCATGCTTCCAATTGTGTACGCAGCTCAGGTGTTGCAATACTTTGACCTCGAATCATAAACTCGCGTGATCTTTCATCTTGACGAGCTAAAATGGCATTGCCTTTTAAGAGAAGCGAAAGACTGACTTTTTTCTTTTCTTCCTTCTCGGGTGGTGGCGTTTCAGAAGTCAAATCTGGATTGAGTTTGGGCTTTTGTTCAACTTGAACTTGAAAGGATTCCAGCTGAGTCCAAGCCGCCGTCATCAATAAGAAACAGATCAAAACCGAAAACAAATCGATAAACGGAGTTAAATTCGGTTCATGTCCGCCACCTGCTGCCATTTTGACTTACCCTTTAAAGATTTTTTTCTTATTAGTCAGAATGAAATTCAAAGTGGAAACGCTGGCTTCATGAACGTCATCTACGACGGCCGAAGACCAGCCACTCAACCAACTCCAGGCTGCAAAAAGCATAACTGCAACCATCAGCCCAAATCCCGTGGCATTGAGAGCTTCAGAAATAGAAGATGCAAGAACTGTTGCTTTCTCAGCAGGTGGCAAATTTCCGACCGCACCGAATGCCGCAATCATCCCACCGACTGTTCCAAGTAGCCCAGTAAGTACAGCAACGTTAGCAAGACCCGACAACAAATCAATTCGCCGGCTCAGGCGGGGCACCTCTCTCAGTGCAACCGCGTCCATTGCCGTTTGAACCTCTTCAGTATCATTTCCGTTTGCAACAGCAACAAGACCCGCACGAATGATATTCGAGAGCGGACCCTTTGTCTGCGATACCAATGAAATGGCCTGTTGGACCTGACCTTGGATGCAGTAAGCCTGAATGTATTTCAACAATTCATCTTTATTGACCGATCCAGCTGCGCTCAATGTCATCGCCCGTTCGACAATAATAGCAATTCCAACTGCGGAACAAAGTGCAATTGGAAACATGACATACCAATGATGAAAAAAGACCTTTCCAAATTCAGCGAACATCGCTCCCCCTCAATTGCTTTTACACATAATACTTATTTTCCAAACGGAAAGCCAATCTTCGCGATGGTGGTCTGGCCATTTTTTGCGTTTGGAAATGACATTTTTCTAAACAACTCAAAGATACAGTTGTTCAAAGTATCCGCTCGGGCAATCTGACTTCGCGTCACTTTGATATCGCTCACTCTGCCTTGAGGACTGATTTCCCATTCGTACTCCACTCGACCAGACAAAGATCCATCTTCAAAAAGCGCACGTTCATAACAGCGCTGAACTCCGCCTAAGTGTTTGTTCACCACCGCCATGACTTGATCATTTGTTAGACCCTGCTCACGACCAAGGTCAGGGGCGAGTGATGGAGTTCCAATCACTTTGGCTTGGACATTTCTCTTTCCTGCTTTTCCCCCAGATGCTTTTGCGTATCCCTGAGTTCCACCTTGAGCAAGGTTAAAAGCTTCCTGCGCCGTCCCCGACGAAGTCGGAATGGATGCTGCAGCAGCTGCCACACCTGCCACTCGAACACCTTGAGCCGAAATATCTTTTTGAGCGATTTGAATCGGTGCTCCTGTAGCAATGCTTCCCCCAGAAGGAGGCCCAGGAAGAGTATTTAATAAAGCTGCAATATCTTCTGCCGATGGAGCAGGTGGAGCTGAAGGTTCTTCAGGTGGTTGCGGGCGACTTTTTGCCACCACACGAGCCTTTGGTTCGATTCGCTTGACAACTTTTGGTTTCGGCTTTGGCTTTGGAGCCTCTGCTTTTTTCGGCTGAACCTTTGGCTCAGGTTTCTTCGCCTGCACTGGAGGTTCCGGTTCCGGCTCCGGCTCTGGAGGTGGCGGTGGAGGTGGTGGCGGTGGTTTCGGCTGAGCCGCGAGAATTTGAGCCGGCGGCTCCACCAAAAGCTTGGCAATCCGTGGCGGAACGTTTTCGATCTTTGGGGCGTTCGACTTCGGAGCTCCCAAGACAACAAGCAAACATAAAGCCAAATGAACGCCTAGAGAAATAAATGCGGCTTTTTTAAACTCTTCTTTGTTTTCGATCCATGTTCGCGGCATTCGAAAAACAGGAGCTTTAACATAGCGAAAATGGACAATAAGCTCCGAACTCACGTTTTGGCTCAAGACATCTTCTAGACCAAGCTGAATAAGAAGAAAGTTTCCCTGTCGTTTTGCATGTCCTGAGTTTTCTAACTCTTGAAGACTGATTTTCTTCTTATTGCGATAGAGAACCCAACGTCCCTGAGCAGCTACTTTTATAATCGCACCTTGAGTAGAGAAACGACCGGAGGAAGTCCCCTCTTTGAGAGTCGGAATATAAATAGGCTCATTGGTCGTACCGCCGATTCGGATTTCGTCGTCCGGAAAAAAGTTTCGAACATCATAGACATCGTCATCCCAAGTGACGACGGATTGGAGAACAAGCCGATTGCGTGGGGTGTGAACGATCTCCGGATAGGGCGCAATACTGAATCGAACATCGTCTAGTACCTCGCCAATTTGAGTTTTTAGGACCGTGATTTCGGTGGCATCCGGATCGACTTCTCCTTTAGATTCGAACTCGACTTTAAAAGTCAGATCTTCCACATCAAATTTTAAGACATCGTGACCGCGTACTGAAAAGACTCGCTTCCCCTGACTTAAAATGCCATTTTTAGAGCCGAGATCTGTGACGACCAAATCTTCTTTATCCACTCCGATGGAGCCATGAACGCGGGATATGAAGCCATATCGATCCAGCTTCAGCTGACATTCAGGATTTCGGCCAAAGAGGATCGGAAATTCGCGAAAGGAGTCCGAGTGAACCACTTTGTCTTTGTGCCGGACTTCCACTTTAATCTTCGGGCTCACTCTATTTCCCTCACATCAATTCAACCAAGGATGAAGACCTGATACAGATTGCGTTCCGCTGATTTGACCTTCGTAGAACTTCGCTTTGTTTTTCAAACCAAAATTCTTTGCAAGACTCGCCAGACCACGAATTGCAACGCCATCTTTAGGATTCTTCGCCAAAGCAGATTTAAACGAAGCGTGCGCACTGGAAAAGTCCTTCATATGCAGGTATGCCGCTCCCATATAACTTTCATTCAATGACTCGCTCGCTGAGATTTCAGCGGCGCGAGAAAGAATCAGAAGTGCTGTTAAATATCTTCCAGATTTAATTTCAGCCAGTGCACCTTGGCGCAAAAGTTCCGGAGATCTCGGATTTTTTTTGATTGCATTTTGCACCGCCGTATTCAGTCCCGCTGGAGATCGAGACGGAGAGAGAAGCGCAAATTCCTGTGCTTCTTTAACTGGGGATGCGGAGGCACAGCCCTTCACGTATTGGCTAATCACTTCATTCTCTTCAGCAACCTTTAAGCAGGTCAGCCGGCTTTCTTTCGAGGTATTAAGATAGCTCTGAATTTGAGAACTCAGCACCTGCTTCAACTGAGCTGCAGGCATTCCCGCTGGAGGATTCAATGAATTCAAGAACTGCGCGAAAGACTGATTAAGAATCGCTAAATTATAAAGCCCTCCAACAACCCAAGATCCACCACCGCTTGCAACCCCAGCCTGAAAAAGCTGAGTGAGATCCTGGTATTCAGCGGCCTTCGCCTGAAGCAGTGGAGCTGAAAAAGTTTGTCCAGTGGAGTTTCCGCGAAACTGATTCAGCTTGATTTCACCGAGCAGAATGGCAGCATGCCCAACCATTTCGCGCTCACGGGGTGTGCCGCCTTGAGACCGCGCAACTCTATCAAGTAAAGTGACGCCATCTTTTTGATTCCGGCGAATCATAGAAACACCTTGGTAATACTGTCCAGTCAATCCAGGAACTTTTGCAGCCAGCTGGTTGAGCTCACCCCAAAGTCCAAACTTAAACAACACTTTGAGTGCGGCATCAAAATCCCCAGCCATTTTATAGGCTTCAACGGCTTGATTCACTTGTCCGGAGTATTCGTAAATGACTGCAGCCTGATGGCTTAGCTTTTTCGCCTCGGCGTCACTCGGGAACATCTGAGCGAAACTCGCCATATAAGAAGCAGCTCTCTGGTAATCCACTAAAATCAATGAAAGCTGAGTCAGAGATAAAATCACTTCTTTCACGCGCTGGCTTTTCCCATAGGTTCCAACATACTCTTCACCGACCGAGTACGCTTGCTGATCTAGCTTTGCTCTTAAAGAATTAAAAGCTTCAAAAAGTGCATTTTCCCCCAATTTAGAATTCTTGTTCTGTCTGGCAAACTCTCTAAATTTCAAAGCGTAATCTTTCGTCCCATAATCACCCGCCAAAGATTGCAAGGCTTTCATTTGAGCCTGCTGTGAGGCCTGCGCAATGACGGATCTTGTGTCCGCCGTGAGACCCTTCATTTTTAAAAGCGTTGAGCCCGCTTGGGACATTTCCTTCATTTGGCCACGTAGATAATAGCAGTCCAAATAAAGTAGAGCTGTTGCTTTTGCTTTATCATGCGAAGGATATTTCTTTAAGAAACCAAGTGCTCGATTTGAAAGAGTGTCGAAATCTCTTTCATCATAATAAGTTCGAGAAATATTGTATTCAATTTCTGGAACCTTTGGATCAGAAGAATAGGATTTTATGAAGAAGCTGCCAACTTCTCGGTAGCCATCTCGTGCCTGCAATAAATCGAGCTGCTTTGATGTCTCATCGGACATTGGTTTTAAGAATGCTTCCAATGCCGACTCAATCAGTTCCCTCCTTTTTTTCGGATCTTTCATTTCAGGACTCTTTGCGAGGCTCCAATACGCTTGACCTGCTAATGAACTTTGACCGGATAGGAATAAAGCCTCCGCCTCGTTGACCTTCATGGCGCCGATATGCTTTCCAGTGGAATAGAGAGAAAAGTACTGGCGATAGTACTCGGTCACGCGTTGTAAATCCTCAGCTCTCGCCGTGGACAAAGCCTTTGAATTAATATTTGTAATGATATCTCGATAAACCGGCTCGTAACGCGCAAGTTCTTCTTTTCTCTTCTTAGGTGATTCGCTCTTTTGAATCCAAGAAATCAGTTTATAGAGCTCATGGGGAAGCCATTCAGGAAATTCCATTTGCTCTTGTTTTTTAATCTGCAGATAAGCAAATTCAAATGCCTCTTTTCGCTCCTGAAGAGAATCGGAAAGTTTGAACAGCTCCAGTGCAGCCAAGACGGATTCACGATTGCGTTTCTTGATTTCCAACCTTTGATAAAGACGATTTAAAACTCGTCGAAAGCGACCTTTGTCTTTTGAGGCCTTACGATAGTATTCAATAGGATCTTGATAAATTTTATTCTGTAAAGTCTGAGCCGGATTGAGCTCCAAAAGCGGAAGTACCGATGCAATCAAAGCTTGCTCTTTGAGATCCTCATCCTCATTGCTTCCGATTCCTTTTTGCAAGTAAACAGACTCAAAACTTTTCAAAGACTCCATCCAGCGATCCAAGTGGGACAGACTTTCACCACGTTTCAAACTTACTTTTAAACGGTCTGTTCCCTTGGCAAGATTTAAAGCCTCATCAAAATTCTTTAATGCATATTCAAAATCCTTTTTCTGATAGAATATACTTCCAATCTCAAGGAACGCCTTAGCGGCTGATTCACTTTGAGGAAAGTTTTCGGTGATCTTCTTAAAATAATTAAGTGCTGTCTTGTCATCGCCAAGCGAGTTGTATTCAGATGCTAAAGTGAATAAAACCCGGTCCATGGACTCATACTTGGGATAGCGATCTTCGATCAGTTTGAAATTCTCAATCGCCTCTTGTGTGTATTTCTTCTCTAAACTGAAGTCCAACTCTGCTTCGGGAACACCTGGATTCTTTTCGCGTTTTAAACTCGAAGATAAGCTGGATCGATCACGCAGCAACTCCCCTAAGGTAAAAAACAAATCGGGAGCGAACCGTGTTTCTCGCTGCGAGTTCAGCCGCTTTCGTGTCACATCAATGGACGATTCTACTTTTTTAAGTTTTTCTTCAAGGGATTTTACCACTTGAGGATCCGCTTTTATGGTCTGAGCAGCAATTGAAATCGGCATACACAAGACTAAAAAAATGAGTCTTAAAATCACTTTTCCCCCTCATTGCAACGATCGGACACGAGAACCTGGTAGGAGTTTAATTCACTTGCCCAGTACTCCTTATCGACCGGCCAGTACAGAAGGTTGTAGGACGAAGATGAAGCCGTTTTAGATTTATAATCTCTGCGTTCGTAGGACTGTTTTATGCTGAACGCATCCACACCAGAAAGATAGTCAACCAACTGAACCTGCTCTCGCAGCTCAAGAAACATTTCGGCCTGCTCACGCAGCTCCTGGTCAATTTTGAGGTCAAGACGACTTCTGAGAATCTTTTCAGAAGATTCATAGAACTCTAAAAGATCTTTTTTCAGAGGATTCGCAAGCGAAATTTCACCGGATTCGATCTGCTTGCGCTCAAATCTTAAAGCTCGAATTGTTTCAACGAGCTTTGAAAACTCATCTTTTAGAAATGTCATTCGTACAAGATTCATATCTTCGGACAACGGCGATCTAGATTTTATATGGGTATAAGTCGATCCAAAGCGCTCTTCAAATTCTTGAGTGACGTCTTTAATAGAATCAAAGTGACAAAGCTTCCTTAAGGTGAGCATCTCTAGGAGATAGAGTTCAGGATGCATGGTCTCAATATAATGAGGCGCCTTTAAAGTTTTGATAGTTCCTAAAGTCTCCGCATACATTTTCAGCCAATAGCTGACCCAGGCCATCTCGCGAAGAACCTGGCCCATGAGTCTATGATCATTACTTTTTATTTTTTGATACAGCTTAAGACTTGAGCGCAGATCCTTCATCTCAAATTTCAAGCGCGCGGCTTGCCAGATAGAGTCTAATCTCAAGGACAATGGCGCACGCCGAATACCGGCAAGTCTCTCAAGATTCCTTTCAGCGACGCTTTTCTTTCCCCGCCTCGCGCCTTCCAAAGCCGTGTTGAATTTCCACCGGTAATACCAATAATTGCCCTTCCCAATCCGACTTTGCGCTCTCAGTCCCCATGTTGTTAAATCCTTGCTGAAATTGTCAATGGCGACAAAATAACTGAACATCGGCTCAAGACTCTGTGGAATTTCCTGAAAGCTGGCTGAATTGATCAATCGCAATAATTCTTGGTCTTCGAAATTATGGTTTTTTAAGATTTCTTCTACTATTTCCAATCCTCGTAGAGCCGGAGCCGAGCCCTTAAAATCAACAGCGGTGCTTTGTGCCATTTCGTATCGACAGAACAAAAGACCCAATTTGCCACAGAGCTCAGCCATCACGATGCGCGCCTCTGCTTCAGCGCTGCTTCCCTCTGCTTTTTTTCTGACATTTAGGACTTCGCCATAAGCTTTGGACATTTCACCTGCAGAGATACGAGCCATGTTTTTCTCATAGAAGTCTTTATCGAGTGGCAAATAACGCCAGTTTGGAATCGTTTCGAAGCTTTGTGCCACGCCGTCCGTTGAAGTGAAAACAGATAAAAAAATTAGAGCGACAATTCTCAATTTCATCTCGCAAGCGGTTTGTTGTTTCCGAGTTCAAATGAAAGTCCATACGTAATCATAAGAATCACATCTGAACTTTTTCCCTGCCCAAAATGCATATAGCTTCTGAAATCAAACTTGGAAGAGTACTTCTCTGAGTGGAAGGCACGAATGATCACTCCCCCTCCTAAGGCGGGGACCACATCCCCTTCCGAGAAACCGACCATGCCACCGCCGAGAACTAATGAAGTTGATCCGTATAATATACGCTGATTGAAAAGCAGGTTTTTAGAGTAAATGGGTGTGTAAACAACATTGCTCAGCGCAAACCATTGCACATGATCAAGTATCCCCTGTGGCCGCACATTGAAGTTGGATAAAAGATCCTTTTTTAAATTGGTGTCCATTTTAGAGGAGTAGTTCGCATTAACGATCTCCCAGGACCAGAGCGAGGTGTAGGACTGAGTGTAACTCACTCCGTAAGTGAGACCTTTGTAAAAGGCATCAATGGGAAGAAAACCTAAATTTGCAGTGATATCGTATCGAGGATTAAATGCTCTGGGTTCGACTGCAACAACCTGCGGTCGATCAAACGCTTCATCTGGAACACCAAAGGCGAAATCATAAGGAAGTCCTAATACCAACAGCATAAGCAACACATAAAAGTGTCTCATTTTGAGAATTCCATTTGTCATCAATTTATGTTCTCACGCTCAGCCCATGGTCTTCAAACAACGCACTTTTCTTAAGATTCAATCTAAACTTAAGTCAGGTACAAACCGATACGTCTAAAAAGGAGATGCTAGGTGAAGGTCTTTAAATACACGACTTTGTGTCTGGTCCTGGCGTTGCCGTTAGCGGCCTTCAACAACTGTGGTATGTCAGGTCTCGATTCCAAGGCATTCCAGTTATCCAGTCAGTCCGAAGATGAGAATCGTGAGCATTTAGGCCATGGAGATCATTGGTGCAAAGCCTCTCTCCTGAAGGCATCCTCATCAATCCCGAAAGTTTATCCATCCCTCAATGGAAGGAGTTTCGGTCCTGATTCTCAATTGATGGTGATTGCCAACTCTCAATGTCTAAGAAATCAGGGTGCAAAGACCTGGTTGAGCGCTCAGATTTTATCTAAGATGGATATAAGTTCCTCAGCACAGATTTCAACCCAGGTTTCACCCCCTCAGGTTGTGACTTCCGATGCACTTCACCAGTTGGCGCAGTCTGATCCATGCATTGTGTCTGTTGATGAAGATGCGACTATGCAGCTCTTCGCTCTTCCAAATGACCCTTATTACCAAAGCCAACAGCCCTACCTCAACAGCGTTTTCCATCAGAGCATTGCTGGATCCATATACAACTCGGCCAATGGCATCCACGAAACCGTTACGATTGCAGTTTTAGACAGTGGTTTGGACATCAACCACCCAGACATAAAGGATCATATCGCACGAGACCTCGGCGGAAACTTAATGACTTTAAATGCCATTGACAACACGACCAACGTGATCGACTCCGGATTTCATGGCACTCACGTTGCCGGTTTAATAGCAGCCACAGCAGATAATCAGATTGGAATCAGTGGAGTCATGGGAAAGAACGTTCGAATTCTCCCCGTTAAAGTTTCAGTAGATGGGACTTCCGTAGATATGTCGGCTGTGGTGAATGGCATTTACTGGGCCGCAGACAATGGCGCCGATGTCATTAATATGAGTCTTGGCGGCCCAACTGAGCGGCCCACTTTAAAAGCTGCGATTGAGTACGCCGTTAATAAAGGCGTTTTTGTTTTGGCGGCGTCCGGAAACAATGGAAAAGTTTTAAGCTCGAGTTTTAAGATGTATCCTGCTTACTATGGAGCAGAGATAGATGGCATGATCACCGTAGGCTCCTACGACTCCCAATCCGGAGCGCTAAGTTCCTTCTCTAATCGATCTCCTACTTTTGTGGATATTCTGGCGCCAGGTTCTCATGGTTCCACTGGAATTTTATCAACAGTGCCCGCAAATGTGAGCCCGACAGGGTACGCCGCGCGCGTAAATCAAGGTGGCTCAGTTTACCCAATCCATGGAACATCGATGGCCACTCCAGTGGCTGCAGGGGCTGCGGCACTGGTGATGGGCCTTGTTAAATCCAGAGGTTATGATGGTCTCCCCTCTCAGATCGAAAAAATCATGCATCTCGGAGCTATAAAGCGATCTCATTTTAGCTCTTTTGCCAAAGACGGAAATCAATTGAATATACAAAATCTGATTCAAAAAGTGGATCAAGACACCGGTCTCAGTATTTCAGGCAACCAAAACCACTCTCAAGCGAGAGGATCGGTTGGCATTGCAAGGCACCCGCAAAGTCTCACGGTTCAATCCGGAGAAGATTTTGAGCTTTCAGTGGATTTGACTTCCAACTCTTCGACTTTTGTCAACTACCGCTGGTACCGAAACAATCTGCTGCTTCCTACGGCAAAAGAATCCAAACTGAAGATCAAATCTAGCTCGTCCATGCATGCGGGGGTTTATCATGTTGAGGTTTATGCAGGCTCTAATAGACTTAAAAGCTCAACGGCCACGGTGAGTGTAGATGGCCAGAATGCGGGTTGCCCATGATTTTAAGGGTTTGCTTGCAAAGGAGCCTTTGAACCTTTAGTTTGACCAGCATGTGGTTCTTTCGCCAAAAAAAGAATGACAGCTTCTGTGTCTATCCCCTCATAGAGCAAGTGGCTTTGCCAACAGGTACGGTTGGATTTTGCTGTGTGGCGAAAAATGGGGGTCCTATT
>CAZWVK010000054.1:6976-15825 GCA_964636785.1 uncultured Pseudobdellovibrionaceae bacterium | reverse complement strand
GTGGTTAACCAATCCTAACAAAAGTCCTGACTGCCCCCGTTAATGACCTAGACCCGATGTTTTATGCCAGTAAATACAAAAACATGTCTGATTGTTGAAGATCAGAAAGCATCTGCTGAGTTCATCAAAGATTTGCTTCATCGGTCCTTTCCGGGAATTTCCATTGAAGTCGTTCGCAGTTTCAAAGAGGCGCAAGGTTGGCTTACCAGTAGGGAAATGCGAAAGGATAAAAGCCCATTGAGTTTGGCGCTCATCGATCTTGGGCTTCCAGACGGAAGTGGTGTCGAGATCATTCAAAGTATTTCTCGACTTGAGCCGGAAGCGATCCCGATTGTCTTAACCATGTATAGTGATGATACATTCTTGTTTAAGGCTCTTTCTGCAGGCGCAAAAGGATATTTGCTTAAGGAAGATGATCCGGAAAGTCTGGTTGAAGCACTCAAAAGAATGGAAAAAAATGAGCCACCACTGTCACCGGCTATCGCGCGAAGACTTTTGAGCTATTTCATTGAAAATCGTGCAGATGAGAACAGTAAAGTTAATCTCAGTCCTCGCGAACATGAAACCTTAATTCTTCTTTCGCGTGGGCTGACAGTCGCTGAAGCTTCAAAGCAGTTGTGTCTCAGTCCGCAAACGGTCTCGGGCTATGTAAAGATCATTTATCAGAAGCTCCATGTTTCCAATCGTGTCGAGTTGATTCACGAAGCCAATCGTCGGAAATTAATTTAATGACATCATTATGGAACAATCCGAGAGGTCTTTTCACTGGGATTTTGACAATAGCTTTTCTGGCCCTATTTCTCGCAATTAAAGTTTCATTAGATCATCGTCACTGGGGCGTTGAGTTTGAGGTGGGCTCGGTCATTGGATCGTCTCTTTCAACTTTAAAATTAGAGCCGCTTGACTTTACTGCTGAGCCTGGAGAGTTGCAGAAGGATAGCGATTTGTCGCGATTCTACGAACGCCAACGCGCGTTGATGCTGATCCTATCGGAGAATGAGATTTTCGTTGAGAAAGACGATACAGTTTCAAAACTTTCTCGACAGAAATTTTCAGTACTGGATTTGCCCCATCTGTTCTGGGTCCAAGTGCTTGTGGGGTTGGGTGCTTTTATTATTGCAGGATGGGTTTGGTCATTAAGATCTCGGGATCTGGCGGCAGGAGTTTTTGCTTTGAGTGGGTTTTCCACACTTTTGTTCACATTTTCTTCAGCAGTATATACAACGCGCGAACTCGCATTACCACAATATCTCTTTTACTTTCTTACGAGTATCAATGCATTTGGAGCATCTCTTTTTGGGGTTGCAATGCTTGGGTTATTTTTAATTTATCCACTCCGGATTTCTTGGTGGAAACCTCTTTTTGCTATTCAAGCTTTTTTCTTTGGAGTTTGGACTTTTCTCGCAATTGCTCGTGTTTTGCCGGCCTCCATGGGAGGCAATTTGGTGACACTTATTGAAATGATTGGAATTTGTATAGCGCTGTTAGGACAGTTTTTTCGTACTCGGGGAAACCCGACAGCCCGAGCTTCCCTATTATGGCTGGGACTTTCTGTCCTCGTAGGGGCGGGAGGGTTTATTACTTTAAATGCACTGCCTTTGGTTTTGAACTCAGAGGTCACCCTTTCACAAGGGTATGCATTTCTATTTTTCCTGGTGATTTATGCCGGTCTTGCAATGGGCATTACGCGCTACCGACTTTTTGATGTGGGAACTTGGGCTTTTCGATTTTTATTCTATTCTTTAGGGGCCGTGCTTTTGGTTTTACTGGATGTAGCTCTTATCTCGCTTCTTAATTTGGAGCGGCTCCCGGCACTTGGTCTATCTTTTTTTGCCGTGGGCCTTTTATATCTTCCGCTTAGAGACTGGGTGCAGAGAAATTTGAGAAATGGTGTGCGCTTGGATCCAGACGAATTGATTAGTGAGATCATTCCCGTTGCTTTGGGATCGACTCTTGGTGAGCGAGTCTTTCAATGGAAAAAACTGATTCAAAAACTTCTCTCGCCCTTGGAGATGAGGGTGATCCCCGACCAAGGGGATCAAGTTCGAATTGAGGAAGACGGACTTGCTCTTTACGTTCCCCCGGTTATTGATTCATCGGCTCTATGGTTAAGACATCCGTGGGCCGGCAAGACTCTTTTTTCTCGTGAGTCTCAAAACTTAGTTCAACATTTAATCACTTTAATTGAACAGGCCGAGTCGAGCCGCATTTCATATGAAAAAGGCGTTTATGAAGAGCGGATGAGAATTGCACAGGATCTGCACGATGATGTCGGGGCACGTCTTTTAAGTGGCCTGCATAAATCTGACGCCAACTTGCGCTCTACAATTCAAGAGGCAATAGGAGATATTCGTTCGATTGTAAGCGGAATATCGGGCCAGCGAATTCGTCTTTCTCATTTTTTGGCGGACCTTCGCCATGAATGTTCCGGTCGGCTCGATGCTGTGGGAATTGAACTTCATTGGCCAGTCTACAATGGAGAAAATTTTGATCACCATCTCGATTATCGGTTTTCAAAAGTTCTTACCTCTTCTGTGCGTGAAATCATAAGCAACACCATCAAACACTCTTCAGCAAAATCCTTTCATGCCGAGATTGAAACAACCGAAGCCTCGATTAAATTTATTTTTTGGGATGATGGTTGCGGCATCACCCAAGAAGTTATGGAAGGAGAATCTGTGGGCAACGGACTTAAGATTCTCAAGCGTCGAGCATTGGAGTTGAATGGCACACTTCATATTCGATCTCTCCTGTCAGGAACTGAGATCATTTTAACTATTCCAATTTCTTAGAGCCAGACCCCCTGTTCAGGGGGTGACGGGGTTTTGGACCCAGTCCTACGATCAGTACTAATTAGTCCTTGTGAGGCATTTTCTCATTGTTGATGCTTCTGCCGGCCTTTGTTTAATGCTCAAAGGCTGGCGTTTTTCCAAGGAGAGGGGTTTTAGCTAGGTCTTTGAATTTTTGTTTTTGTAGTCATCAAAAATGCACAATCATCAAAGGAGTAACAACATATGAAACGTGCTTTACTTTCAACCGTTGCCAGCTTGGCAGTCGTGTTCTCACAGTCCGCTTTAGCTTCTAAAGCTAGAGTTCAGTCTCTTTTAGGAGCCAATCATTTGGTAGACACTCAAACGGTGTTTACTTCCCCTTCTCATATCCATCTTTTAAGTCCTTATATGACTTTTGAAATGGGTGGGCCAGGAACATCTGCCGAAGGCGGCCTTGTAAAAGATCTTGGAAATGGTCAGAAACTTCTTATTTATTTGGGTCATCAAAATCCAACGAATCCAACCGATCCAACGTTCAGCCATGCAAATGTTCGCGCCAGCAACGGCTATCTTCTTCAGAGAAACCCGTTGGAGGTGATTTACGGTTTCGGCGATATGGCATTTGGAGCCTCCTTCTCCACAGCGGACAACAAGCAGGCTGGAACGAAAGAAACCACAGGTGTTGTGAAGTTCGGAATGAACTTTGATGACAGTTGGGTTTATGCTCACGTTCACGCTCTCAATGACTCAAAGAATGCCGCCGGTGACAAGATCAACACGGCTCCGCACTTCACGGTGGGTGGAAGTCATGTCTTTGGATCTGATTATCGTCTATTTGGAGAAGTCAATTACGGAGCTGGGGAAGTTAAACCAGCAGCGGGCGGAAAGACCGACGTGGACGATATGTTCTTCACTCTCGGTGTGGAAGATCGTTCTCTTAAAACAGATATTGCAGACATCTATTACGGTCTTAAAGTACTTCACGGTAAAAGAGACTTTGGTGCAACGGAGCAGTCTGAGACAAGAGTTCCAGCTTTTATCGGTATTGAATACTTCGCAAATGACTGGGCAATTGTCAGAGCGTCTTTTCAACAGAATATTCTTCTTGGAAATCAGAAGTTTCAAACTGCGGCTACGGATAAGGCAAATGCAGTTCCGAATGACAACCAAGTGGCAGCGGGATTGGGATTCAAATATAAGAACTTTCTTCTGGATGGATCTTTGGCTGCTGCAACGACTGGAAACATCAATGGAAGTTCATTCTTAACTCAAGCTTCATTAACTTATACTTTCTAAAGCGAAAGGTTGAATGACCATGCTCAAAAAATTATTCACTTTAGGATTGGCCATTGTTTCCATAGCTGTGCTCAGCAGCTGTGGAGGGGATGAACGTCAACCTCTGGATGCCGAGAGTGCGAATCTGGTCTTAGCGACTTTTGCGACCCAAGTTCTTGGTAAGCTGCCAACGTCCGACACTCTGCCGACTTTACCTATCCCAGGAGTTACGGCTACGGCTTCGACAGGGCTTGAAGCGATGGCCACTGGTTGCGAAACGGTAACACCGGCGGTGCGGGTAGATAATGATTCTGATGGCATTGCAGCTGAGAAAACCTACACCTACAACTGTTCAGATCTTCCAGATACAAATGGAATGCTAAGAACCTATCAAGGCAGGGTAACAATTCGAGATTTAGATGACACCGTACCTGGAGTGTATGGTGGAGTTCGAGCCGATTACGATGTTCCAGTGTATAAGAATGTGGATAATGGAACAGAGTATAACTATCAGCATATCGGATATTGGCATTATTATGCCGAAGGAAACACTTTGATTTCCAAATCTGAATATCAGGGAAAGAATAGTTATTCTTATCCAGATGGTTTAATAAATGATTATACCTACACTTACACTTGGGACTTTCGTTACACGCCCGACAATCCCGGAGATCGCTGGAATACCGGTCAAATTGACATCGAAGGATCTTTTAAGCTGAAGGGTCTTTTCATCAATGAGGACGCACAAGGAAATCACTTCCAGGGGGAGGGTTCCTTCTTTGTGAACTATCGGGGTGTCGGCCTGAAGCGGCAAGCTGGATGCACCAAGTATTATAGCGAGGGCACTTATATTATTGAAGATGGCAATGGGACCACCATAGAAATTAAATACTCTTGCACTTCTGCAAAGCTCTATGTGAACGGAGCCGAGTCGGACTGGTGGACGCCTTGATTTAACATGAGTTTCACGGGCCCTTGCCTCACGAAAAATGGGTCAAGGGCTTTTTGTTTCACTCATTCAATTCGCACAGTTTTATGAAATAAAATGGTTCAGTGCGCCAAAGACTTGGGTTTCGACGTGGGGTAGGTCAAAATTCAGGAATGAGCTCTTCATTGAAAAGAAGCGCTTTCGCCCAATAGAAAAATAGGATACGAGTACCTCCGAATTGATCAAAGTGGATCAAGAGGGGGGTTTTGTGCAAACAGGCTTTGTGTTCAAAATGGGAATGGCAATCACCTTAATACTCTCAAGCTATGCGACTTCGGAAGAATACTACTATGTCGAGCCGATGATTTGTAAGGGCGTGTGGAATGCAAATCCTCCTAAGTATGATCTCAGCTATGCGCAAGTGGCATTAAAGGTGATCTCTTTCTGGTCGGTGCGCTCCAGTGACTGTAGTCTTGCGCCATCGTCTTCCACAGAAGCCAACTACGCTCATGCAAACAGTGAGCTTGTGACTGGCCCAGAAATGGAACTATGGGGATGGATCGGGGTGCCATTGAAAAGAAATGGCGACAATATTCGCGCTCCTTTTGGAGCTTGGAGCCATAAGCTGGAATTAAAAATAGTTTCTTCAAGATTGGAAAACGGTGTGCAGATTGACACACTCGAAGGTCGAGATCAGATTCAAAAAGGCTATTACTATGACCTAAAATGTGAAGCTCGTGTGGTTCACTCACCAAGTATAATTAATAATCAAACTCACGACTGTCCTTAATATGAGCGTGCAACAGCATCAGTTGCACGTCATAGTTTCCATCATCAGTTGCACGTCATAGTTTCCATCATCAGCTTCTCAGAAAGCTTAAGTGGAAGAAGGCCATAAGAGAGAAGAGTGTCGTGAAAACACTTTTCAGACCATTGGTCTTTGAATCTTTCTTTCAATCTTTCTTTTGAATCCAAGATCAAGCGGTAACCGTAATAATAAGCGGGAGCCTGACCGGGCGAGCGAAAAGCGTAGCGATCATATTCCATCTGCGCCATCTCTTTAGAGACGCCAAGTTCCTCATGAAAAACCTTAATCACCTGAGCTTTGCCAATTTTTCCGAGTTGAACCTGAGGATCAAGAAACGCACGTGCCATTCTCCAGAGTCTCATTTGAATCGCAAAAAATTGCTCCTCTTCGTTGTAGTAAGGAAACATCAAATCCTCAGCATAAAGTCCCCAGCCCTCAGCGTTCACACTATTAAAGGCGAAATGATTGCGAATAAGGCTTGAGCCTTCATCTAGAATTCGACTGAACTGAAGATCGTGTCCGGGCCGAGCTTCATGTGCGGCGAGATTAATCGCTATATAGGCATGAGAAAAATCATCCGAGGTGAGTTTCCCATCTTTGGAAGTTGGGATAATGAATTCGGGTCGCTCTCCTTGGTTATTTATAAGAGGAGGAGTGTTCAAATGCGGCACGGGTTGAGCTTTGCTCTCGGCCTCGCCAGCAAGGCGAAACTTTGCTGGAGTTTTAGGTAGCGTTACATAATCTTTCTCTTTCAGGATCTTACTCAATCGATCAATTGCAGATTGGTAAAGCATGCGAACCTCTTCAGGTTTTGTCACTTGAGCCTGCTTGAGGTGAATCACGACATCTTTTGGTGAGTGAGAAGAGATCGAGTATTTTTTTGCTAACTTTCTCGCACGCTCTTCAAATTCCTTATAAAGCTTTTTATATCCATCTTGTCCAAGAGCAATCAGTTCTTCGGGAGTTGCATCGAAGCCGATTTGTTTTAATGAGAGTATATAAATTTCCCGTGGAAGCCGTGGGGATTTTCTAGCAAAAGGAAGAATTCTCTCACGAACAAACTGATCGTAAGCCTTTGCTCGCTTTTTAAAAGCTACGAAGTCCTCTTTCCAATCGTCGCGTCCGCTTTGTGAGAGAATCTGCTCAATGCCATTTTGATAACTTTCCGATTCTGAAAGGTACTTCTCGACTTCTCCACGAAATGGGAAAAACGCACCTCTTCGCCACTTCTTAAGCTGCCACTCACTAAATTCTTGTGCCGCAACCAGATAGGGTTTGTACTCTCCAAAACCGCGAACCATTTTTTTGAATCGCTCAACCCCAGCGGCTTTGCGCTCTTTAGGGGATTGATCGTTTATCAGCCCCATTAGATTCCCAAAAACGCTTCGTGTCCCTGCACGAAAGATTAAGACTTTGTATTTTTCATCAAGTGCAATCGACTCTAGGCTTTCTTTAATAGCGTCTCTCAGAATTGTGTAATCAATTTTGAGATTTGGATCTGTCTCTGATTCGAGCATACGCTCGATTTTTGCAAGCCAAACTTCATGAATCTCTTTGGACTTTTCCTCAATTCCTAGATCGAGAGGCTCTGCCTTATCATCAAACTCGCGTAAGCCAAGATAGCTTCCAAAGCTTGGATAAAGTTGAGAGAGATCGCGGGAAAACTGCAGCGCCACTTCATCGGATTTCCAGATCCAGTTGGCGCCTTCTTTCTTAGAAGAGTGAGAGCAGCCGGCAATGAGAGTTGCAATGAACACTGCGAGAAATGCAATAATGTATTTTTTCATTTCTCTTTTTTATCAAGGATAGGAAGAAGAGCAATCTTAGAATCGGTAAAGAATGGAGAAAGAATTAAAAAAAGCCCGCATAGAAAAATGTGCGTCGTAAATGGGATGGTCGGGATAAAAAGCGAAAACAAGTGAAAAGAAAAGAAAATCAGACCATAGATCCGGCTTAATCTTGGCCAAAATAGCGGTAAATAGGCAGTAGCCTGTGCTAAAACAATCGGAACAAACATAAAAGCTGAAAGCCAGCTGTGACTGATAAGAAAATCGGCCCACGGAATTTCCTGGCCAGTGCGAACGCTATATGACGCAAGTAAAGTTGGCAAAGCCTCCGGATGAAAGACGGAGACGGTACTTGAATCAAAGATATGGGAGATTTCGCTATATAGTTTCCAGAATCCCGAAGTCGCATAGCTCAATAAAAACAAAGCGGTCGCAAACCAGCAGGTTGAGATATAATGAAGACGATATTTCTTAGAGGGATTTTCTTCATCTCCATTCGGCAGAATACAGAAAGCAAATAGGACCCAAAGAAGAGTTAAGCGAGCATGAGAATTTGAGATATTGGTCCATCTCAATGCTTCGAGGAAAAGCAGATCCAAAACATGAAATTCTCAATATAAGTGACCTCGGGAAAAGAAAAGTCAGAAATATACATGCAGGTGTAACGACCATAAGTGTGAGGTGAGTGGTCGCGGAAAGGAATGTGAATGGATAAGAAAGTCCAGGGAAACTCTTAATAGGAACCTTTCCAAGTAACTGTGGGGAAGATAAGCTTTCGTAAAATGAAGTAGCAGCATAGAGATAAGTGAGGCGAACCAAAATTTTCGCAGACTGGTAAGTCGTTTCAAGCCGATGAAATGCATCTTTCGGGAGCGTCTTATTGCCAATGAAGAATCTAATCAGTGCTTCTAAACTCATATGTCTCCAAAACTTCGACTGAATGGGCAGACTTTTCTCCACGTGTATATGCTAGAACTTCAACTTTTTTTAATACCAATTGATAAACTGCATGAGCGATTTGATTCCGCTGAAAGAACCTTTCTTCAATTTGTTCTCTGATTCGTGCATTCTCGTCCTGCGAAAAGTTTGGGTTTGCAAGATCATTGGCGAATTTATAATCCGCCCACGGGTTCCACGGATCTCCTAAATCTTCGGAGAACTTTCGCAGAGTTAATGGCGGGTCAAAAGAGCGATGACTTGCTTTTAAAACTTGAATTTCAAGAAACTCATGGTTGCGTGAGATGGTGTCGAAACCAAGTTTCCAGTTGGAGATAGGAAAC
>CAZWVK010000054.1:0-6966 GCA_964636785.1 uncultured Pseudobdellovibrionaceae bacterium | reverse complement strand
AGGAAACATAAATACGGAACCTAAATTTTTCGCGTGAAAGTAAGCTTGGGCAATACAGTAAACGACAAATATGATGAAAAATAAAAATCGAAGTCTCTTGATTGTACTCAGCGTTGCTTTTCGAGAATGGCGAAGATCTCATGCCCGATTCCTAAGTCAGCTGGCAGAGTAAAGCGTCTTTTTTCTTTAAATAAGCAATAAAGTGAAGTGATCCAGCGAAGCCTTGGTCGGACCCACCATTGCCCAAGAACGGAGTCTTTTGATTCACTTTCCTCACTATTCATTGCTGATTTGATTTCATGAATGGTCTGTTCAGCAGAAAGGCGTTTTGATGTCGGTAGCATTTGGTCTTCACTGATTTTTCGTGCGCGCCCCCAACGGGTGCCGTTAAAATCATACATAAACCACACAATGGGCTTGAAGTTTAAATCTTGAAGTCGCTCTTTTAAAGTTTTCGGTGGAAAGAAGTTAACATGATTAATCAACATCTCACCTGGAAGAGATTTGATCTTCCAATGGCAATAAGCTGTCCAAATATCTTCGTAACCATTTGGAGTGATAATATGCAAAGTCCCACCTGGATTAAGAACATCTGAGAAAACTTTTAAAACCTCTAAGGGTTTTTCAACATGTTCAATAATGTCCCTGGCAATCACAAGATCAAAGCGATCACCGCTCAGCAGACTTGGGAGCTCTTCAGGAGTTCCAAGCAGGGTTTGAAATCCATGTGTTTTTTCAATTTGCCTCAATACCTCGGGTACAACGTCAAGACATGAGACTTGAGCATTTGGAAATATAAACTGAACGCCTCTTGAGAAATAACCATCTCCGGGCCCAACTTCTAGAATACTTTTTGGACTATGACCTTTTCTTTTTAAAAGGTTGGCAAAAAAAACGCCCTTTCGAAAAGAGCGAATTTTATTCTTTAAAATATTTCTTTTGCCTTCACGCTTTTGTTCACGAAGATAATAAGCCTCACATCCTTTGGCGACGACTTCTTTTGAAAGCATTGGGTCGACTTGAATAAGGTCACATTTTTCACATCGAATATAAGAAACCTGTGCAAGATCCCAATAATCAGCAACAGCGACTTTTAGTCCGTTTCGGCTCTGACAGAAATTGCAAGGATGAATACGTTCAACTTTTGGGCCGTCTGTTTTTAAAGGCCAACCCGTGGACTTGGCTATAATTTCAACCATATGAAAGGATTATAGCCAATGGACATGAGAGGCAAGAATTAGACTAGGAAAACTTACTTTCTTGGATGGCACTCAATCGTGAGAGCGTCAAATGGCATCTTCATCCCAGTGTTATCATAATAGCTTCCAGAGAGGGATGTGACATACAAAAGACTTTTTACTTTTGAGCTAATATAGTCCTCTTGAATTTCATTTTTAATATCATTGATGGCGACTTCAATTCGTTCATGAACTGTTCCATCATCCTCAATTTCTGAGCGATAATACTGAACCAAAACCTCATACTGATGATCGTTGCCAAACAACACCGCTCTCATGGAGTTTTCTTCATTCAGTTCCATGGAAGCTTGCAGACGAGTTTCGGTGAGAGCTTTTCCTTCAAATCCAGCCTCAATCACACAATCCAGGCTACGGGGTGGGGTGATTTTGCCCGCATCAAGGCGCGCTTTGGCTCCAGGGTTTGCGAACGCAAATTGGGATGAAAGAATCAATCCAAAAGCCAATAGGCGAAGGGACATATCACACTCCTTGTGAAGGGTTGGATTTGTAAAAACACTCTTTTTACAGCCTTTTAACGCGCCGCACTCAGATCTGCAAGAGAAAAGATTTCATGGCATTCTTGGCTTCTTATGAATTTAAAAACGCCATTCACTGAAATGCTCGGAATCAAATACCCCATCATCCAGGCGCCAATGTTCCTGGTCAGCAATGTGGATATGGTTGTGGAAGCCAGTGAATCCGGAGCCATCGGAACTTTTCCAGCGCTCAATTACCGACCCATCGAAGAGTACAAAAAAGCTTTAAATGAAATCAAATCACGCACTCAAAAGCCCATTGGTGTGAATATCATTGTGAACAAAAGCAATACTCGTCAAAAAGAGGATCTTAAGTGGGCTCTTGAGGCTGGAGTGGAACTTTTTATCACTTCACTTGGTAATCCAAAGGAAGTGATTGAAGAGGCTCATAAAATCGGAGCAAAAGTGATTTGCGATGTGACCGGTCTTGCTCATGCCTTAAAAGTCGAAGATTTGGGGGCGGATGGTGTGATCGCAGTGGGCACTGGGGCCGGTGGGCATGCAGGTCCACTTTCTCCATTTGTTCTAATTCCTTGGCTTAAAAACAAACTTGATATTCCAGTGGTCGCAGCAGGGGGGACTGCGCATGGATCCGCCATGGCGGCAGCACTTTCGCTGGGTGCTTCAGGAGTGTCGATTGGAACACGATTTATTGCCAGCAAAGAAGCATCTGTCTCACAAGCTTATAAAGATGCGGTCGTTAGCGCGAGTCCGGAAGACATTGTTATGACCACACGAGTTTCTGGAACGCCAGCGTCGGTTATTAAAACTCCGTATGTTGAAAAGCTAGGGCTAGAGCTTCCATGGTATTTAAAAAAATTAAAATCCCATCCACGAACCAAGAACTTAACGTCTGCATTCATTCATTTGATGGGAATGAAATCTTTGGAAGAAGCTGCAGAAAAACCCACATGGAAAACGGTGTGGAGTGCTGGGCAATCCGTCGGCCTTGTTCACGATATCAAACCTTGCAAAACCATCATCGAAGATCTCATTCGCGAATGCGAAGAATCCACCCGCTGGACTCATTAGGGTGCATGCGCGGGCGACCTAATAGGGTACCTGCTTCTTTTTCCGATATGCGGCGCATATCGGAAAAAGAAGCAGGTACCTTATCGCGTTAGCCCCTCTTAAGTGAGCGATTGCGGACCGACAATGTCAGTGAATAGGTCATGATGGGTTCGTCTGAAATTTTCGGAACATAGGCATATCCAGTGAATTTCCGCTCCAAACGCTCTGAAGAGGCTTTTGCTTTTACAATCAGCTCTTTCACTCCAGAAGCTTCAGGGCACACAAAGTGAACATCACCTTCAGCACGCTTTAAAAATTTGGCTTCAAAATCTTTAAATAAAAAGTCGATTCTTTTTCCACTTTTTTGAATCTGATCAACGGCCATCAAAGCAATGGAAAGCTCAGCCCCCATAGCTAATGCTCCGAAGTACATCACTCTTAAATGGTTTTTCGTTCGATACCTAAGACCGATCTTAACTTCACTTTTTTCCTCATCCAAATGCACGACTTTTGGAGCGCAGAAGGCAAGTAATGGAATTTTTATCAGGCTAAAGCCATTTATAAGGGCGGTGAGTTTTAAATTCTGAAAATTCATCCCTCAAGGGTATCAAAATGTGCTAGATTGGCCACTTGGATTTTTAGACGATCGCTCCATGAAAGTGGGGAGGAAAGTCCGGACTCCAAATGGCAGCACAGGGGGTAACGCCCCTCCACCGTAAGGTGAGGACCAGTGGAACAGAAAGAATGTCCAGGGCATTGATCTTTGAGGCGGGAACGGGAGCCTTTAAGGGAGCTGCTGGAGTGAAAACAGCCAAACTCTGTGCGGAGCAAGATCAAATAGGGAAGCGCTTGAATGCGGCCAGCATGAAGCTTTCGGGTTGATCGCTTGAAGAAGTCAGCAATGGCTTTCTCAGATGAATGATCGTCTCATTTCAATGACTAAGCGTCGATGCTTGTCAGAAATCAGACAGAATCCGGCTTAACGAAAATCCAAACGTCGACACTTTGAGGCTCCTCTTAACCGAGGGGCCTCTCCTTTTTTATAGTTCTTTTTGCGAAACAATCCGAAATGTAGAAACCTGCCAAACTAAAACCAATAAAAGAAGTGCTGACTTTGAAAGTGGAATATCTTTGGATTCGAACAATACTTCGCTATTGGGTGGTGAAAGCGATTTCGCCTTGGAATCAAATAAATCAAAGTTGAGTCCAATGGAAAGAGATCCGGTTTTACCATTGATGGCTTGAGATTCCGGAACGCGGTGAATATTCAAATTAAAGATAGAGAAAAACAAAAGTAAAATGAGCAAACTTAAAGTCGAGATATAAGAAGCGCGGGCGGCCTTTCCAGTAATGAACTCTTCGCGCTCATCCTTATCTTTTATATTTGCTAAACGCTTTAAAGTTTTTTCTCGAACGTGAGGAATAAGAATCAGCATGCTAAGAAAAACAATCAGAACCAAGAACCATAGCATCAAGTTCCAAGACAAAACTTCCCAAAGGGCTTGAAGCACAAAGCTTGAAGATTCTCCGGCCGTAGAGTCCAGCGAGCTCCAAGCCATACATATTAAGACCAATGGAAATGCAAAGATCAGGTAATTTTGAATCGCGGCAATGACTTTATTCACGTCGAGCTCCTTTTTCATAAAAGATATTTTCGATTCCGGTTTTAAAGAACTTTGCAAGGCGAAACGCCAACTCAAGAGAGGGGTTATAACTTCCTTTCTCGAGAGCTAAGATTGTGGCTCGTGTGACATCCACAGCATCTGCAAGCTCTTGTTGGGTCAGACCTTTTTCGGTCCTTAATTCCTGAATGCAGTTATTTATAATGATTTTTCCTTCTATCCGCGGCATAGAGTGTACAATAGACTTTACATTTAGAGATGTCAAATAGACTTTACATGCCCGAAAATCGGTTGAAGTACAGTCATAATGAGGCCCTATATCGCTTCTGGCAGTATGGCCAAGATTGCAATTTCACTCCTGTTTTTGGAGGAAATGGAAATGAGAAGAGCTTTAGTGTACAGTAAGAGATTGAAGGAAGCGGGATTGACGCAGGAAATGGTCGATGCCCATATAAGCATCCTAGAAGAAGTTGTTGAGGACGAGATGGCTACAAAAGCAGATATTCAAAACTTGGAGTCCAGAATTGAATTAAGGCTTCAAGCCATGAGTTCTAAAATTGATCAGATGGAATATAAGCTTACCATTCGAATGGGATTAATGCTTGTCGCGGCTGTTGGTGTCCTAAGCGCGCTGATCAAACTCACCTAAGACTTCTTCTGCGCGTAAACGACAAGCTCTTTGCCTTGCCTTCGCGGCAAAGAGTGCCGCCACCGAGTCCAGTAGCGAAAATCAAAATGATTCTTTAAACGCTCCTTATACTCCCACTCGCTTCCGCCATAGGGAGGACCAAGACGCTTACTCATCGTAAAAAACACACCTAAGAAATGGCCACCATCCACAAGCTGCTTTTTCCAAACACGAATCAAATCGTTTCTTTTAGAGGGGTCAACTGCACAAAACAAAGTGTGTTCAAAAACCAAATCAAATGGTCCGAAATTTTCTTTTGGAAGATTAAAAACATCCGCTTGAATAAATTCAAGCCCTGCCAAATCCCCATAAAGATTCTTAGCTTCCTGAATCGCCTCGGGGCTGAAATCAACGGCTGTCACCAAATGCCCTTGCTTGGCAAAAAAAGCGGCATCATGTCCGCGACCACATCCAAGCACTAAAACTCTTTGCTTTGAAAGCTTAAGCTGTGGAAGAGTTGCAACCAAGGCTTGTGAAGGTTCTTTTAAATCCCAGCCGGGCTCTTCCGTACGATAAATTTCACTCCAAAATTTTTCCTCTTTGATCTCTGGCTTTTCAAAAAAATAATTTGGTGTCAGATACCTTTGGCCAAATAGAGTGATGCTATCGTCATCAAACTCTTCCACCAGATCAAAGAACTCCACTTGAGCTTGACGATTAAAAACAAAGGGTGCGTTTTGCTCAGTCAGACCATGAAACCGATCCCAGTCATCCAGACACAATGTCTCGAGTTGAATAAAAGCTTTTAAATCATAAGGAAGATCAATGGAGATCTTATTGTCTAAAAGCTCCACATGACGAGCCACTAACGGCTCATCAAATGCTTCGATAAAAACGCCAAGATCTTTGTATTTAGCTTTTAGGTGAAAGCTTTCTTCCAGATGAATCGAGCTTAAAAACTCTCTGCCAAATTCCTGATCATCAAGACGAGCGCCTTGATCATTGATCAAGTAGCCTTCGCCATCGATTTTCTGGAATTTATCACTCATTAATGACTTCGCTCTCTTCCTCGCCAGCAATGATATTCATAGGCTCATCAAAGACGACGCTTTGATTGAGAATAAACAACTCATCAAAACTAAATTTCACTTCGTCCGGAGATTCAGAAATTTTATTCAATAGGGCATGGCCATCGATCTCAAGACGGGTGTTTGTGGCATCTGCAAAGGAGTAAATAAAATGCGCCTTCACTTGAGACTCATTCACGGTCTCACTCCACATGCGCTCGAATCGGACGTCTGAGGCGCCTTCCACGTTGTCTTGAATGTAATTTTGAATGATATTTTTCAGATCATCTTGTACGCCAACATGAACGGTTTCGCTGATCACTGGGGTTTGGTGAGTCAAACTCCACGTGTAAACAAGCGCGCCAAGAAAAAGAAGCAAACTAATGAATTTCATCCACTTATCCTTTGATTCTAAGATTGAAACTTCTAATGAAACTAACTTAGAATCGCCCAGGAGGAAAGTCACATGTTAGATCTCAGATCTCAAATCCGTGGATGGGTGAAGGACCGCATCCACACCGCTCAAGCGACTTGGTTAAAAACCGATAGCCTGCTTTATGGTCTAAAATGGACGATGACTCTCCCGGGACAGGTTCGGCTTCGAGTTGCGCCACAGTGGCTTGGTCGCACACCATCCAGGTACACCGGCGCATTGATTTTGGCCTGCGAGATGGCTGTTGAAGAAGCATTTCGGCTGGAGGAGAGGATGCGGGGCATCCAACTTCTTTTTATGGGATCTCAATCGGAGTTTTTAAAAGCGACTCGAGGTGCCTGTGAGATCCGCTTTAAGATGAGTCCGGACGAGATGGAAGAGCTCCGAGTTCAGGTGCTGAACGAAAAGACCTACTTGCGTGAATTCGTGTT
>CAZWVK010000053.1:0-16295 GCA_964636785.1 uncultured Pseudobdellovibrionaceae bacterium | reverse complement strand
CGATCGTTCGAAAAAAGTTTCACTTCAGTAATTCCTACAAAATCAGGGATTATCGAACAGGGTGTTCGATAATCCTTGCCTGGTGGAGTCGCTCGTGGTTAAAACCCCTCGCATGATAGAAGGATATTTTCCCAGTGAGCCGACGGAGTATTTGCGTCTGGAATATGAATTCCGGAAACGGAAGAATACGCAGTATTCGATTCGAGCCTTTGCAAGGGATTTAAATCTGAGTCCATCTCATCTTTCCGAGTTTTTATCCGGAAAGGCGCTTCTTTCACCCAAGAAAGCCGAAGAAATTTCGAGCAAACTGCGAATGAGCCAAATTCAAAGGGAGCATTGGAATGATTTGCTTTGTTTAAAAGGAAAAGGTGAAAAGCAAAGGCATTCTGCAAAAATACGTGTTTTAAAAAGAATCAAAGACAGTAAGAACTCAGTCTCATTGGATATTTTCAAAACGATTTCTGACTGGTATCACTTTGCGATCCTGTCGTGTTTTGGTGTGGATGAATCACTGTCGGTCTCGCAATTGGCAGACGATCTTGAGCTGAGCCGTCCAAAAGTGAGGGCCGCAATTGCTCGTCTTATAAAAGTGGGACTCCTTGAAAAGACCGCTCTAGGACATCGTCCTGCTTCTGGAACTAGCTTTGCTGGCGATTCCATCCCAAGCGAAGCCATTCGCGAATCCCATAGACAGATTCTTATGAACTCAGTTTCCGCGCTAGAAAAATTTGATATGTCCGAGCGCGAAAGCCAGAGCCTGTTTTTTCATGTCCCAAAGAGTAAGCTTCCTGAACTTCGAGAAGCTTTAAAAAAACGGGTCCTAGAAACTCTATCTGAATTTTCTCATGCAAATTCGGAATATAAAGATGAACTCTCTGTTCAAACTTTAACATGGCATCTTTTTCCACTACGAAAAAGCAAAGACGAGGTGAATGCAAAATGATCTCACTCCTATTTAGTATTCTATTTTCATACCACGGTTATGCGTCTGATATTCGAGTCATTGGCAATGGTGGTGGTGAACTTGAAATGAAAGCACTAACTGAGTTCAACCAAATGCCTCTTATCTTAGAGATGTGTCTGCTTGAAGAAAATTACTGCCAATTGACTGAATCCGAGCGCAGGATGCTCGATGGACTTCTTAAACAAGGTTTTGATATTCATTCTCCCGAGAAGCTTGAGTTTCATGACTCTTCCAAAGCATCCTATATCTTTAAACGACATGAGAAGATTCTTTCTGTTCATACATCACTTTTGGAAGAGGGGCGCCTCAAAAATCTCTTTACGGGATATGCTCGTTATGTGATTGGTGAGCACTATTGGATTGATTTGATCGGAGAAAAGATATTTGAGAGCAGTGGTGGATGGACATTGGATTATTTAAAACTGATGGATTCTACACAAATTGCTTTTCTTAAGTCCAATCAACGCTTAGTGATTGGAAGCGTGCGGAATGGTGAGCTTGAAAATCTCACCCCGAAGATTCTAGTTCAACTCGGATGCACTTCAAATGACCGCTTATTAAATGCTTCAAAACCTCACCGTGAAGGGACGGGGTTCGCGGCCGAATTGACCTGGGGATGTAAGGATTCAAGATTCACTGCGAAGATGATCGCGGAACTTGAAGCGGAGCAATGGAAGTTTCGAGTTTTTGCGGTGAAGCCTGAGTTCACCGGCCCGAACTGCCTGCAGCTTTTAAAAGTTGATCGCAGTTCATTTTAATAGCGTCGTCAAATTCTGCATTCGACTCAGATGAAGGAAAGCTATGAAAATGGGTTCTCAAATCTTTCGTGGTGATTTTCAAGCTGATTGGGATGGCGTTTGGAAGCCTATGAGCCTCATTTTTATTCTTCAAAGGACGCAAGTGCTTCAGAGGAGTAATTGTACTTAAGCGAACCTTTTTATAGCCGGGCCGCTCAGATGGAAGAATTTTAAGCCGCTCCGTAGTGAACAAGATTGATTCTCGAAGAGTTTCACTTTCCAAAAGGCTTCCCGCACCGGCATATCTTTGCTCGGTGACCACGCCATCGATTTTTTCATTGATTGGAATGATAGGATGCTCACCGTCAGTGGTATCAAAAATCATCTGCTCAGACGACCAGAACAATTCCGCCGTTGAAATCTCGATCTCACTCCTAATTTCAAATTCGACCATGAGTTTATAGGGATTGATCACAAAATGATCTGTGGCCGTGGGAGGTGTGATAAAAAACAAAATAGGTGATTTGAGATGAGAGAATTTGTTCTCCAAACTCCACTTCGTTCCTCGAAGACCCCAAATGCCAATCGAATCGGAAAGAATCTCCTCACTAGTTAAAGGTTTAGTGAAGTTCTCCGTATTTGATTCATTCACTGATATTCTTCGGTCCAAAAATAGGACCTCTTCATTATCAACATAAATTCTCTCTGCAAAGGAGGTTCTTAAGAATTCAGATGCGTTGAACTCAAAGGTCGCCTTGTAAAAATCTGAACCAAGAGCTTCACGTTTTGAAGCATTCAGGCGAATCGTACCCCCTTGATATTCAAGAGCAAGATCAACCGTGTAAGGAAAAGTCTTTCTTTGAAACGTAACTTCAAGTGAACTTAACTGCGAGCCTTGTCGGCTGATCCTTCCCACTTTGACATGATCTTCGTAATTGGTCTTTGGTAAAAGTTGAAACGTAATTCGATCTTTGGATTTGATTTGAACGGGAAAGCGGTCTGAATCTCTCCATGGAAATCCATTGATATTGAATCTTCCCTTTTTGATATGGCTTCGAGCGAAAACCAGGTCTGCATCGATTAGGACTTCATTATTAACACTATTTACTCTTTTGATTTCAATAAGGCTCATGGCTTTGATTGGCCCGTTCATCTTATCAATTGAATTCGAAAACGTATCAACGGGTTCCTCACCGGGCTCAGAAAACATGGTGGTGAATTGGTCAAACTGTGGAGCCACCCGATCTTTGAGAATCTTTAGAAACGTGTTCGAGAGCTCCGTGATAACAGTTAGGATCTCAGTTCCAATTGTGCGAGTGAGTAATAGATTATTAGAGATATATTCACTTAATTTCGGTGTGAGATTTTCAAATGGTCCGATTTATCGGGGGAAGGTCACAACATAATATCTCTGAAGCGATTAAGAGTTACGGTCCGAAGAAAATGAGCGTCTACTTGATAGATTAAGGAAGATTTGGAAAAGCAGTTCCTTGAGCAGAAGAATAGGAATGAGGCATGAGAATGGGAATGAAGAATTGAAAGTGAAGATAAGAGTGAGCGAAAATAGACATACGGAGAAGAGAAATTAAAAGCCCACTGCCACCGGTGGCGGTAGAGAGAGTGAAACCAGCTCCCATCAAGTCATACTCATTGGATCAGATGGTCGGTGTTCCACAATGAGTCGAGTTAAGAGAGGAGTATCGGTATGCCCTGACTGTTGGCGTGGAATCCTCCAAGGAAGCGAGAGAAAGGTCGAGATTTCTTTCCTTTCAAGCGAAGGGCAGATGACTACGGAGGGTTTTGAAGAAGTGGAATGCTCAAATTTAAATCATTCATTTTTAAATCACTCAAGATCGCTTCAACCTTAGGAGCGATTCTCAAAACTCAATAAATTTGATGAGGACGTCTTATTTATTGCGATCGCCGCGAGAGCGCTTTTTTCCTTTTTCCCAATACTCGCCTTCGACCACCTCAAACTTCACCTTGCCTTCAGTCTGGCCAAAAGAGCCACCACCACTCGCGCCACCAGCTGAACCGCCTCGAGGCACAACGGGTTGACCACGAGAAAAGCCAAGGCGACCCCCGTTATTATTGGGTGGATTGGCTGAATCAAATTCAGGTTGAGGGGGTTCATCTTGAAAATCGGCCGGAGGTTCATAGATAGGCCCATCGACCATTTCCGCATCCGTAGGATACTCGTCCATCATCGGATCAATCATAGGCTCTTCATAATCATCGATAATGGGTGGAGGTGGCGGGATATCAAATTCGTCTTCCACTTGGCCTACGGCTGGCCCATGGACTAAGAAACTTAAAAGAAAACATCCTAAAAAGAGACGCATAAGCCAAATTTTAACGGATTCTTAAAATAATTCAATTGGGACTTCAGCAGTCGGGCGTCAGCTACCGATGTATTAGTTATGGGAGCACCTAAACTAATGAATGAGATCAACGACCTGGAACAGGTTCTTCGTCAAATTCCTGTTTTTACCGACTTTCCAGAGGAACTTTTAAATCCCTTGATTTCAGTGAGTGAAAAGCTCGAATTTAAAAAAGATGAAGAGATCCTAACTCAAGGACAGCCCAACACAAAACTTCTCTTTTTGATCCAAGGAGAGGTGAGTGTTTTTGTTGATGGTGGCTTTGTCGGCTCCATCAAAGATCCTTACTCTCTTCTGGGTGAAATGAGTGTCATCAAACGTCAACCTTGCGGTGCTACGTTGATCGCAGATCACAATGTGATCGTGGTGAGTGTGGACACAGAAGCTCTTCTTAAAACAAGTGGTGAATACAAATCTCTTTATCAATCCGTATTATACTGTATGTATTCACATGTTCTTGTTGAGAAACTCGAGGCGACCAACGAAAAAGCCAAGCAATTCGAAGTTACCAACTATAAATTAAAAGCCACGGAAGCCGAATTAAAATCACTCAATGAAAACCTGGAGCAACAAGTTCTTGAAAAAGCGAAAACCCTTGAGAGTCGCATCACACAACTTTTTGATACGGTTTTAACTCCACTTAAGGAGAACAGTTCGTTGAATGAGAGCGATCTTCACAGGGTCACTCATGGAATTGAAATTTTAACTCCCATTAAAGCTCAACTTTCAAGTGGGCTTCAGCTCAAAGATCAAAAAGTCCTTTACTGGGACGCTCTAAAGAAAAATCACTTGGTCACAAAGCTCGCCCTTGGAGGATCTGGTGTGCACCTTGAACAGGCGTTTTCATGGGAAGAGGCAGAAGAAAAACTTAAATCTGACAGTTTTAATTTGGTCATCTTGGACCAGGGATTTCTTTCTAGTTTATCAAAAGCTCAAGCCCTTCAACCGCATTGCACATATTTGGTCGTCCTGAGTGGTCATATTCAAGAGCATATTGAACACATGGAAGAGATCGGCGAAAACCTGCGTTTTATTTTTCGCTCTGAGGACAAAAAGACCCAGATTGAAAACACCCTTGGAGCAGTGACGAAGATTCTTACCAATCGTCATTTTGGGCTCGAGCCACATACTGGATTTGGCGTTGAAATCAGACATGAACGGATCAAAGGAAGTGCTGAGCGTGCAGAGCTCATTGATCAACTCGATCAGTATCTGTCGGACAGCGGGGTGCGGCAGGCTTACCGCGATCAAGCGAAACTGGTTCTCGAGGAGCTTCTTATGAACGCGATATATGATGCTCCCTGTGACCTCGCCTCTCGGGCTCCACTTTTTAACCATCTTCCGCGAACCGAGGCCGTAAAGCTTGAGCCCCACCAACAGGGACAGTTTTCCTTTGCTTTCGATGGAACTCGGATACTTATCTCTGTTCGAGACCCATTTGGCTCACTCAACTCAAAAACAATCCTTAAGTATCTAAAGAACAACTACGCCTCAGCTCCCCAGGAGATCAATGCCATCGAAGGAAAGGGAGGGGCCGGGCGGGGCCTTCATCAGATTGTGGAAGCTTCCAATGAGCTGATTTTTAATTTGAGTCCGGGAAAGAAAACTGAAGTTATTTCAATAATTTATACGGAAAAGCTTCAGGACAACGAGGGTGTGCCCCGGATTCAACTCTTTGTAGAATGAGTCATTCAGCACTTGCATTATGGGAATAAAGCTCCTATAAACAATCCCTTATGAAAAAAGATATCCATCCTCAATTTCGTCCTGTTATTTTTAAAGATGTTTCCTGTGACTGGGAAATTCTAACGATCTCTACTGCTCGATCCAAGGAAAACGCGACTTGGAAGGATGGCAAAGAGTACCCATTGGTAAAAGTTGATATCTCTAGTCAGTCTCATCCATTCTATACAGGACAACAACGTCTTGTTGATACTGAAGGACGGGCTGAGAAGTTCCGTAAAAAATACGGCCGTAAGTAAGAGCTATCGATTCCTCGATTCTCCGAGCTTCAAAGTTTTTATTCCTTTCGGTGACATGCTTTGCTGTAGTTAATATTTCAGTAAAGCATCTGTCGCATATTCATTTCACTGAGGTCGTGTTCTTTCGCGCGCTGATCAGTTTGCTTCTTTGTTCTTATGGGATTTTTCAGAAAAAAATAAGCTGGCTTGGAAACAATCAAAAGCTGCTCATTGGACGCGGGATTGCTGGGACGATCGCGCTAAGTCTTTTCTTTTATGTGTTGCAAACGCTTCCGCTCGCGACTGCAGTCACACTTCAGTATCTTTCGCCGATCTTTACAGTTTTATGGGCGCAGATTCTTTATCGTGAGCGCGCCTCCATTCTTCAATGGATTTTCTTTTGTGGAGGGTTCATCGGAGTTTGGATGATTCAAGGGTTTGATCCTCGTGTTGCCAGCTGGCAGGCCCTTATTGGCGTGATTTCGGCATTGGCTTCGGGGCTTGCATACACTTTCGTGCGACGCCTGAGTAGCACGGATCACGAACTGGTTATCATTTTCTATTTTCCACTGATCACAATTCCAGTCATGCTTCCTTTTGTGATTTCCAATTGGGTGACTCCTAGTTTTTCGGATTGGATGTTTCTTTTACTGATTGGAGTCTTCACTCAGTTCGGGCAGCTTTATTTGACCCGCGGATACTCTCTAAGAAAGGCCGCAGACATTGGTCTTATCAATTATGTCGGAGTTCTTTATGCGGTTGTAATGGGGTGGGTCTTATTCAAAGAGGCCATCCCATGGATGGCCTTCTTAGGAATTGTATTGATTTTAACTTGCATAACCGCTGGACGTTTTGCCGCGACAAGGGCAAAGGTTCAAATTAAACCTTAATTTAACTCTTAATAAGTTCCATCATCGATAATGTACTTCACGTCCACACGAGTTCCTGCTTTTGGGGCTTTTACGAACTTAATGGTTTTATCCTCTATGGTCCACGTGACCTGAGGATCAGCTGGAGACAGAGTTATCTCGACACTTCCTTCTTTAGGGCTCTGGCTCAATGTGATTGAAGACGCCAGGTTAAGAACATGATCGCCAATCTTTTTAAGGGATTGAGTGTAGTTCGTGTCACATACACTTCCAGTCACTCCGCCAGTTAAATTAGTAAGCAAAGTGATATAATTTCCATAAGAAGAGTAAGGAGATGAATTTCTTCGCTCCTGAAAGCAGTCAGTATCTCCCGGTTCAACAATGATTCCATAGGCTGTAACTCGCTTTTGCTGATTAAAGAGCTGAGCAGCCACATTTAAAAAATCTTGTGGCACTGTTACAGTTTGATTCAAAAAGCCACCGCCTTCGTCTGAGTCCGTTAAAACCACAATTGCAAGCTCGGCACCCGGGCGAAGCAGACCAGCTTCGTTCTTAGTGATAGCCAGAGTTGCAGCATCGATTGGTCGCTCCACTCGCGATGGACAATTGGTTGTTACGCAGTTGATTCCTTCCGGACGGACGACCGTGTTCTTAAACACAAACTCATAATTGGGAGTGTTTTTATTAAGAATGAACTGATTCAAACCATAAAGCTGAATAAGAGATCCTTTTAACCCAAAGGGACCATCCGATGTGTCTGTTGTTGTGATTCCAATTTGCCAATCCACATTTTCAAGAGATCCAATGAATGCCGAAAGTCGATCGCCAAGTTTTGCCTGGATGTCAGCCATGGAAGCTGAGTTGTCGATCACAAAAAGAATATCTACTTTTGCACGGGAGTCGGTTGGATTGGGATAAAAGCTTTCATTTGCTGTTTTATCTTGGATGTTTCCATCGGTGGTGTTCTTTTCTAAAACACCAGGATTAAACTCGACACCTGAGCAAGCCATCAATCCTTGCGTCAGCAAGATCACAAGTGATCTCAAAATCCATTTTTGCTTTGTCATAAAATCCCCACTTCCTTTTGTTCTAGTCATTGCTTAAGCAAGTGGTGGACCAAGGTCTGAGTGAGTGAATCAGTTTAAATGCAACGCATTAAGTGTTTGAGTTCAAGACGATTTCTCACTTTGAAATGAAGATGAAGAAGTTAAAAAAAATGTCTAAACCAACGTCCTGTTTAGAATTCAATCATTTATTCTAAAAATAAAATGAGTCGGAAAATATACTTTTAAAAGTCTGGAATTAAAGTTTACGGGTTTTAAATCGCTCCATCATGCCTACCAGAGTCGATAAAGTGGTCGGCTCTTTTGCAGAATGACCTGCATCTTGAGAGACATGAAAGACACTCTCTGGCCAGACTTTATGGAGCTCATAGGCATTTTCAATCGGACAAACCACGTCATATCGACCATGAACAATCTCGCATGGGATATGACGAATCTTTGAGATCTGCTCAAGAATATAATCATCGGAAGGCATCCAGATTTTATTCACAAAGAAATGACACTCAATGCGCGCAAACGCGAGTGCAAACTCATCCTCATCATGTTCTTCCATCATTTTTGGATCGGGAATAAGCCGCGAGGTAGAAGCTTCCCAGACACTCCACGCTCGGGCGGCTTCAATGCGAGTTTTTTGATCTGTTGAAGTGAGTCGCTTGTAATATGCTGCAACCAAATCATGTCGTTCATTTTCAGGAATGGGCTGCAAATACTTTTCAAATGCTTCAGGAAAAAGTTTGCTTGCACCTTCTTGGTAAAACCATTTGATTTCTTTTTCGCGACAAAGAAAAATTCCACGAAGTGCCAGACCTGATACGTGGTCTGGATGAGTGATGGCATAGGCCAAACTCAATGTGCTTCCCCAGCTTCCACCAAAAACAATCCATTTTTGGATACCAAGGTGCTCTCTTAATTTTTCAATGTCTGAAACCAAATCCCAAGTGGTGTTGTCCTTAAGTTCAGCGAACGGAAGACTTCTCCCACAGCCGCGTTGATCAAAAAGAACCACTCGATAATAGGATGGATCAAAATACTGCCGATGATCCGGAGAAATGCCGCCACCAGGTCCACCATGTAAGAAAACAACAGGGAAGCCATTGGGATTTCCCACTTCTTCAAAGTAAATTTCATGAAGGTCGGACACTTTAAGCCGTCCCTCATTGAACGGCTCTTGAATCGGATATGCTTTATAATCCATTTATCGCTCCAAAATAGCTGCGATACCCATTCCACCACCCGTGCAGATGGAGATGAGTCCACGTCCTTTTTGATTGTCATTTAAGATGTGAGCCAGACTCGTCACAATTCGCGCTCCTGTGGCTGCGAAAGGATGCCCAAGTGCAACGGATCCGCCTTTCACATTCATCTTTGATCGATCAATCGGACCGAGAGGCTTTTCTCTTCCAAGTCTTTCTTTGCAAAACTCTGGAGATTCCCAAGCCTTTAAAGTGCAAAGAACTTGCGCGGCAAAAGCCTCATGAATCTCAAAGAAATCAAAATCTGAAAAACCAAAATCATTTCTTTCTAATAGACGTGAAACAGCATAGGTCGGCGCCATAAGAAGACCGTCTTCGCCTCCAGCAAAATTGACAGCGGATGTTTCAGCGTCACGAAAATAAGCCAGAACGGGAAGCTGATTTTTTTCTGCATATTCTTCGCTGCAAAGAAATACACAAGCCGCTCCATCACTCAACGCCGAGCTGTTCCCAGCAGTCAATGTGCCTTTGTCAGAACGATCAAAAACAGGCTTTAACTTTGAAAGTTTCTCCAAAGATGTGTCCGGCCGAACATTGTTGTCCTTATCAAGATTTTGATAGGGAGTGAGCATGCGCTGATGAAATCCATCTTCATAAGCTTTTGCGGCATTTTGATGGGACGCCAGGGCCAACTCATCCTGGGCGTGTCTTGAGATTTGCCACTCTTTGGCCATCAACTCACAGGACTCTCCCATGCTCAGGCTGGTTCGGGGTTCGACAACGCCTGGAGTCTGTGGAACAAGATCCTTGGGTTTGATTTTTAAGAATTGTTTTAAGCGACCAGATAAAGTCTTCTCACGATTGGCCTTGAGCATTTGATAATTGAAATTTCTAGAGAACACGAATGGAAGATCGGAGTTGGTATCAACACCACCAGCGATTCCGCAATCAATGATTCCAAGTGCGATCTTATTGGCGACTGCAATCGTGGCCTGAAGACTTGTCCCGCAAGCTTGAACGACATCATAGGCTGGTGTCTCTGCATTCAACCCAGAACTGAGGAGGATTTCGCGAGAGAGGTTCCAATCCGAAGAGTGTTTGATCACAGAGCCTGCAACAAATTCTCCAATTCGCTTTCCCTCATGTTTCACTTCGCGAACGAGATCTTTGACGGTCGCAGTCAGTAAGTCCTGATTGCTTTTTTCAGAGTAATTGGTGAATGACCTGGCGAAGGGAAGGCGTTTGCCTGCAACAATACAGACTTTTTTTGTATTAGCCATAGATACTCCTTTATTATTGAGCGAATTCAACAGCTTGAGTTTGTCTTACAACGGTGACTTTGATCATCCCAGGATAATTGCATTCGTCTTCAATTTTTTGTGCTACTTTTTTCGATAAGTCGAGAGCCTTTTGGTCATCCACGTGTCCGGAGTCAACAAAAAGTCGGACCTCACGTCCTGCGCTTAAAATGTATGTGGCTTGAACCTCTCTGAAGCTATTCCCAATTTTCTCAAGATCCGCCATTTTCTGAGTGTAAGAATCCACAGTGGATCGGCGGGCTCCAGGTCGCGCTCCTGATATCGCATCGGCGGCGATTGTTAGATACGCAAGATCCGAAGAGGGTTGTTCATCAAAATGGTGAGCGCGAACAGCATGAACAACATCTGCACTTTCACCATTTTCAAGAATAAACTCAGCACCAATGACGGCGTGTCCGCCTTCTTTGGAGTGATCCATGGCTTTTCCAATGTCATGGAGAACTCCGGCGCGTCGGCCCTTGTCCACATCCAAGCCAAGCTCGGCACTCAATAGGCCGCATAGCCAACCCACCTCTGCGACGTGAAAATACTGATTCTGTGAGTAGGAGTATCGATATCTCAAAGCTCCGAGCATGGAGCGGATGGATTCATGAAATCCTTTGATACGAAGTTCCTGGGCGATCGAATTTCCATCTCTTAGAATTTTCTTAAAAAGCTGCTTTTTTGAACGGTCCGCAATCTGACCAATTGTTTTTTCCGAAATATCACGCTCTTTCGTCAATGCTTCAAGAACCATTCGACCCAACTCTCGACGGACAGGATCAAACCCCATCACTGAAGCGTAGAAGTACTCTGAATTAAAAACGATATCCACTCCGCAAACCTTTTCAATATAAGACTTGAGGGGACTTGAGGCGCCAAAGATTTTTTCTCTTTGGGACTCGTTTGGAAAATCCACACTTTGAATGCCTCTTTCCGAGCAGTAAGGCCGAGCAAATCGATTTAAAACCAGACTTAAGATTCGCTTCGCTTCACGTTCCGCTTGAACCTCAGCATTTTGTTCAATCCATTGAGCCTTTTTTGTACCACTGTTTTTAGCTTCCTGTATGAGTTCAGCTTTGACCTGAGATTCGAGGTCCACCAAAGAGACATTGACCTTGGATTTTAAAATGTTCTGAAACTCACTGCGCAGCTCGTTTTGTGAGTTCTGTAAGCTTTGAATTCCAGCCTGCTTATTTTTCTGACTGCGCTCAAAATTTCGCAGTTGATCTTCTCGACTCTGAAGGCTGCGACGTTTTTTCTCAATCTTCGCTTCAAAGCTGCTCGACTCTTGCTCGAGTCTGGTCATTTCACTTTCAAAGCGTTCTTGAGCACGAAGACTTTCGGTTTCTAACTCTTCCAGTGTATCATCTTGATAACTGTTCGCATTCTCATCAGCATTTTTGAGTAGAATTTCACTACCTAATTCCGCATCTCTAATCAATTCCTCTGCTTCGATATGGGCAATTTTAAGCCTTCCACGAAGGTTCAGGTATGCGATCAAAAAGCCCAAAACGAGCGCCATTAGGAAGCCAAGAATAAAGGGTGTAAGAAGTGCCATCATAAGAGTCTCAGATTAGCACAAAGCCGGAGTCGAGTGTCAGTGCCAGCAAAGACTGGCGAGGCGCATCAATAGCTTTCAGTACTCACTCGGACTTCAAACCCAAGGCCATTCTGCCGATGAGTCTAGAGTTTTAGGAGGAGAGAGAATGTCACAAGACTCTGGTAAGCGTCTAAAAAGGGGCGAGAAGCTACTACTTGAAGGAAGCAATGGAAATTCAGTTTATTTTATTCAGTCCGGAAAAATCAGAGCTTTTTTAGAGCGTGGTGGTAAGACCATCGAAGTGGCCACACTCGGAGCGCAGCAGGTGATCGGAGACCAATGGCTCTTCACTCAATCCAAATCCCTTTATAGCTTTGAAGCTCTTCAGGAGACACACATCGTTGAAATTCCAGTGGATGTTTTAAAAGTTCATTATGAGAAATCCAACCCTGCACTGAAGCTCATTGTGAAGAGTATGTCGGATGAGCTTAAGAATGCCAGGCAGCAACAACGTTCTCGCGCTTTGGAAGGTGATTTTTCTCCCATGCCGTTGAATCAGTTGGCGAAATCGTTAAGCCTCATTCACCTCTCCGCTCGCCATCTTGGAAAAGCGACTGAAAACGGCGTGGAGATTGACTGGAATCTTTTTCGCCAATCCCTTCAGCGGTTCTTTATGGAGCCCACTTCTCGTTTGAAGCAGTGGATGCTTCTTTTCAAAAAGAAAGGACTTTGTCAGTTCGAGGTTAAAACGAATGAAGAAGGTGAAGAGGATCTAGGAAAGATTCTTATCACTCATTTGCAAAGACTTGAGGACTTCGCAGAGTTTTATCAGCATTACTATTTCAAAAGTCCCACACATGAATTGATTCAGTATGAAGAAGCTCCGTTTCGCGCAGCCAAGCTATTGGTCGAGCTTGGAGAAGGCCTTCCTGTGGATCATAAAAAGGCGACCACCGTGGATATGAATCAGATCAATGAATCCTTCAAATCGAATTATGGAACTGAATTCAAATCGACCAGTTTTGATCATCTTGAGAGAAAGGGTCTTTTCGTTAAGCGCAAGTCTTTGGATGATGGACGCCTTTTGGTTTCATTTGATCGCGAAGAGTTCTCAAGAATCGTTTCCTTCTGGGATATTTTAAAAGAAGTGAATCAGTGGAATGAAAAGGGGTTTGTGGACATGAATGAACCTAAAATCGAATCTTCAGAAAAGGCCTCACTGGTTTGCCCATCTTGCCATGGGGGTCTTCAGGACATGCATAAATTCTGTCCAGAGTGTGGCTTTAAATTGGCCGCCTAATACTAGCCTGATTTTTCCTTGGCAGCGGCATATTGCTCACGCACAAAACTACGGGCGTGTTTGAGAAAGTTGTCATTGATTCCAAAATAGGTGACATGAACCTGATAACGGCCTTCTTCACTGGGATGAGGTTCGCTCTGATAGACCCGGGCGGCTAAACAATTATTTGGAGCTTCATCAAAGATGCTTTTTCTGAGAAAGAAAAAGGATCCTTCTTTGAACGGAGTTGAAGTGTTGATTGTTGCGCCGTATTCACTCACACGTTCAAGCACAACTGGTTTTGAAAGATGAGTTTTGAGTCCTGGTGTGATCCACCCCAGATTGTCAAAACGGTAAGGTGTGTTCGGATTCCTAAGGGCTTCAGTTAAAACCACAGCCATGCTCTTTTGATCCACTGGTTTTTGTAAGAGTGCAATGACTTGGTTGGTGTGAAGCCAGCTTTCATCCATATGGCTCTCACTCTCTGATGTTAGAATAATTTTTAAATCTTCAGGTTTTCCAATGGCACCAGCCGCCATTGCGCGCTCAAAAAGTGCTGTCTTCCAAGAGTCGAAATTCACATTTGCAATCAAGCGTGCATCGATGATCAATGCAGAAAGTTTGGGTAACTTCTTATAAGGTAGATATCGCTCGGCCAATTGAGCAGAATCAAGAGGCTCAATCAGCACCTCCACATCGGAGCCTTCCGGCTTAAATGTGACATCAAAGCCAAGCCATTGTGCTTCTGAGGTTTTTGCAAAGAGAATTCTTTTGGTTTCACCCGGTTGGCTTATGGCTTCTTTGAAAATGATCTCATTTTGCTTGAGTTCAAACAGAGACCACCAATTCTTTTCCCCCTCTTGAAAGTATTCACTCATCAAGTGTCCGCAAAAACGATCATTTTCGGGATCTTTGATTTCAACTTTCGTCAAAGCCTTGCTTTCTGAGTTGCAAGTGAAACGTAACCCAGTAGCGGGAAGATGCTCTGCTGTTGAAGGTTGAGGGACAAACGAATCCGAGTCTTCACTTCCTTGGGTGGCTAATCCTAGCTCATAAAATGCAGAAAAAGAATCAAAGTGAGAGATCGACAATCGATCGACTTTACGTTCTAAAAAATGCACCAGATTTTTTGTGTGATCGACATCTGGATCCACGATTGCAATTGAATATAGAGCTTTTTCCTCTTCTGTAAGAAACATGTCATCCGGATTGATAAAGAAAGCTTTGGTGCTTTCATCTTTTAAGCTTTGATAGTGTGAACTCGAGCTGAGCCATTGACGGATGGTGGAAATCTCGGTCTTTCGAACTCCAAATAAGAAAAAGTACACCAGAAACTCACCGGGATATTCAGGATGGGGTTCTGTGCGATAGACCTTTCCAAAAAATCGAATCACATTTTTGGAGCCAGGCGGGAAAAGGTAGAACTTTCCGCGCACTCCAACCATAAGAGGAACTTTGTTCCTGATCGCAAGCGCGCAGTCATTGAGTCGATCAAGAGTGACAATTTTAGATATCTCAATCGGAATTTTCGTCTCATGGGAATAGAGATAACTTGGCTTTATAAGTTTTGGAAGATTGAGGTAAATTTCAAGTTTCTGCATGAGGAGCGGCTTGTCGAGTGGAAGAAAGACCAAATCCTCAAGAGCAGGGTGAGTGAAACTGAGTTTATCAAAAATATCTTCCGCGAATCGAAAAGCCAGAATGCGTGGACGATTCTCTTCCGGCCAAAAGCCCTTTTGTCGGGTCTTTGTGAGATATTCAAGTGCGGTGTCTTTGATCTTTCCTTTGAGCGCATCCTCAGCCATTAGAATAATATGGATATGACTGAAAAGGCGCAGATCCTCTGGAGCACTCTCCTCGTCGTTCTCTTTATCGGATTGGCTAGGACTAGAGGATTTAAAATATAGGGATTCAAACTCTTCACTGCTTTTGAATGCAGCGAAATGCAAATCCTCCTTTACAAGCTCCTGGCAGATCCTTTCCAAATCCGCGAGCAGCTTTTCGTCTTTTGCGATCGCAATAATATTCGGCAAAAGGCACCTCTTTTCCCTATTAAATGATGTGCCTTGTCAGAGATCAAGGGTAAAGCCGTAAAGAGGTCCAGGTACTATCGGTGCGCTTGCAGAGAATGCGCTCATGAAGACGGGATTTAGAGCCCATCCAAAACTCAATCCGATTTGGTTCGAGAAGATACCCACCCCAGTTCTCAGGACAGGGGATGTCTCTTCCATCAAATTTGGCGCGCGCTTCGTTAACCATGGATTCCAATTTGGCAAAATCATCCAGTGGTGATGACTGCAAAGACACCCACTGACTGAGCTGACTTTCCCGAGCCCTCGAGTTCCAGTATTGTTCAGAAATCTCGCGCGAGGTTTTTCGAACGGACCCACCAATACGAACTTGTCTAGCCAAGTTATCCCAGTAAAACACCGCTTCAGTCTGCGGATTAGAATCAAGATCGTGGCCTTTTTGGCTACTATAATTGGTAAAAAAAGTTATGCCCTCTTCGCTTAAGCTTTTTAAAAGGACCATGCGATTGTGAATTTCTCCGGACTGAGACGCAGTCGCAATGGCCATTGCCCAAGGTTCACTCAAAGGCGAATTCATTTTTGCTTCATTGAGCCAGTCCTCAAGTAACGCTATGGGGTTCTCAATTGGGATTTGCAATTGCTTGGTCCTCCGATTTTAACTAATCTTGGAGTCCTAGATTAATGGAGATAGACATGAAAGACAAAGACGGATTATTGGAACTCTGCGAGAAGATAAAATGGTTAAGAGAGCCTGAATTCGGTGACTTCAAGCGAAAAATCGGACTCTATCTGGATCAGGCCAACGAAAACTTCACTCATCCTCAAGCTAAAAAAAGCCTTGAGGAGCTCAAGTATCAGGTCGTCTATGCTCCCAATGGGGACATGGAAGCGACACGAGCGCTCGTTGTTTCTAAACTGAAAAACACGGCAGGCTCCATCCACTCAAAATAAAAAGCGACTCTTTTTAAGGAGTCGC
>CAZWVK010000052.1:0-16367 GCA_964636785.1 uncultured Pseudobdellovibrionaceae bacterium | reverse complement strand
AGGAGCTTATAAAAAGATTTAAGGAAGAGCGATTGAACGACTTAAATAGCTTTCAGTCGGTCATACAAGGCTTAGGTCAGCGAGCAGCGCAGATGGGTGACTGGGTCTCATTATAATTCGGATTAATTTAGACAAATAGTTTTTTAGAGTAATACAGCTCGCGAATTTCTTCATAAGGCTGTCGCATGTGAATTTGAAACATCAGACGTAAATACGGATTGGTGTTTCTCACTTCATGCACCCTTTTGACATTGATCAGATAGGATTTGTCGCCGTACTGAGTCGTAAACAAGGGTTGAGTTTCAGCCGATGGAAAGTCTTTATACCAAAGAGTAGGGACGTCCAATTCATTTCTGATGGGAATATTTATAATTGAATACCTATTTTCATCTTGATGAGCTTCGACAACAGTGTTTGCTTTTTGCAGATGGTAATAGGCCTTCCATGGAACTTGAATTCTTGAAAATCGCTCTCTAAGAAAGGCCACATTTCTCACATTGAGACTGCCATTCCATATATTGCCATCATGAGTTCCATCTCTGGCGATATAATAAACATCATGATCGACATGTCTGTCGTAGTACTCCCAAAGATAAGTGCGCTCATTTTCCGTTAGGTCAAACTCTGGTATTCGTATGAAGTAATCCGTTACATCGTCACTGAGGTTGAGTTCCATAATGAGACAAAGTAGCTCAGTGTGAAATAGAAATCAATTTCCTTGCCGAAAGTCTTAGGTCCAGGATTTACTCTTGAAATTCGGCATGGGTTATAGGAAAATAGGGTATGAACAGTTGTGCAAAAACCTCTCGGAGAATTCTATTAAAGCACGCTGTTATTGTGAGTGGTTTGAGTGTAATTCCATTTAAATCAATGGTGAACACTTTTGTGGAAACGAAAGGGGAGAATGATTTCGATACTCGTTCCCTATATGAATTGTTTCCTAAGGACAAAATTGATTTGAGTCCTAATTATCTTAAGCATTGGAATGAAGAATCGTTGTGGCATGAGGAGATAGATTCTTTTTTTGAAAATGTTTTAAGTGTCATAGATATCCCGGAGGGATGGATCGTCGAAGTCGGTACCTATAAGGCGAGATCTTTTAAAAAGTTTTGTAGTCGCTTTGGCGTTGAAAGATGTTTGGGTTTCGAGGCTTATCCATATGTTCAACACCCAGCGATCGTGGTAAAGGATATCCGCAGTGTAAATCGTGAGTTTGATCGCCCGGTTGCATTTGGATGGAATAATGCATCGAACTGGGAAGGCTCGCCTCGAAGCAAATTAGCCGCTCTGAATTATCTCACACGAAACATCGTAAAGGGTGGTTATCTCTTAGAAGATAGTCTGCCAGATCTGCCCCGTGATATTGTGCTATCTGACTTCAAAGTGGTGTGTCAGAGTCAAAAATTAGTTCTACTCCAGCGAGTCTCATAGTAGCTTTAGGCCCACTTTAATTGGATTTATTTAGGGCATTATGGTTCAACTACGAATTCTTCCTATTGGGGAGTGGCAACGTAAAATCGCGCGACACTGGAATGTGGAGAACCCGAGTCATATTTCAAGTTTCAATAATCCTTTCGGAATGATTCGGTACTATGGAAGAGAGATTTTTTCCAGAATGCTTTTCTTTCCGGTTGCGCTCGAGATAGATGGCCGCCTTGTAGCGTACTCTTCCATCTACAATATAAGCTCTACTCATTTGAGGATAAGAGGAATTTTCGTTGAAGAAGGGTTTCGGGGACAAGGGCTCGGCCACATTATAGTGTCTAAGATGCTTGAGCTTTGGCCTGAGCCTTGGCGCATGGTCATTGGATACTTTCGTCCAGAAAGTTGGCAGACTTTTGAGAAGCATTCTGGATTTTGCCGCTGTCCCCATATCTACGAGAGAATAAGCCCCTTTTCAAAAAAGCCATTGATTCTGGCTCAGAAATCATTTGAGCCAGCGAGTATGAGGAAAATGGGCGATGAATTTGTGAAAGAAAATATTGGAAAGTATGGTTTCAATGGTTCGAACAATAGGCTTAATAAAATTAGTATTCAAAATGAGACTGATGGTATCTGGGGCTATGATGGAGTTTGTGCGAGTAAGGTTCAGCGATTAAATGGAAGAAATATATTCTTTATCGATTTTGATAACTTTATTAGGTTAAAAGAGAATGAGCCGAGCCCTCACTCTTTTTTGAGAATAAGAAATTTAAGCTATGATCCTTTTCAGAAGAAAAAGATTGGGGTGGACGATTGGGCGATTGAATTTCGAGAGCCTGAGGTTGTAAGCGGAATTCTATGGAGAGGAAAATTTTGGGCGGCTATAGAAAAAGCAAAGCAAGAAAGTCAAAACTTCGAGAGTAGCTTTCTAATCGATTCTAAATCTCAGGTTCATGCGGATCACGAAGACGAAACGGGCCATCTGAGTGCGAACTTTAAACATTATATTCCGTTAAGTCGTTTTTCTGACCAAAGTGAAAACATTATCAAGGTCTATGGCACTGTATGATGGGTAGTGACTTTGAGTTCTGACTGCTGTATGGGTGAGCCTGGAGGTAGCCGACAAGTTTATGGAATCACCACCACGATCTTTGAAGCTTTTAGGTGAAAATTACACCTTTGGAGATTTGCAAGAATTCGTATCCGGGTTTATACGGTGGATTGAAAGCCGAAGAGAAACCATTATCTCAATCCTCATGGAATATGAAACACACTGGGTCGCCGCTGACGAGATGTGGCGTGCTCTAGACCTTTTAAAAAATTTAAAAGAGAACAAAACCTATTTCGGTCAAAGAACCGGGCTAATTAAGGTCTTCCTTCCTCAAAACCAGCCGTTGTATGCACTTACCTGTTTCGTTATAGTGCCGTCATTTCAAGCTCGCAAGCTTCAGTTTCGTCCGCCGCAATCAGCTTATCGCCTGTTTGAGAAGCTTTTGAAGGAGCTAGATTTCCATCAGTTTTTTCCTAATGTAAACGCGTGGTTTGGCGATAGAGAAGGATTCACAATAAAAGATGCGGATATAACGGACGCGGTGATTTTTACTGGTTCATCGGAGACCGGATTAAACTTAAGAAAACTCTTTAGTGAAAAATCCTTATTTATTCTGAACGGATCTGGTCATAATCCCATTGTGGTCACGGAGACAGCTGACCTCGAGCAAGCCGTAGAGAATATTCTTAAGGTAAGCCTGTATAATCAAGGTCAGGATTGTTCAGCTCCGAGCTCAATTCTTATTCACGAAATGGCCCAAGAGGAGTTTAAAAAACTTCTGCTCCACAGATTAAAAAAGATCGAGCATTTGGTGGGACCTTATGAAAACAGAGACACGCTTGTTGGTCCAAACACAAATGGCTCCCATGTCGTGAAAACCGCTGAGTTGTTTAGAAAAAATAAGAAATACTACCTGTATGGCGGAGATATAAATCCAATAAACCAATTGATTTTTCCAACAGTTTTCTTAAAGCCCCTTGTGAAAGGTCCCGTTTTTGAAGAGTATTTTGCGCCGGTGATCATGTTGCAGCCATATACAGACGATCGCGATTTAAAGATTTACTTCGAGCATCCGCGATACTTTCAAAATGCGATGTATTTAACGGTCTTTGGTAAAAGCCCTTATGTTGAATCATTGAAAAGCAAGAACCTCCATCTGGATTCAAACATCATTTACAATTCGAATGTTCAGGACATTGAGCGTGGATATATCGAGTACGGCGGCTTAGGACCAAGAGCTTCATGTGTGTACTGGGGATCTACAAAGATTCCAGGAGCAACACTGCCTCAACGAGAAATCTTTCGATTTCTATTGAGAAACGAAGATTCGCGGCAAATGGAATGTATATGAAATCTGTCTTTTTTGCGGCAAGTGACTATCCAATGCTTGGTATGTCTGAGGTCATCCCGGACTTAAGATTTTCAACTTATTATGGAGAAGGCTCTCATTGCATCAACCCACCAGATATCAATAGAGATCATGGAGGAGATTTCACTCGGCTTTCAAATAATTTACTTGTCTCAGATTATCTGAAAAAAACGCTTTCTCCGAAGCCGGGCGAAGAGACTCTTGCGCTATTCGTAATGTATGATGAAGAAACCATACGAAGAGTTCGCGCCTTGGGGCTTAAATTTGGACATGTAGACGTTAAGACTCGTGATCTTTTTGATCATAAAATTCGAATGTCTGAATACGCGAGGTCATTGGAAATTCCCCAGGTGAATCATATTATTTTTCATGCCTCTCGGCCCCCATCTTATAGTGAAGTTATAGAACTCTTGGGGGAGAGGGTGGTTGTCCAACATCCATTTGGTTCTTCGGCCGAAACGACTTTCATGGTGAATGGGCTTGATAAATGGAACGAGGTCATTCATCGATTTAAGGATTCTGGCGAGAGGCTGAGAGTCTGTGAATATATAGACTGCTTTTGCATTTGTGTTGACGCTTGCGTCGTTGGTGATGATGCCTTGGTCGGTCCTTTAATGAGCGAGATAAATGGAAATTCTAGGCTTACGACGACCGAAAAAAGCTGGTGTGGAAATCAAGTCTTAGTTGATGAGATATCAGATGGAGAACAAAAAAAAGTACAAAACTATGTCAGAAAGATCGGTCGCTTTATGGCGACAAAAGGTTATAAGGGTTATTATTCTGTTGATCTGTTATATGACAAAAAAAGGAAAAGAGCTTTTTTTTCTGAAGTTAATCCTCGCGTATCTGGCGCTTCAACCGTAGCCAACTTAAGTATGCATCATGCTGGGCTTAAAACTCTCTTGGAAGTACATATTGATCAATATGCAGTGGCACCAAAGAAATTCGACCTTGATAATTTGAATCGAGAAGTTTTAGAAAGAACACCTGAAAGTTACTGGAGTCAGATTGTGTTTAAGAATCTCGAGCATCAAAGGATAGTTCGGAAGATTCCCAAGAGAGGAATTGTTAAGACAAATCATTTAGATGATCTATGCTTTGATGAGTTTTCGTTTTCAATGCCATCGCTGAACAAAGATCATATTTATTTTACGCCTGAAGCTTGCACTGGTGACAAAGTCTCACAAGACTCGGAAATAGGTAGCCTTCTTTCACAGAGACCACTTTATACAGCGGTCTCTGGAGAGTTGATGGACCTTGCTGTAAAATCACTGAATCTAATTCAAGATTTAATAGAGTTTGAGCAGGAAACATATGAAAGAGACTAAGAACGACACTCCCCTGCTGACGAGAGACAATCATTTCAAATATTACTATAATGGAGTTCCATTTAGTTTTAGAAAGAGTGAAGACGATGTGTTCGCAGTTTCTCACGGCCCTGTTTCAAGACCTGTGAAGTCGTGGCGAGAGGAATGTCTATTAACGGCACAGGAGATCTACGAAACTTATCCAAAACCTATCAATGTTCTTTTGTCGGGAGGCATGGATTCCGAAGTTGTTGTTAGAAGCTTTGTCGAGTCTGGAATCAATATTCAGGTGAATATCATTGAATTTGAAGATGGCTTAAATAAACATGATATTCAATTCGCCTTCGATGCTTGTGCTGAAATGAAAATTACTCCGAAAATTATTCCGTTAAATATTCGCAAATTTTGGAAAAATGAAGTATGGGATTATGCTGACCTGATTAGCTCTCCGAGCCCAATGCTGGCCACACTATTCTGGGCATCAGATCAGCTTGACGGGACAGTTGTCATTGGCGGAGGCGATGGATACTTTAAAAGAAATGAAGGCTCCAATGTATTTTATGAATGGGAGACGGAAGTTTTTTATTCCCTTTACCGCTGGTTCGTAAAGCGCAAACGCGATGGAGTCCCTGCGTTTTTCCAATATAACAGCGAGCAAATGCTAGCATTTATGCTGGACCAAGCTGTTCTTAATTTCGTTCGTGATGGCAAGAGCCGCCGTCTTCTCTCGACAAGAAAAATCAAGCATGAAATATACTCCCGTCATTTCAAGCTAGCATTTCGAAACCCAAGCAATGGATATGAAAATCTCGCACACGAAGAAGAGCGGCTTAGAAAAACGATGAGAGAGAAATATCCGGGCGCAACTAGTGTTTATAAAATGAATCATTATAAATATATGATGAGCTTTGGCGTCGATCTGCAGGACCAGATCCAAAAATACTTCGTCAATTTTGAATCTTTAGAATTCTAACCTAGTTATCTAGAACTTTCTTCGGCCAAATAAGTTTATTTTCATTACGTCTTAGAATCTGGCTCAAAGTATCGAAAAAATGTCGGCTCTTATCCATACTTGGTGCGGGCATAAGTTTACGAGCCGCTTCCATCTTATGCCAAGGAATCTTAGGATCTCTGTGATGGATGTGATGGTTCCCGCAGGCATACGGATTTAGAAAAAAAGCATAAATCCTAGATGGCGTGACGGTGCGAATTCCTGAGTGAGTATGGTAGTGGTCTTCGACTTCTTTCCAAAAGCGAAATGTCGACTCAAGCCAAAAGAAGGGAATAAGCCAGTAGAGAGTGAGCTGAGGAAGTAGGTTCAAATACCAAGACATTCCGAAAACGAGCAGCCAAAAGAAAATCAAATTTTTATAACTGGAATATTTTGATAAAAAGTATTTTGCATCTCTCAGCTCTTTTAGAGCCTGATAGCCAAGAAGAGGGCGAATAATAAGAATCCAAAGCATTCGCATCCGACTGTTCTCTTCGAAGAGGCCCTCTCGCTTCAGCCAAAACGTAGAAGGATCATCGTGTAATGAGTTCATTCTTGAGTGGTGACGAAGGTGTCCTGGACCGTATGATCTTATGTCTGTGAAGACCGGCCAGCTATAGAGAAATTCGAGAAAAAGGTGAGTTCTCTTCGCCTTAAACAAGTTTCCATGAATGGCCTCGTGTGTGAGTTCGGTCAGAGCATACATACGAGTTGCGATAAAGAAAATTCCAATAAGAACAGCCGGGCCCGAAAAGAATCTTTCACTAATATAAATCGTCAACCCAATGAGACACCACTCTTTTAGAATCGCTAAAACTGAAAGTTTGGGCGAAGGGCAACGTAGGTGGTGTAAATTTATCTTTTTTTTTCCCATTCAGAACGGCCTCACAATATTTCATTAAACGATAGAATATTTAGAATGGAATCGCAAATGATGCTCTGTCGTTCAACGTTTCAAAAGCGATAATGATGTTTCGTCCATAGGAATGCGTCTAAAATAAAGTGAATTAGAGCAGGTAGAAAAAGGAGGGCGAGGATTATAGAAAGTTGTAACTCGCTGAGTTCAGGCTGTATTTTGCTGATAGTTGAAATCGACGGGAATATAGAGAGTGGCCATAACTTATAGAAGGCGTTTCTGAAAAACTCTTCGAAGTATGCTGGTATAAAGGCGCATATCATAAAGACGACCAAACCTACTTTTGAATTGAAGACAAAACTCTTGCGACTCACTTGATGTCGAACCTTTCCATCTCGATAAATCAAGAGCAGGTAAGGAAAACCATGTGCAAAGGTGATCATCTCGTTGGATATTCTGTCACTGGACCAAAGAAGCGTTCCTGCCCACCATGCAAACCATGTTGTCGCGAAAATGATTATCTTTCCTGTAGCCAGATAACCATTTTGAAGTGTCAGAATAAACTGTCTGGCGATATATACCACCAAAAAGGCGCTCACTAAGGGAGTCATAAGCCACGTGAGGTCAGGAAGTGTTCCGAGGGCGAGGTCATGTTTAAGAAACCAACCCGTTGGACTTTTAGAATCATAGGTCATGTGGCACCAGATAATTGGATATAGGGTTACCGAATAGATCGCAATCTTATCAAGTCTGCGGTCGAGGGGTTTTGTTCCTGACTTTGCAGACGCGACCATCATCCATCCATACTGTTGACGAATGAAGTGTGTAAGAGCAGCATAGGCGGAGAAAGTGAGAAGTGCCGGTAGCGAGATGCTTACGATAATTCCTAGGACAACAATAGCAAATAGGGGAGCCAATATGTATAGCCTTCTTCGTAGCGTGAGTTCTCTTTTATCAAAGTAGGTTCTCCAGAGGGTGGAGTATACGTGAGCGGAATCAATAAGGAGGGTCATCACAAGAAAGAGTATTGGAAACTGACTGATCCCTGCGTAACTAGGGAAGATCTCACTCATAAATAAAGCACCTATCATAACCGGGAGAACAAATGCGATCACGTCCTGGTAAGGAGAAAAAACCCAACCTTTACCCATTTGATTGTCAGACAGCATATTTTGAACTTCTCCGTATCCAGCTAATTAGATAGTATTGGATAGATTTGGAAATCTTTTGATAAAAGTATAAGCTATTTTTCGAAAATCATTTAGAGAAACTAGATTTTCAGATAGAAAACTATGCGAAAGGAAGGTGTCTAATGGCAGTATGGCGACGAGTCGGAATGTTGAAGCGCTGTTATTCGTGCATGCTATTAGGGCTTTTAGTTTCAATAGGAGACATCAGTTGGGCCCAGCTTGGTACTGCTAATACGTTCAAAGATCCTGCTCAAAGATTTGATGAAATCGATATTATTCTTGGGTCAAATCGTATTGGAAAGCATCCAGGTTTGACATCGCTGAAAGATGCACAAGATCTGCTACATGAGCGGGAAGAGTTGTGTATAAGCAAGCGGCCAAGGTGTTTAAACTTAGATAAGCTTAAAAAGAGCCTCTGTGAGAAAGATCGAGATCCAGAGGTGGCGGAGGCTATTCTCAGCTCTATATTCAAATTCATTTCGATAAGCCCTCATGTCCGTACTATGCTCTCTCAAATCAATACCTGTTCCGATAGAGGAAGCAACGCTCGCCTGGATATGGTTCTACATTTACTCACGTCCGTTGCTTCGAATCCCATTCTTATCCCTGAGGTTATGCCGGTGGTTCGGAATGAAATGAAATCGCCACCTGGGAATGTTGTTGACGGAGTTAGGAGAGTCACTACTGCGCTAGTAGGTCTCGCCAAAACGGTTCCGGTTCGACTGGATTTAATGCAAGAACTTGCGCGTTTCAGCTTAGAATGGCACGTCGGAAGTAAGAGATTTTCGGCACGTGATGCAGAGATTGTTCGCCAGTGGCTGGGAGAAGTCGGCGCAATTTTTTCTGCCTCTGCCCAAAGAGAAAAGTTTACTTCAGTTGCAATGACGTTGATTCCGCTGGTGGCGGACTCAAAAGATCCGAGCTGGCGGGTGAGTGTAGTTCGCACGATGTGTGAGTACTGGCGATATAAAGGAAAGATGACGGTATGTGAAGACCAGATAAAACAGATTCGAGCTCAATTTAAAAATCCGTCGAAGGCGGACGGGGCACGTATCGCCGCTCTGGAGAGCCTTGCTCGATATTATCAGGGTAAATACAAAGAGGCTGCTACAAAATTGGAACAATTGATTGCCCAGAGCAAAGAGCTTCCTGTTAGAGAGGTTCCGTGGCTTTATCTACAAATCGCATGGGTGCAAGTGGCACAACAGAAATACGAAGCTGCATCGGAATCTACGGATAAGTTTCTAAAGCTGATAGGCTCCCGGGAAAATCGATTTGAATGGCAAATGGGATATGGATACCTAGCGAAGATGTCTGCATTAGCAGGCATGAAGAATTACGCATTGGTCGCTCGAAAATCTCGGGAACTGAAATACTCTATGAATACAGAAGTTCGTGGTGTTACGGAGATCCTTGCTGTCAGCCAGTTTTATGAGCTGGTGGCTGAGGCGTTGGGGAATCGAAATAAGGAAAATTCTGCGAGAATTTTTAGAGAATTGAAAATGACGCTTAGAAGTCTACCGGACTTGAATCATATGGAGCAGTTTGGTCATGCAATTATGGCTTTTGCTTTTAAGGGTGACTATAAGAGTATAATGGCAGATCTTGAGTCGAAACTCCCGAAAAATGATCCTGATCTTCGGGAACTAAAACTATTTTTAAGCCCAAGTGGCTGAGCAATGCAAACAGCGTCTTACCTTAACCTCTCCACTTCGTCTTCAACGATCTCATAAAATACGGGGTCGGCCTCTCGCAGCGCTTCGCCTCGATGGGTGTCGAGAAGATAGTTGAATTTCCAGAAAGTGAGAAGGCGCTTATTATAATCTCGCGGTAGTTCCTGCTTGAGCTCAAATTTAATGAGTTCAAACCGGTCTTTTAGATCTGGAAACTTCTGAAGAAGGAGCGATCGACTAAGGTAATCATCGATTCGTCCAATGGCGAGGGTTCTTCCAGCTGGCGGCAAAAGATCGTAAGAAAGGTGCTTGGGGTGATTCAAAATATTAAGGTGAAATGGATGATGGTAAAAGTGAGGAGCAATTAGGTCCAACTCTTCCAGCCAGTCCAGAATCTCAGTGAAAGTTAAAATATTATAAATTTGCAGAGTGATATTAACCAGAACCTTGATTCCCCAAGGCTCCATTTTGAGTTTTGTTTGCTCGAAATTGAACTTTACGATCTCCCATTTTGAAGGACTGCGAATGAATTCCTGAACAGGTCCGACCCCATCGATACTTGCGATGAATTCGAATGCCTTGAACTCCTTTGCAATTTCCAAAAGGTTTCTATTTAGTAGAGTAAAATTGGTGGCAAGTAGCACTTTAATCTTCTTCGAGTGTCCTGAAGTCGCGCAGTAGTGGAGGAAGTCGTGGACTTTTTTGAGAAGGGTTGGCTCTCCGCCGGCTAGACTGATTTGTTCCAAGTGAGGAACGAATCTTTTCATTTCGTCCCAAAAATTGCTCTGTGTCTCCCAATCCGGTATTTTTGAAACGTCAAAATCGATTCCGATTTGATCAAACAAATAGGCTTGCGTGGATACGTTGACATAATCATATTTCTCAGAGAGTTCACGCATCTCGGACGCAATGGAGGCCATCAGTTTTTGAAAAGTTATTGTTGTGGTGGAACCTTCCAATAGATGTAAAATATTTTTTTCGAGATTCAACTTTAATGGGAACATACGAAGATTTTGGTCCTTCTATTTTTAATTTCCCAATTACGTATTCAAGCATTGAGGCATATTCTTTCGAGAAGGATGAAATTGTGTGGATATATCATGCTCCCAAAACATCCATGTCCTTTTATGCGTCTTACTGGGGATTTTCTGAAGTACTACCTAATGGTAATATTTTAGTGACTCATATCACTAATGGCGGGTCAGCGTTTGAGTTGACTAAAGATAAAGAGATTATTTGGGAGTGGGTCAATCCTAACAAGATTAAAAATGGCCTCCCTGCGCGGATCTATCGTTTACACAAGGTGCCTCGTAAGTTGGTCGATCCATTTCTGGAATCAAGCTTATAATGTGGCCTAGTTAAGAAAAGCGTTTACAGGACCTAGACTTTTTATGAGGAAGTATTGAGGCACGGACTCTCTCGGTTGAAGATTTATTTGCGAAGTAAATTTTCAACAAAAGGAGAAGAGTCCATGACTCAACAACAATACATTATTAATAGGAAACTGAATATTGTCGAGCTTGCCCAGACCTTGGGAAACATTTCTGAAGCGTGTCGAAACTTAGGTGTTTCACGTCAGCATTACTACGACATCAAATCTGCAATCAGTGAGGATGGTTTGGAAGGTCAACTGATTGTGCTTGTGTGGACCGTCAACGGAACAAGTCTTAAGTAGGGGAAATGCCGCTTAGAGTTCGAATCTTATATACTGTAATGCGTTCAATAATTATTTAACTCAGCCACCTTTTGAACTATAGCGGCTTACATCTCTTCTTAAGAGTCGCTTTTCTGAGAGAGCCAGACGGTCTACCTCAGCTGAAATGATTTTGTAGAGCTCCGGATCTGCATTCTTAAGACTTTGTCCTCGGTGTTCATCGAGAATCTCATTGTACTCCCAGAATTCGGCAAGTCGTGCATGATAGTCTGGGGTCGGCCCCTTTTTTAACTCGTATCTTATTAGGTCGAAGCGATCCAATAAGTCAGGAAACTTATTTAAAATTTTGGAACGGTAGAGATAATCGTCAATTCTTTGGATAGCTAGCTTTCGCCCGGCCAGAGGCAAGATATTATAAGATAAGTAGGCCGGGTCACATAATATATTTAAATAAAATGGATGATGATAGAAATGAGGCTCTTGAAGATCTAATTCTTCGAGCCAATCTAAAACTTTAGTGAAGGACAGGATATTATATATCTGTAGGGTTAGATTTATTAAAATCTTGGTTTTATGAGGTTGCATGTAAGCTTTTGCATGTTCGAAATTAGATTTTACAGTAAGCCATCTCGAAGGATAGCGAATGTACTCTTGGACGGCTTCCGTTCCATCAATACTGGCGATAAATTCGAAAAACTTGAATTCACTGGACAGTTTAAGAAGGTTGTCATTTAGAAGTGTGAAGTTCGTAGCAAGCAATACGTGCATATTTCCCGCATAACCTGTTTCAACACATCTTTGCAAAAAACCATGGACATTCTTTAAAAGAGTAGGTTCTCCTCCTGCTATACTGATTTGTTCCAGATATGGAATTAACTTTTCAACTTCTGCCCAGAACCCCTCTTCCTTATCCCAATCAGCCATTTTTGAAATATCAAAGTCCATTTCATAACTGCCAGTATGAAAAATACGGGAGTCTCGCGATGGATTGATGTCACTATATTTTTTAGAAAGCTCTACTATCTCAGCAGCCACTTTAGAGCTATCGAACTGATTGCACATACGACATTTTAAATTGCACAAGTTCCCGGGTTTGAGCTCTAGAAATTTCGGAGGAGAGTCGACGCGGAAATCACTTTCCTCTAGTTTAGCTAGCGTATTTTGAAAGGCGGGGTGCTTACTCCAGTCTTTCAGACTCCGTGCCCGGAGACTTGTTTTCCCAAGCTTGTCTTCTTTGTAACATTGAGCGCAGTAGCTGACCGATTCTCCTGAAAATATTTTCTTTCGAATTTCCCGAAGGTCCGAGCTATTCCAAATCTCTTCGACCGTGTTCTTTGTGATTGAAAAATTTTTCCTATTGTCATCTCTTAACATTCTAGTGAAGTAGCAGCAGGGTCGCACAAATCCAGCCGGTACTGTGGATAGGTGAACAAAAGGATAAGCACAGAAGACTTTATTCTTGGGAATACCTTTCTTTTTTGAGGTCAAAATCGATCTGATTTGATTTAAAAGGTTCATTCCAATCCAGCTTTCAAAGAGACATTCGACCTGTCCACGGCTTCTTTTCCGAGTAAATTCTTGTGGAGTCAAGGTGTCATTATTTTAACTGGAATGTTCACTAAAAGAGAACTTCTTCATTCTTAAGTTATTAAAATTATTCTGCTAATTTTGATTTTGCTTGCTGGTTAAAAACTGTGCTTGCAAATGGCTCAGAAGGTGAAGCCCCTTCTAAGCGATTAACATTCCTAACCTTTATATGATCCCACTTACGTTCTTGCAACGGTAGCCTCCATAGAGCCTATTTTTGGGCGGTGAAAGCTCATCACTTGCCCCTTTTTCGCACTTGGATCATGTAGACCCAGAGTATCAGTTGCTCCTTTAAGTTCGATCCCCGCTGCCCGCGTGTAGAGCATCATTGTCTTCAGCTCTTTCCAACCTCCGATCTGCATGACCTTCACGGGTGGAACTCCTTTTGATAATAAAAGGGTCGCCCATGTGGCTCTGAGATCGTGAAACCGAATGTCCGGCAGCTTACACAAGATCAAAAACTTGCGAAGCTCCCTGGCTTGTTCACCCTTGTCCCACTTGGACAGTCTTGGAAGAACAAAGTCACTTTGACCCAACTTTGCTTTTTGCACCTTCAAGAAGGATTGAAGTTCGGGTGCCATTGGGACCGTTCGAGCATCACCGGACTTGGTCGACTTGAACCCATCGACGTTGTTCCATGAGGTGTCCACATAGATCATTCCCGTCTCGAAGTTCACTTTGTCCCAGGTCAGCGCATACAGCTCACCATTTCTCATGCCCGTGTAAAGAGCTGTGAACCAGAGTGGGTGCCACTCCGATCCGTACTCAAGGGCCTTATCGAGCAAAGTCATCGCTTGGGACTCAGTCAGCACCTGAAGTCTCTTCTCATACTTTTTATTCGCAAGGCCCGGCATGGGGTCGTGAACAATTAGGCCGCACTCTCTTGCATACTTAAAGACGGCTTTAATCATCTTATGCAAGTTCTGCTTTTGTGTTTCAGATTTGCCTTCTGCGCCCTTTTCGATGAGGTCATCTATCTCGGGCATGAAGATCGAATCAATCGCCCTATCGGCCCATATCGGAAGCGTGTAAGCCTCCAAATAGTATCGATAGTTGGTGACGGTCTTTTCAGTGCATTTGAGTTTGTACCTCATGTGGAACAAGCACTTTTCGAGCACCTCGGACCACTTTGTTTTCATGGACGCTGTGATCTTCTTTTCAAGTTCAATCGAAAGGTCGACATGAACTTTTAAAGCCTGTTTCTCGGTGCCTTTGAAGGTGCGGGTGATGCCTATGGGTTTCTTAAGAGTTGGGTGCCTTTTGCTGGCACGGACTTCCCACTTCGTTCGTTCTTGGTTTAGGGGTTTGATTCCCATGTTAAAACCTCCTTGGTAAGGAGGTTTCATTGGTCGAAAGAAGAAGCCCATCCAAATCACTTTGGCTAAATCGATTGAGACGACCCAACTTCTTAGGGCGGATCTCTTTGCGGTAGACCTTCATGGTGAGGGCCGACACAGAAATCCCTAAGTATTGGGCAGCCTCTTTCGAGGATAGCCATCTCTCAATTTTCAAAGAGCTGATTTCGTTAATAGCAGACTCTTGAGGTCCCTTAAAGCTCTGGGTGCTTTTGTGAATTTTTGTGTTAGTCATGGCGACCTCCGCTAGTGAAGAGTCTATAGAAGGCGTCGTCGCTCATTTGCAGCGCGATGGTGATGAGTTCGATCCGCCTCCACACTCTTCTCCTCTCTCGACTATCAAGGGGTTTGAGGTCTTTTAAGTTCTTCTGAATGGCCAAAACGGTGGGTTCATTAAATTCCAAATTAGGGATGTGAACCTCTCCAATACCAATCATTTGGAGGACTTCACTCTTCGTTTGGTCTTTCCTCATTTTGCTTTCGAGGTCGTGAACATTCCCGTCCACTTCGATTGCGAGCCCCCGCATCTTCCGGACTTCCCCGGGCTGAGACCGGACATTGGGAATGAAGAGGTCAATGCAGTGGTTTCCAATCCATACTGACGGGAGAATTGTTTTTCTAGTGAAGACTCTAATTCGATCGGAAAGTGCGCGTTCATGGGAGGTCCGCTCATGCTCCCTGGAGGAGCTGCGAAGCTTTTGGACCACCTCCAAGTAGTTCCTCCTGATAGCTAGATTGGAGGGCCGAATCAGTCGGTTCATTTTATTTGCAGGCACCCAGTCGGGAAAATCAAACTGAGTCGGGAAAAGTCTTTTAAGGCAGGACAGTTTGTCTCGTCGCTCAAATATCCTTGTCTTACTGAGTTCACTTTCATTGAAGATTTCCATTGTTGTTTTATACGTCGTCATTCATCACCTCTTGATTTTTGGGTAAAGCAAAGGCCCCCTGGACTGATGAATTGCTGCGCAGTGAATACCAAAACATCAGTCAGATCAGGCCCTTGCCTTACTGTTAATTCTTGAGATGAAGCACTGGTTCTTGAATTGGTTGCGACCCTCTTCTGAGATACCTTGCGTTCATAACAAGAGGTGCCTTTATGTCCCAGTCCAAGAATAAAGACGTGTCGATTAATTCCCTTAAACGCGGAGCAATTAAAACGACACTGAAAGAGGAACAATACCTTTCTAGGTTTCAGGTGCGCATTTTACGAGCCTGCCAATACCACCTTCATCGTAGGAAAAAACCAAAAAAAATTGAGATAGAGCTATTACGCGATTTTAAAAATGCAATGGAGACTTTGCGAGCAACTACATTTGATCTTGGAACGTTGGGGGTGAAGTCATCTGGAGTAGCCATGGGTTACAATCTTAAAATTCTTCAGAAGGATGAAGATGAAATTTTCCTTTTGGAGCGGCTAAAGAATCTCGAAAAACAAAGGGCACCCAGAGGAAGGAGGCCGACGATTAAACATGGTGACATCGCGGCCCTCATTCTTTCAGCTTTAGATCGTTTTAAGGGGAATAGAAATATGATTGATGGAATTGGTGCGTTGATTCAGGAGAACGGGTTTTTACATAAAAGGCTCAAATCTCGGTATGGTGAAGGTGCCTTTGAATATTTTAATTTTCCAATTATCGCACGAAAATCACAGGAAATAACGGTTCGGTGGGAGAGGACCTGTAAGAAGGCACTTACTGAAAAGGCAAACAGTTATTATAACGCCATTTACGAAAGGCATTCGCGGGATGACTCTCTTCAGAAAGAAGAACGTTTTTGGCGTTGGATTCGGAAGGGGGCGGTCACTGGATTTGAGATAGCTGATAGTTATGACGAGGAATTGAGGAGGCAGTCAGAGTCTGAATCGTAAAGCATCTACTTTGAAGCTAAGTCCTCCAAAAACTCTTTTATAAGT
>CAZWVK010000051.1:0-16702 GCA_964636785.1 uncultured Pseudobdellovibrionaceae bacterium | reverse complement strand
ACCAACTTTACGCCACTCGGTTGCCGATCCCCTTCTTTCTCTTCCACTTTGGAAGCTTTAACAGAGGTCTGCGAGGACACATCAATCATATCTCCAAGCAAAATATGATTCTCACGAAGAACGGGAATCGATTCTCTTGAAAATCCTTCATAAAATCGGGCGACACTGACATTTTTATCAACAAATATGATTTTCACCTTTGCGACTTTGATCTTCATTTCTCCAAGTGAGCGATTCTGAAAACCATCATATAGGGGTACGTTTCGGACGACCGTGTAAACAGAGCCTTCTTTCACGCCTTCATCGGAACCCGCATAAATATAAAAATCTTTTTCTGTTTTTTGATCATTGGAAAGAGCGAGTTCTCTGCGAACTTCGAAGATTGAAAAATCAGGTCCCTTAGCTGCATTTGGATTGGCGTATACAGATCCTGAGCAAATCAATAAAACGACAAAAATCCCTTTTAAACGGTACATGAACCGGCCCTCCCATGGGTCTCTTAGTTCATGTATCGGATTAAAACATTTCTGACTGGAGTGGCTTAAAGTCCAGATCCCTAGAGCTCTGGAGACGGAAGGCGAACCGCAATGCCCTCTTCCATCGCCTGGCTTTTGATCGAAACCTGAGGGTTCTGTACCACGCGCTGTTGAAGCTTGGTGAAGATCGGCTCACGAATATTCAGAGAGTTCTCCTGAAGCACACACTGACGCGCCAGACGCTCTTTCACATTGATCACAATGGGCGCCTTCAAGTTGGCCGTCATTTGAGTGGGATCCTGAGGAATGGTGATGATCGAAAAGCAACGCGTGCCCTCACTGCTAGTGAGTTTCAGCGCTTCCAGATCATATTTGGTCAGATGAACAACATAATTGGATGAGAATAATTCTGGCTCTAAAAGAGGAAATGCTACACCTGGTTCTTCACAGCTTTGAAGCCAAGCAAAAATTTCATCCGTTGGATCATCAAGCAAAACAAAACGACGAAGTTCGTTGAATCCAAGCAACCCTTCGGCAAAGAAAATCACGTCATCGGATGTCATTTCCACCGATCCAAACCTAGTGGTCTGAATAGTCATAGGCCCCTCCCCATTGCTAAAGAATGCCCCCAAAGAACAGACAGCACAAGATCTAATGTTCGGTTAAACACCGGAGAATGACGCCTTGTGTTACTGAGCGGCTTTGTTTTTATTCTTAAGGAGCTGAGCGACGGCCTTGGTGCTATCAGAAGACGTGGACGCCGATTCCTGGTTCTGGCTCTGTATCGCGACATATACTTCTTCGCGGTGAATTTTTGTATCCCTTGGAGCTTCGATCCCAAGTCGAACTTGTTTTCCCTTGATTTGCACCACTCGGATTTTGATGTGATCGTCGATGGCGATGCTTTCACCGAGTTTTCGAGTTAGGACCAGCATAAGAACTCCTTCAACATCCTAGTCAAAGAAACATTTGAGATTTTTGAGCCAGACTATCTGACACATTATCTACGGCAGATTTCTTGGGATACTTTAGCTAGCGTTAAGGCTAAAGATTGTCAAGCTAGCCTAAAAAGTCGAGCAAGCTCTTTTGAACTAATTTTCCGGACGTTTGCAGAGTCGCCTGCAGAGTGCTTTCTGTTTTATTGATATCACTGATGGTCGAGAAAATATCTGCATCTTCCAGCTGAGAAATTGTGATCTGATTATCCACTTTTGATTTCTCAAGTGTTTGTGAATAGTTTTCAAGCACAGTCGAGCGAGAGCCCACTTGAGATCTCGCTAAGACCACTTGATTCAAAGCATGGTCAATCTCTTCAATGGCATCCTGCACTCCGGATTTGTCATTGGCGCGAAGAGAAATTTCAAGGTCCTTTAACACCGAAAATATATTTTTAGAGTTGTTGAGGGGCTCATCCGCTTCCAACAAGTTTTCTTCAGAGGCTGGCCCTCTCAACTCTAATAAAGTCTCTTCAACAAGGGGATCGAGGGTTTGATTCAATTCGTTTTTTTTGAAATCCTCAATGGTGCGTGGCTGATCTTGCGTCGGTGCACTCACACCATCCTCACCTAATCCTTGACCAAGGAAAACTCGATCGCCCGGCATATTCATCGATAGGAATGAATCCTTGTCCACGTGAATCAAGATCTCTCCGGAATCCCCACGATACTCACCATTGTGGTTGAACGGAGATTGTGTGGTTTTAAATCCACCAAAAATAAATCGCTCGCCAAGTTTTCTATTGCCAATTTGAATCGCCTGATTGAAGAGCTGTTCCACCTCTGTTGCAACCACTCGCCGTGTTTCAGGTCCAGCACTCGCATCGTTGGCTTGATTCAGTGCCAGCTCTTTGGCACGCATTAAAGTTTCAGATAGATCTCCAAGGGATTGATCCGTGTAATCCAGAAATGATTTTGCATAAGAGATGTTTTTTCCAAATTGCTTTTTACCAACAAGGTCCACTCGCTCGCCAAGAACGCGACTTGCCGCCAATGGATCATCGGATGGTTTAGTGACACGCTTCTGAGTCGCCGCTTGATTTTGCAAATCAGCCATCTGTCGGCGGTTTTTACCGACATTCGTTTTGACTTGTTCAAAGGCCATTTTATCTGCGACTCTCATCTATCCATTCCTATAGTCTTTTTAAATTTAAGACCGTATCCATCATCTCATCCGCTGTGCGAATCAACCGGGCGGACGCATCAAAATTTTTCTGAAACTCAATCATCTTCGTGGTCTCTTCATCCAAACTCACACCACTGATGCTTTCACGAATATTTTTTAGCTGGCTCACAATACTTTGCTGAGACTCCATTGCCGAATTGGCGCGCTGGGATTCAACACCCACTTTTCCAACCGTTCCAGCATAAAATCCATCAAATGAAGCTGTTCCATTTTCAAATACATTTTTGTATTGAAGCGAAGAAAGAATATTTGCAATGCGATTATCTGCCGGCGCGGATGGTGTTCCAGCTGCTGCAATACGTCCGACATCGGTCTTAATATCCTCACTGAGATCCATTTTCTCAGCCGCACCTTTCACATCTAAAGGCTGCTTAAAAAACACCTGTCCGTTGCGATTGTACCTATTAAAACCTTCAACGTGAGCTCGATTCACCTCAGTGGCCAGAGTGTAAGCCAACTGATCCAGATTGCTCTTTAGTTCTACAATGGTGTTGTCACGCACGTCTAAGAGCCCACCAATTTCTCCGCCTTTAAGCTGACCTGTGATATTGACTGGGCTTGCATCCGGCGAAGTCTTATAGTGGATCTGAATGTTCTTTCCCGGCTCTTCAACGGCAGAAAGCTTCGCGTTGCTCGTTCCGGAAACTAAAATCGCAGTGTTGCCCGCTGTGATTGAAAGCTGTCCATTCTTACTTTCGGCATATTTAATATTTATTTTTTCACCAAGCTGTTTAACTAATAAATCTCGACGATCCCGCTCATCATTGGCTGTTGTTCCTGCCAACTCAACAGAAGAAATTTTTTCGTTTAAGATCGCAATCTCTTCACTGATCTGATTGATCTCTTCAATCTTCGTTACAATTCGAAAATCGGAATCATCCTGAATCTGACTCAATTGTTTGTGCACACGCTGGAAGTCTTTTGCTAGGAACTCAGCCGACTCTCGAACCATGGTTCGCGTGGCTAAACTTTCGGGATTTGCTGAAAGTTCGCGAAATGAGTTAAAGAACTCGCCCATAAACTGATTGAGTCCTTTGTTCACCTGTTCATTGTAAACTTCTTCGACCCGAGCCAAAGTATCAGCTCGGCCGAGATTGAATCCAAGAGTGCTTCCTTCTTTTTCAATTTGCTTTTCGAGAAAGGCATTATTAGTTCGGGATATAACACCGGGCCTTGCACCCATCCCGATACGAATATTTCCTTGGCCGATGGGCTCATTGGTCTGCAATTCAACTCGCTGGCGCGAAAAGCCTTCGGTCGATTTATTTGCAATGTTATGAGCGACGGTTTGAAGCGAAGTCTGACTGTTCATCAGAGAACGCTTGCCGACGTCCATCATGGACCAAATTCGCGACATCCTATCGCCCTCTCGTTTCCGTGCTCATTGAGCTCCTTGCTCGCTGAGTATTCCTGCTTGTTAAGCTTCCTTGCTTACAAGCTGACCTGCAATGTTTGGAGACTTTCCTAAGTCCCCTTTCCGTTTGTAAGTCTTTTTATCTTCTAAAACACTTTTCAAGTTGTTCATGGCTCCAGTGATATTCGCAAGAGCGCTCTGCACTAAAACTTCATTCTTTTTGTTATGCTCTTGAACTCTCTTCAATAACAATTCAAGAACGGAGTGCATATTCCTTAACTTTTCTGCTTTTTCGTCTTGAACGTGACGAGCGATTTCAATCAAACGAGGAGCTGAGTCTTCCAACCCAAGAGATTCACCGACAGCTTTGGCCAATGATATGCGATCATTCTCCAATGAGCGAATCTTGATCAGCATCGCTTCTTTGGATTTATTGTTCTCGTTGAGATCATCTAGATTTGCCGAAATTAGAATTTCATTTTCTTTGCGAACAATTTCAAGCAAATGACGATAAACTCGAATCTGTTCATCCAAAATCTGAATCAACTGATCCAAAGCCATTATCACTGTCCCCCGCTTACTCTAGCGTCGCTAAGTGTTCATCCACTAAGCGATCCGCAATCTTTGAGGCATCAACACTGTAGCGACCCTCATCGATCAGTTTTTGAAGTCTTGCCACTTTGGCTTCATCGATGGTGTCTTCACTTGCAATCTGCTTTGCTTTGTTCATCATTTGTGCTCGTGAAGAAACATCCACTTTTGATGAATCCTTAATGTGATCCATTTTTTCAGACGGAGACATCGGCCCTTTTTTCGACTTGAGATTCAGCTTGTCCGTAGCTGTTGAGTTTAGGTTCTGAACCGATGGATTGACTTTATTTCCAACTTTCATATTTCCTCCGCATTACACCTTTTAAGTGTATCATAAAGAGACGAAAAACACTTAAAAGTCTTCAACGTCCAGGTCCTTCTGGTCGTCCAGGGGTTCAATCGGAAGGGCCTGTTTTTCATAGGCTTTTGGCCCCCGTGCCGCTCGCCCCTGGTCTTGAAACCCTTCTATTTGAGCCTTCAACTGATCAAAAATCAAATCCGAAAGGCCCACGCCGCCGCTTTCAGACCAGGTTTTGACGTATTCCTGGTCCAGATTTTCGCGATAAAGGTCCTCAGCAAAGTTGGATTTAATCAGACCTTCATTCTTTGGCACCGTCGATCGCATGGCCTTAACCATTTCATCCAAGAAATATTTTTCATAGGCCTGCGAGGCTTCACGCATTTGCTTGTTGAGCATTTCTTTTTGCTGCTCAGGTGTTGGCGGGTTAGCTTGAAAAAACTTATTAATTTTCATAACCCTCCTTTTCGCTCTCCTTCATGATCCACTTCTCTTCGCGCAAGGACCAAGTGATTGGATCCGCGGCGCGCGGGAAAAGGCGCTGGAGGCGTACAAGAATGTACGCCGCACAAGCCTTTGACCAAGCAACAAAGGAGACAATTGCTTGGACTTGTGCGAGAAAAAAAGGGGAAGATGAGTCAGAAAAAGCGTGCATCCTGCACTTTCGAATTCACTCGGTACTTTTCCAATCCTTGGATCAAGCACTGATTTTTTTCTTTGTTTCCTGCGCGAAACATTGAAACCTTTTGAACCGTCCTAGTCCTCTGACTCTAACTCACCAACCCCCCACACGAATAAGCAACATCCATGTCACTCACTCATTAAATTATAAAATCTCTAATTCTCCATGAAGTGCACCGGCCGATTTAATACTCTGTAGAATCGCTATTAAATCTTTGGGTGAAACTCCAAGCTTATTCATTGCATCGACCAAGTCACCAACACTGGCGGATTCTTTAAGAAGAACGACTCGCTCTCCGTCTTCTTTTTTGCCGCCTTCACTGCTCACCTTGAGTGATAAATCTCCGTGGCTCAATGCCACTTGAGAAACTTTCACTTGATGTCCAATCACAACCGTTCCTGTTTTCTCATTCACGACCACTTTTGCAGCCAAATCCGGATTGATTTCCAAACGTTCAATGGTTGCTAACAATTCAACCCCTTTGCCTTCAAAGTTCGGTGGCACGATGATATCAACGGTGCCGGCATCCAGTGCTGTCGCGTATTTCCCCGAGAGTTCCCCATTTATTATTGTGACAACTCTTGCCGCTGTGGTGAAGTCCGGATTCTGTAGAGTGAGCCGAAACATCTTTCGAGACGCAAAGTCTTGACCGAGGTCCCGTTCAATCATCGCTCCATCCGGGATTCGCCCCACGGCTTCGTGAACTCCAGAGCCCCCGGTCTGCCCCACCAGAAGCGGGCCTTGAGCCACAGCATAGATCTGTTGATCCGCCGCTCGAAGTGGCGTTTGAATCAATGTCCCACCTCTTAAGCTTTTGGCATCGCCAAGTGAGCTGACTGTGATATCCAATTTATTTCCTGATCTCGCAAATGCCGGAAGATTTGCAGTCACAATCACTGCCGCAACGTTTTTACTGGCAATATCACTTCCAGAAACTTTCATTCCCAAGCGATCAAGCATTCGCTCCATACTTTTATTTGTAAACTGGGATTTCGAATCCCCCGTTCCCGCAAGACCAACAACAATTCCATAACCCACGAGCTGGTTCGATCTCACTCCGCGAATATTCGCGATGTCCTTCAGGCGTGCTGCATTGGCTTCGGCTCCGATAAGAACAATAAAAATAAAAAACAATGGGAGGTATATGATCTGCTTTAATTTCATAATGACGCCTCCGCACGCTTCACACTGACAATGTCAAATTTAGGATCAAGAAGTTTCGATGCCACGATTCCTTCTTCGTTGAAATCTTCAGCGCGAACAATTCCTGTGACGATCACTTTGTATTCACGTCCTTTGATCATAAAGGGCTGGTCCCCTTTCACGCGGTAATTGCCATCCACAGTGCGCTCAACAATACGGGTTGGAACATTTTTAACATTGAACTCGGAATCCTTTGGTGCCTCTTGGGCCTGATTCTGTGCCGGAGCTTGAGCCGTCTCTGCAGCGTTTTCTCCAGCGGGTGGTTTTTCACCCTCACTCGCCGGAGCTCTCATTCTTAATTTCTGTCGCTCTTCCAATTTTTGCAAAAGATCACGTATCACTTCGACCTTTGCAACCAATTGATCCTTTGGATCACCTTCCAATTCAACGGCCAGTGGATCACCGATCATTCTCATAATATTTTGCGAAAAGAGATAGGCGCCCTGACCTTCCATCACCCATAGTGAACCCGATTTTTCTCCAAGAAGAGCCTCACCCTCTAATGTCTCACGCGTTGTGCGACGGTATTTTCGCTTCACTGTGGGTGGAAGATTTGTACTTTGTGAGTACTTCACCAGTTCTTCTTTGGGCGCAGGAGCTGTGCGCTCAGGCACCGCGCCACCACCCAAGAAGGCTTTGAGCTTTCGATTGAAGGACGCACATCCCACCTGTGATAAAATCAGAATAGAAAACAAGGTCAGCACTAAGAATCTCATTGAACTTGGACCTCTCCTTTACCAGTAACAAGGCCAACGACCTTTTTATTTGTCGACGGATTTTTCAAAGTGATTGTGTCGCCAATTTCAGCATCACCTTCAGCAACGGCAAGAACACTGAGTTCCCAGATTCCACCAGCTGATACCACACGAACCTGATCTCCCCGACGCAAGGCCTTTTCACGTGCAAGACTGCGACTCCAGATGATCTGCCGAGCAAGTATTGGAAGACGAACTTGTGAGCCTATCAATTGCTCTTCAGTTGGGGCCCCGTCATTTGCATGCGTGACTGATTGCCATTGAATCGTAAAATCATCGTTCTGAATTCGATCCCCTATCGACAAAGCCCGCGTTGCAACAGGAACTTCTTTTAAAATATCGACTTTCCCTTGAATCCAAAATCGGGTTTCCTGATCTTTATGGTTCACCACTCGGAGTGGAATGTGAAAGGATCCTTTTGGAATATTCTGAGGTGTTACGATTTCCCAAGTTTTAAATTTCCCAATGGGAAGTCTCAAGTCTTTGATTTCGATCTGACATGGTTCACACAGCGGGGCCCATTCCTTGCTTAGAATCTGTGTGATGTTTTCCTCGTTGAGCTCGGGCGACTTTGCACGAATCTCAATTCTTCTTGGAATTGAAATTTTAAAAGCATCGCGCTCTTTGGCAGTCAGTGCCATCTTCAAGTAGGCGGCAATGGACTTTGTGGAAAGATTGAGTTTTTGCCCCGGCTCGGTCATTTGCATAATAACAAGCTTTTGAAGCTGATCACGAATGCCATCAATGCCTTCGCTTCTTCTTTCATCCACCAGGCTGAACAGTGTCAACTCAGCTCCAGGTGCAATCTCCACCTCGGATTTCATATCCAGCTTCTGTGCGAAAGCGGATAGAGGAATCAAAAAAAAGAGAACAAGCCAGCGCACCAAGATTTACCTCAAGTTATTTATGGATTGAAGCATTTGATCGGATGCTTGAATCACTTTGGAGTTGGTTTCATAAGATCTTTGCGTCGCAATCATATTCACCATTTCATCCACAATATTGACATTGCTCGTCTCAAGCTGACCTTGCGCGAGAGTTCCCATGCCCGCTTGTCCAGGTGCTCCTTGCTGTGGAACTCCACTTCCTGCGGTTGGCACGAAAAGGTTTCCGCCGACACTCTTAAGACCAGCTGGATTTACAAAATTAACCAATTGAATTTGTCCGACGTTTTGTGGCTCGGTGGCATTGTCAATGATCACACTCACCTGTCCATCCGCTGAGATCTCAACACCGGTTGCGTTTGGGGGAATGGTGATTTCGGGCTGAAGAAAATTTCCGTTGCGATCCTGAAGACGACCATCTGGTCCCTTTTTAAAGCTTCCATCTCTTGTATAAGCCACTTGTCCATTGGGCGTTTGCACTGGAAAAAATCCACCGCCTTGAATTTCTAAATCAAATGCGCCATTGGTAACTTTGGTGGATCCTTGATCGAAAGTTTTATCCACTCCTGTGACTTTCGTTCCATGACCCACTTGAACTCCGGTTGGCGTGACGGAGTTGAGTCCCGTGGCTGCGCCTGGCTCTTGAAGAGTTTGATACATGAGATCTTCAAACTCAGCTCGAGATTTCTTAAACCCTGTTGTCGATGCGTTGGCGATGTTGTTCGCAATCACATCCATTGAGGTTTGCTGTGCCTTCATTCCAGAAGCAGCCGTATTTAATGATCTAATCATCGTCCAACTCCATTGATTAATTTGTCATCCATATGGTCAAAGGCCTTCACAGCCTGTTGTGTGGCTTCAAAAATTCGATGAGCCATAATCATATCGGTCATCTCTTCAACCACATTCACATTGCTTCCCTCTAAGAAGCCCTGATGCACGCGGGCTTGGTCTGTGACATCCACTGGGATGTCTTCTTGAGATATTCTTTGATAAAGGCTCGCGCCCTCTTTGCGAACACGAGTGGGATCGACAAAATCGACCACGGCGATTTTTCCAACGGGATTTCCACCAATATAAAGATCCCCTTGCTTTGAGACCGTGAGCTTCTCATCTCCCATTTGAATCACCCGCTGCTCTGGGTCTTGATTGCCCTGAACCAAGACTGGATGACCATTCTTTGTGACCAAACGTCCTTCACCATCAATCGAAAAGGATCCATTCCGAGTCCATCTCACACCATTGGGTGTCAACACTTCGAAGAATCCTTTGCCTTCAATCGCCATATCCAGAGGCGACTGAGTCACTTTCATTTGCCCTTGACTATGATCTGTATACGTTCCCGCCGGATTGACATAGGCTTTGTCGCCGCCTTGCATGTCATAAAAGCTCTCAACAGAAGCCGGAACACGAGGAACTTTCATAAGCTCCTGCTCTTTTTCATAAGCAGAAAGATACTCACTAAAGACCTGACGATCTTTTTTAAACCCAGTGGCGTTGGAGTTTGCTAGATTGTTCGCAATGGTGTCGAGCTTTGCACTCTGAGCGATGGCTCCACTCACTGCCGTGTAAATCCCTTTACTACTCAAAGCTCTCTCCTCCTAGTTCCTCATGAACAATGAAACAGCAATGCCTATGCCACGAAAACTGGACTCGAGTTTTTTGTTCAAATGACGATAAATTGCGAATGGATTTGAAGTTAGGTCTTAAGTCCTGTCACAAAATTGGCTCGCACCCAGAACATTCCTGACGGTTTTTACAAGACTCGACCGCGGGATTTCTTTAAGACATAATGAGCCGATGCCTATAGTGATTTCGTTTTTTCTAATTTTTTCTCAGACCTTTTCTTCAACAGGTTTCGCAAGTGAGCTTCGCTCACAAGATTCATTGAAACCCATTCCACTGAAGAAAATTTTAAAATCACCGCAGCCTTCAGTGAAAGCACCTGCGCCCCGACGGGAGCCACTTTACTCTCCTGTGGATCAACGTCCGTTTTTCGACATTCCTGTGACCTACAATGACAAAGTGAAATACTGGATCAAATACTTTCAAGGACCTGGCAAAAAATGGTTTCGCACTTGGCTTGAGAGATCCAATGCTTATTTGCCTTTGATGCAAAGAACATTGGCTTCCAGAGATCTTCCACAGGATTTGGCTTATGTGGCCATGATAGAAAGTGGATTTTCCCCTCATGCGATCAGTACGGCTTCTGCTGTTGGCTATTGGCAGTTCATTAAAACCACAGCGAATCGCTATGGACTCAAAACATCCTGGTGGTTGGATGAACGCAGAGACCATCAAAAAAGCACGGTCGCAGCAGCACGATACCTGGGAGATCTCTACAAACTGTTCGGCTCTTGGTATTTAACTGCTGCCGCTTACAATATGGGCGAAGGCCGCATGGGACGACTCATCAAAAAGCATGGAACGAAGAATTTCTGGATTCTTTCTGAAAAAAGAGATTTCCCAAAAGAAACAAGAGAGTATATTCCTAAGCTTCTAGCTGCCGTGATGATCTCGAAGGCACCGAAGCTTTATGGCTTTACGGATTTAAGCCCAAAAGATCCATACAGCTTTGATTACTTTAGTGTTCCTGGAGGAACAGATCTCATGAATCTCGCAAAGTTTTTGGATATAGACCACGAGAACTTGAGTCGACTCAATCCCGAACTCCTTAAGGGGTTTGTTCCGAGTTTTGTTAAGTCTCACCGCATTCGAATTCCGAAAGGTTCCTCGAGTAAGGTGTCCAATTATTTAAGAGTACAGCTTTAATGTCACCCACTGCGTTTGAAAAACCCATCGTTGTACAAAAGTATGGCGGAGTCTGCCTAGCCACTCCGGAAAAAATCAAAGAAGTCGCACAGTATATTAAAAGAATGGTCGATAGTGGCCACCGCATGGTGATTGTGGTTTCTGCGATGGGCCCAACCACGGATGAACTGACAAAACTGGCTTTTGATGTGAGTTCGAAGCCCAATCAGCGCGAGTTGGATATGCTTCTGACAGCTGGTGAGAGAATCAGTATGTCCTTAATGAGCATGGCTTTATTCGATCTTGGCTTATCTGCAATCAGCTTCACAGGTAGTCAAGCTGGAGTGATGACGGATTCGTCTTATAGCAATGCTAAAATTCTGGATGTGCGACCCATTCGTGTGGAAGAGGAGCTCGCAAAGGATAAGGTCGTGGTATTGGCAGGATTTCAAGGGGTTCACCCGCAAACCAAAGAGATCACGACTCTTGGACGAGGAGGAACGGACACCACCGCAGTTGCAATGGCTTCAAAACTCAAAGCCAAACGATGCGAAATTATCAAGGAAGTGGATGGAGTATGCTCGGCCGATCCGAGGTTGGTGAAAGAAGCAAGATCCATCTCGCGACTGAGCTATGAAGCCCTTTCAGATATTTGTTTTTGGGGCGCAAAAGTTCTTCAGTACCGCTGCGTGGAGCTGGCGCAGCGAACTCAAATTCCCCTAGTGATAAAACGATGGGGAAAGGATATTATTGCCACAGAGGTGGTTTCGGATTTAAGGAGTGATGAAGTGGAAACAAGCGAAGTGATCTCTATCAACTCCCATTTGGAAGTGGAGCATATCGAAATCGATTGCCAAAGTCTGATGGAGGGTTTTGACTATTTAAAAACTTTTCTTACAAATCATCATATCCCCTACCCACAGATTCTGGCCTCATCTCTAAGTGATGGGAAGTTAAGAATCATGATGACCGGCGACGGACTGACTTTGACAAAAATTCGAAACCATTTGGTCAGTGAGAGCAAAATATCTCGTCTTGGAGAAACCCAATCCACAGTCACTCTGACCTGCTCCGGGATTTATCGCTCTGATAAGATCAATGATTATATTCGGCTATTGAGCGAAGCTGGAGTGAAGCCTCATAAAGTTTTAACACAAGCTTTGAGTGTGACATTCAGTGTTCCACAAGATCAACGCGATCTCGCTGTACAGACACTTCATAAACTCATTCCAGATGGAGCCATTTAGTCCAATTCTTATATGGATAATCCAAAGATTTCGCTCAAAAACACAAGAAAATACGGCAAAGGCGTTTTCGCCAATTCAGATATTAAAAAAGGTGAGATCATCGCAAGATTTGATGGCACCATTTATGACGACGATTTTGAAGATTGGACCAGAGACCTTCAAACTCATACGATTCAGATCGGTCCTAACAAGTGGCGGGATTCAAAAGGACTTGCTCGCTATATCAATCACTCTTGCGAGCCCAATTGTGGAATTCGTGGATTGTGGACGGTTGTCGCGATGAGAGATATTAAGAAGGGCGAGCAGATCACTTGGGATTATGAGATGACGGAGAAGAGTGATTGGTGGCGCATGAGATGCCGCTGCGGCTCTGATTTGTGTCGTAAGGTGATTGGCAATTATAAGAATATGCCACGCCCCATTCGCGCAAAGTACAAAGGTTATATTTCAACTTGGCTCACCAAGAAGCGTCGCAAACGAATGAGTGCTTAGATAGCTTGGGGTTCCGTGATCGCTTCGTTAGTGTATAAAAGCGTAAGCGTCTCCGTAACGGATGAGAAGTTAAGGCAATTTTATAAATGATTGAGCTTAGGCGCTCTTTTAGGTGGTAGAGTTTGGTATTTTGAAGCCGGTTTTCAAGGGGACATCGCTGCCAGAGAAAAATACAATTCAATGCCGCAACTATGGGATGATCGGTGGACCGAGGTTGAAAATTAAAGCTGAAAGCCTAGTAAGCAATTGCATGATAATTATAAATTATGACAGCTTAGGCTGGATTTCCTGTATCTTTTTCTACGGCAAGGTAATTGTACATTCCGGTTCGCTCAAACAGCGTTTCAAGCTGTTGAATCGGGCAACCCGGATGATCAATTAGCAATCGAGCTCTCTCGGTATTATAGATCAGATAGTTGAAGTGATCTTCTGGCCCAACATCTGAGTCTTCTAAGTGCTCAACTTCTGGAATCACCGATAAATTGCTCAGCAGAAGGAGAGAAGTTAGTTGAACAAATATATTTATAACCTCAGAGTCAAAACGACACCGCTCTAGGCCCGCTGAAGAGAAGAACAACTCTGTTATTGGCTGCAGGTTGTAGTCTGGTAAGTTGCGCTTATTGTGCCTAAAAAAGTCGTTCCAAGTTCTAGAGTCAGGATAGAGGATCATCCGAGTCATGCCTCTGTCATGCAGCAGTTTAATCTCTTCATTGGAAAAGCATTGCTCGTTTCTTCCTGGAACCTTCATTTGCAAAATGAAGGTTAGCAAATTAAGCAGGTTGAACTTAGCTATTCGCTGCGCTTTACTTCCGGACACAATTCTATTCTGCACGACCAAATATTCAGCAACTTTCGCTAGATTGAGAAGTACTCGGTTATCAGAGGAATCTATCTTTTCAAGATAGTCCAAATTCATTTTAAAGTCGTCTCCCTCAAGATGAGGATGTAGTTTATTGATTGATTCAATTTTGTATTTAAACAAAACTTCCACGGAGGGATTTACACCTCTTGATTTACACTTTCTCAAATACGCATCCGCCGACCCAACCCCCTCTGTAATGGAAAAGGCCTGATCAAGAGGAATTGAGCCAAAAAGGGGTGAGAGGGAGTTCTGTGAAAAGAGTGATGGCCTATTAACCCCAATCATCGAAAGCACTTTCAGGCTCATAAAATTCGCAGTTAGCAGCATTGATATGTAGTCTACAATCAGACTGTCAGCATGAGAGAAATTATCTTTCCCAATCCACCCGATCAAAGGCTTTCCGTAAAACCACGTCTGCTGTCCAATTACGCTGAATGGCTCAATAATTGAAAATATATAATTTCGAAAGGGATGGCTTGGAAAAGACTCCAAAAAGGTAGAGAAAGAACGATCATCCTCATCAGGGAATTGCCGAAAAAAGTCATTGAAGTACTGAAGAATGTCACTTTTTTCGGTTTTCTCTAGCGCATATCTGACTCTCACAATCTTCTCCAATTAAAATGATTTACACAAGCTTTGTGACCGATTTCGCACCGACACAAAAAAATGTGGATAAAATCGGCTTAACAACGGCATTACCAGCAATGGCTATGCCTAAAACGTAAAGGAGTAAAAAATGAAGAAACTAGCTATTGTCATATTAGGACTAATGGTGCTTTGCTCAACCTCATTCGCTCGAGACTATTCCGCAAAAGAGTGTCCAGTCGTAGGCAACACCGATAGCGGCATCTTCCATGTTCCAGGAAAGGTTAGCTACGGAAAAATGCTGCGTAAGAATAAAAGAGGCGACAATAGGAAGTGCTTCAAGACCATGAAAGAGGCTAAAAATGCTGGGTACAGGGCGGCCAAAAGATGATCGTATATTTAATTTTATTGTCCATATTATCCTCTGCAACAACTTCTCAGCTCGGGCTAGTTAAAAGCTGCAACGATGGAGACACGTGCCGTATTGAGTTGTCTAACAGGCAGGTAATTAAGGTGCGGCTAAACGGAATAGACGCGCCAGAATCGGACCAGCCCGGTGGCGATGAATCCCGACAATTTCTTGAGGACTTAATAAAGGGAAAAGAGGTCTCACTCAACTGCAATGGTCAGTCATGGGATCGAAAAACATGTTCAATATCTGTAAAAGGAATAGATGTACAAGCTGAAATGGTCAAAGCCGGATGGGCATGGGATTCCCCCAAATATTCTGAAGGAAAATACAAACTCTTTCAAGATCAAGCCAGCAAGTCAGGCATAGGGCTATGGTCCAAAGCCAGAATCTCAAGTCCGTATTGTTGGAGGTGGACTGGAAAAGGTAATTGTTTAGAGGATGAGAGATTTCAGGAATAGCATTGCTGTTGAATTGGCCTAGTTAAGAAAAGCGTTTACAGGACCTAGACTTTTTATGAGGAAGTATTGAGGCACGGACTCTCTCGGTTGAAGATTTATTTGCGAAGTAAATTTTCAACAAAAGGAGAAGAGTCCATGACTCAACAACAATACATTATTAATAGGAAACTGAATATTGTCGAGCTTGCCCAGACCTTGGGAAACATTTCTGAAGCGTGTCGAAACTTAGGTGTTTCACGTCAGCATTACTATGACATCAAATCTGCAATCAGTGAGGATGGTTTGGAAGGTCTTTTGGAAAAATCCAGAAGAGCTCCAAGGCTTTCTAACCGGATTGGTCCTGAGATTGAGAAAAAGATTTTAGATTACTCTTTGGAATATCCCACTCACGGTCAAGTGAGGGTCGCCAATGAGCTAAAAGCTTTAGGAATCCAGATCAGTGATGGTGGTGTTCGAGGAGTTTGGTCACGTCACGATCTTTTGAGAAAGGCTGAGAGATTAAAGCGTTTGGAAAAGCATGCGGCCCAAAACAGAGTTGTTCTGACTGAGCTTCACGTTCAAGCTTTGGAGAATGCTAAAGAAGAAAAGAAGGCTCATGGTGAGATTGAAACTTTTCATCCAGGTTTTTTATTTGGTCAGGACACTTACTATGTGGGCTACATCAAAGGTGTTGGAAAGATCTATCAGCAAACTGGGATCGACACATTTTCAAACATGGGATTTGCAAAATTGTACACGGATAAAACTGCGATCACAGCGGCTGATTTTTTAAACAGTAAAGTTCTTCCATTTTTTGATCAAGAACAGATGAAACTTCTTCGAGTTTTGACGGATCGAGGGACCGAGTACTCGGGGAAACTGGAGCAACACCCTTACCAGCTCTTTTTGCACTTGAATGACATCGAACACTCAACTACCGCAAGACGGGACCAACCCAAACTCCATTGCCACTCGACTCAATGCGAAAAATATCCCCGCTCGAAGTGCCTCTGCTTGGAATCGGAACTCTGTCCTCAACATTCTTAATCGCTTTAAAAATAAATCCATTCTCATCAAAGGAGACTCTTATGAACTTCGATAAGCTCACCGCCGGAATTATCAGCTTGGTTATTATAGCCGCCTCCACAGGACAACTACCAAAACTTCAATTATGGATTTGGAAAGCTCAGGCAAAACTAATCCATGAATCCAGAACATCCACATGGGGTTCACCAAGATTTTTCCCAAAACAAAATTTTTCTACAAATCGTATGAAAGCCCGTGGACTGTCTCACTCTGAAACACCGAGGTTTCACTAGGTACAATTTTTCCTCAATCACAATCATTTCATAACAATTGGAGGTCTTTTAGTAAAGTTAACCTTTCTTAAGGCCGAAAAGCATAAAGAGAGTTCATTGATATTGAACGTTTAATTGGAGTTCGGATGTTGAGGGAAATATCACATATTTCATCCTATTTGGGGGCACTCTTA
>CAZWVK010000050.1:0-17215 GCA_964636785.1 uncultured Pseudobdellovibrionaceae bacterium | reverse complement strand
TTGATAAATAGAAATGAGAATGAAAAAATTCGGGATTGATTTCGATAGCCCGATGAAGTTCTTGAATTCCCTTGTCGATTTTATTCTGTCTTAGGTAAAGAAGACCCAGATTGTGGCGCACTTGGGGATAGCTATCATCAATATCGATTGAGCGGAGGTAATGTGTCTCAGCCTCATCCAGTCGATTTCGATCCGATAGCGCCATCGCGAGATTATTATGCACGCGCGCGATATTGGGCGAGCCCTTTAAAATATGTTGGTAAAGGGAAATAGGAGAGTCCCAAACTTCAGCCTGAAGATGTGTTTTAACTCCAAAAGCCAAAGCCAACATTAAAAGTGGAATAAAAGACCATTTTTTAAAAAGAAATTTAAGTATCAAGTAAAGAACAATAAAGAATGCAAGCGATGGAATATACATCCAGTGCTCTAAGAAAAATGAATTGAGCGGAAGAAAAACACCCATATGAAGAATATGATAAGACCAAAACCAAAGGGACGAGAATAAGAGCGCAGAAGAGATGGAGCGAAAAAAGATCAGCGGAAGAAGAGTCAATAGAAATATTCCAAACCCTATTAAAACCTCTAAGCTTAAAAAATGAGAGTGGACTGGAAAATTTCGATCAATCTGCAAGTGATCCGGAAAAATCAAAGTTGAAAAATACTCTGTTAACCCTGCAAGTCCCGTAAAAAAACGGGTCAAAATAGAACTCGTATAGATATTATCTGTTTTGTAAAACGAGAAACTATCATCAAAATCAAGGACGCTCATTCGCAATGCCAAATAGATAAGTGCCAGTACCAGTGGGAGCAGACAAGGCTTAAGGGATGAGAGAATATTTCTTTTTGTGGACAGAAGAGTCGCAAATAAAAGGCCAGGAAATGTCACTGAAGCTTCTTTGGATAAAAGCGCTAAAACAAAGAAAACGCTCGCTAAAACAATCGATAGGCTTCGGGATTTCATTTTCCATTTGGTCAGCGTCAGAATAAAAAGCAAACAAAAAGCAAAGTGCATTGGGTCGGCGGTGGCGGAAATATAGGCCACGGCTTCGTTGTGAATAGGGTGAAGTGCCCAAAGAAGAGAAATTAAAAAAGCCGGTCGCTTTTTGTGTTTTGAGCCCCAAGCGTCGAGAAGCCAACAAAGAAAGATGAATAAAAGCGAGGCATTCAGAGCGTGAAGAAAGATATTAAATAAATGAAACCAAAATGGATCTTTTCCAAATGCAGAATGAATCAAACTGTAACTGAGAATCTGCATGGGCCGATAAAAGGAATCTTTCCCACCTGAGCCTTCCGTTGTCGACGTGATAAAAATTTGAGGGAGATTTGTAAGATCAGTGATGAGCTGATTTTTTTGAACAAGGAACTCATCGTCATAAAGGAATTGTCCATCAAGTGCACTGAAATAGGCTAGAAAAACACCAAGAAAGAGCACGCCGATGTATGCAGTCGATTTTCTAAGCATTGAAGATATTATGGAAGCAAGGTTTTGCGGTTGTCCAGTGTGGTCTTAAAACTTTGAGGGTTTACCCAGGAGTGAAGGCTAGGTAGAGTTTAAGATTCATGAGAAGATTTCGTCTTTCGTTTGGTTTAAGAGCGCTTTATTTATCAGCATTTTTTCTGCTTATTGGAAATGCCATTCAAAATGTGTATGTGCCCATCCGAGCCGTGGAGCTTGGATTTGGAACGTTTGGGATTAGTCTTTTAGGTTCTCTTTATTTTTTTGGATTTATTGTGGGATGTCTTTTTGTGCCACGCTACCTGAATCAGGTCGGGCATATTCGAACCTTTGCGGCTTTCGCGGCTCTGGCTGGAGCGGTTGCAATTGTTATGTCGTTGTTTGTCTATCCATCCGTTTGGATTCCTCTTCGCTTTTTGACTGGTTTTAGCCTGGCTGGACTTTATCTCTCTATTGAGAGCTGGATCAGTGCATTTTCAGAAGACCATAACCGTGGGAAGATCATTTCAGTCTATAGGCTTACAGATTTAGCGGGAGCCGTGATCGGGCAATTGATCCTTTTTCGAATTGGATCCTTTGAGGGAACGCTCAGTATTGTGGCATTGCTTTTACTTTTATCTTTGATTCCTATCACGCTCACTCAGATTCAAATGCCAAGTCTTCTTGACACAGTTCCTGAGACCTTATTAAAGGTTTGTAAAAAAACACATGAGGTGGCGCCTTTAAGCATTTGGGGAGCCGGTTTATCTGGAGTGGTCTCTGGTGTTTTCTGGACTTTGATTCCTCTTTTTGTTCTAGGAATGGATCTTCCCGGACATTTTGTACCACTTGTTGTTGCTTGCTATTTGATCGGCGGCGCGATTTCGCAGTGGCCGGTTGGAATCTGGTCGGATCGAATTGATCGCCGCGTGGTGATTATGTGCTTGAGTGCGCTATCCGCCATTGTTTCCGTGATGATCACTATTGGAGCTCACACGAAAACTTTGGATTTCTTCACTCTATTATTTCTGATTGGGCTTTTTGGAGCGGGCGCTATTCCCGTTTATGCGATATCGGTGGCTCATGCGAATGACTGGGCCAAAAAGGTATCTGTTGTGGACCTAAGTGTTCTTCTTTTGGTTTCAAGCAGTGTCGGCTCTGTATTGGGGCCTTTGGTTATAGGTAGTATTTTAGAAAAAGTGGGTCGAACAAATCTTTTTCTTTTGGTCTCGTTTGCGCACGGAATTTTATTTTTAGAAGGGGTTTATCGAATAGTGAGAGTTGCACCTATGCCGATTGATAAAAAGACAGAATATCTGGATTTGCCTGAAACAACCCCAATGATTGCACGAGTTGCAACCCCTACGACTCAGTCACAGGGGTTGAGCGATGAATCGATTTAAGTGTGAGTGGGGCGGCTTTTGAAAAGTGGCCTAGTCAGCATATAGCCAGTAAGGCCTATAAGAGCGGTTGGGATAACAACTCGTTTGAGAAATCCGATCTTGTTGTGCTTCCACTCCGCCTTAAGTCCCATTTCTTTATAGATGTTCGGGATATGACCGGACTTTAAATCCTCAATCACCCCTTCAACCATATCCACACGATCAGCCATTAATAATAAAAGCCAATGGCTGATATGAGCTTCAGGAAGTGCATAGGCTTTTTTGCGAATCTTTCCACTTAACCCTCGAGGTGGAACTGTGGATCCAAAAATTCTTGTTATGTGAGGGCGCTCCATCGAGCGGAAAATCCGAACCCGTTGTTCTTGGGGTTCAATTTCAGTCCAGTGAACACCAATATCACGTGCGGGAATTCTTTCCATAGGGTAGGCGGGGCGATCCTTTGGATCTAAATCCGCGCCCCATCCTTTGATATCTGAAAGTAAGTTTTGATTTTCCATGATCTCATCTCCTTTTCAAATTAATGAGTGATTCCTGGGGGAATCAGCACAGGCTTGATGCAGTTGTCGAGCTTTCCGCCGATAAAGATATCAGCGAAGAGGATCGGTTGAGTTATATTCAGGGAATTGTTCGAAATGCAAAAGAGCTCTCTAAACTGATTGGAGATATTTTGGATCTCTCTAAGGTGGAAGCAGACAAATTGGATTTGGAAGTTTCTAAATTCTCTATTTTTGAAATCATTGATGACGTGATCGAGACCTTAAAGATGAGAGCGCAGTCAAGAAATACAGAAATCACAGTGATTAAGGATGGCAATCTGTCTGGAGACATTCATTCAGATCCGATCCGATTCCGTCAGATCCTGGTTAATCTTCTTGGAAATGCCATTAAGTTCACTGAAAATGGCCGAGTTGAAATCCGAGTATCTAAATCTGAAGCGGCCCAGTCCAACGAGCCTTTCCGTTTGAATTTTGAAATCTCGGATTCAGGGATTGGCCTAACTCCTGAGCAAGCAAAACTTCTTTTTGAACCTTTTTCCCAAGCGGACAGCTCAACCACCAGAAAGTTTGGTGGCACGGGGCTTGGACTGGCATTGTCCAAGAGACTTGCTCAAGTTATTGGCGGGGATCTATGGCTGAAAAGAAGTGAGCCCGAGCGAGGGAGCACGTTTGCATTTTATATCAGCGATCTCAAGGATCATGAGGACCTGAGTTCAAAGCCTGAAATCGGTTCAGGAAAAAGCGAGAACTTGCAAAATCTTTCGATCTTAGTTGTAGATGACTCTATTGATATTCAGATTGTCATCAAGCACGTCCTCATGCGAGCTGGAATCAAGGTTCATTTGGCTTCGAATGGAGAAGAGGGCGTGGAAAAGGCTTTTGGAAGTGAGTTTGATCTGATTTTGATGGATATCCAGATGCCTAAGAAAGATGGGTTTGAGGCAACTGTAGAATTGAGAAGACGTGGGTTTACTCAGCCTATTATTGCATTGACAGCGCATGCCATGAAAGAAGAGCGCGAAAGAGCTTTGCGTTCCGGATTTGATGCCTATCTCACCAAGCCCATTGAAAAGCATCGTTTAATTGAGACCATTAATGAGCTTAAGAGGTAGATTCTGAGTCTTACATTAGATATACCGAAAGCCAGGAAACCGAGGGGACCCATTTTGGCCAAAAAAACAAAGCTTTCATGTCCGATCGTTGGGATTGGGGCCTCCGCAGGTGGACTCGACGCGCTGATTCGGTTTATCTCCACTATTCCTTCACAACAAAAGTACACATTCGTCGTCATTCAACATCTCGATGCGAGTATGCCCAGTCAAACGGCTGCCATCCTAAGTCGAAACACTTCGATCCCCGTTGAAGACATTTCAGATGGCCGAGAGATTGAGGGGAATCGAATCTATGTTTTGCCATCCAATGCAGTCGCCACCGTTGTTAATGGCAAGTTTAAATTGCAAAAAAGAGTGGCCACAAATCGTGTCCAAACAATTGATACTTTTTTTCACTCACTGACAAAACTTGAAATCTGCGATGTCTTCGCTGTGATCCTTTCGGGAACGGGCTCAGATGGAACGGAAGGAGCGCGGGCGATCAAGATCAAAGGGGGAACCGTTTTTGCGCAGGATCCGGCGACGGCGAAATTTGATGCTATGCCATTGAGTGCTATTGATTCAGGCTGTGTCGACTTTGTACTTTCTCCGGAAGAGATCGCGAAAGAGCTGGTGCGGATTTCTGCTGGAGGCGGCAGCGAAAAGGAAAATGGTTATATGGATCCGGATGGTGCTCTGCAATCCATTTTCCACCTTCTTCTTTTGCACACCAGTATTGATTTTTCGACCTATAAGCCCTCAACCATTAAGAGACGGATTCAACGCCAAATGCGCCGTCATGCTCAAGAGAATATAAGCGCGTACGTTCATTACTTGGAGAATAATCCCGCGGCCATTAAGGAGCTTGCAGATGATATGTTTATTCATGTCACCGAGTTTTTTCGAAATCCGGATTCATTTAAAGCTTTAAGCACAAAAGTCTTTCCTAAACTGATAAAGGCACGAAAATCCGGTGCGCCGATTCGAGTTTGGGTGCCAGCGTGTTCAACGGGCGAGGAGCCGTATTCGATTGCTATTGCTCTGCTTGAGTATCTGGAATCAAAGAAACTTAATATTCCAATTCAAATTTTTGGAACAGACATCAGTGAAACAGCTGTTCAACTTGCGCGAGTTGGTATTTATAAATCCAAGCAGCTCAAAGGCATTTCGGATAAAATAAATAAGAAGTATTTTGAAAAGACGAAAGATGGCTATAAAATTATTAAGGCGATTCGCGAAGTCTGCATTTTCTCAAAGCATGACATCACTAGCAATCCGCCGTTTGCAAAAATTGATTTGCTATCCTGTCGTAATTTATTGATCTATTTTACCCCGGAGCTTCAAGAGAATGTGGTGCCACTTTTTCACTACGCATTGAATTCGGATGGAATCCTATGGCTTGGAAGATCCGAAGCTCCTTCAGGATTTACCAAGTTTTTTAGTTTTATCGATAAGACACATAAGATCTATTCTAAAATCAATCTTGCATCGCCACCGGGATTTAAGTTTCCAAAAGGGCTTCACTTAAAGCGAAGTCTTGAAATATCTAAGGGCACGGCTTCTTCGCTTCCAACGTTGGATTCACAAAAGGTGTTCGATCGGATCGTGATGTCTCGCTATGCGCCCGCAGGGGTGCTGATCAATGGAGATCTCGATATCCTTCAGGTGCGAGGACATACAGGTCCGTTTATAGAACTTCCGGCGGGGGCTCCAGATCACAATCTTTTAAAGATGATTCGTCGAGAACTCTTGGTTGGGGTTCGTCATGCCATAAAGGCAGCAATTGCAAATAATGAGACCATTCGCAAAGAAGGTCTCAGTTATATTCAAGGAAGTGATCGAAATCGTGTAAACATTGAAGTGATTCCGGTCAATCCCCAGGCGTCTTTGGATGAGCGTCAGTATTTGGTTTTATTTGAAGGCCAATCTCAGATCAAAAAGCCGGTTGAGGCTAAAAAGTCCACGCGTCGAAAATACGATGAGTCTTATATTCGAGAGCTGCTTCAGGAAATAGATGCGATGAGAGAGTATCAACAATCGCTCACTGAAGGGTACGAATCCGCACAAGAAGACCTCACTTCGGCCAATGAAGAACTTCAGAGTGCCAATGAAGAACTTCAAAGTGCGAACGAGGAAATGGAAACGGGAAGAGAAGAGCTTCAGAGTGCCAATGAGGAACTGACGACAGTCAATGAAGAGCTTGAAACCAGAAATGCAGAGTTGATTCAGCTCAATGAAAAACTCATTTTGAGTGAAGAACGCTTTCGTCTTCTTGTCACTGGAGTCAGGGATTATGCGATTTTTCTTTTGGATCCCGAAGGCCATGTGACCAGCTGGAATGAAGGAGCAAAAGCTTTAAAGGGATATGAAGAGTCAGAAATATTAGGTAAACATTTTTCGGTTTTTTATCCTGAAGCTGCAAGAGCAATCCATTTCCCAGAGAGCGAGTTGGTCGAGGCCAAGCGGGTGGGAAGATTTGAAGATGAAGGTTGGCGCATCCGTAAAGATGGAACGCGATTTTGGGCCAATGTGATCATCACCAGGATCACTGACAAAAATGGTCGACTGATTGGATTTTCAAAAATCACTCGCGATCTCACTGAGCGAAAAGAAGCTGAAGAGCAGTACCGTATCCTCGTAGAGGGTGTAAAAGATTATGCGATATTCAGATTGGATACAGATGGAACTATTAAGAGCTGGAATGAGGGGGCAAAGCATGTCAAAGGCTATAGCTCCGAAGAGGTTCTTGGTAAAAATCTGTCCATTTTCTACCCTGAAGAAGATATTAAAAATGGCAAACCTTCCTATGAGCTGGAGATGACCAAGAAATATGGACGCTTTGAGAACGAAGGCTGGCGCATCCGAAAGGATGGCTCCCGCTTTTGGGCGAACTCCATTTTTACGAGCCTAACAGATAGTGATGGAAAGCTGGTTGGATTTTCAAAAATCACTCGCGATTTAACGGAACGAAAAAGGATGGAGGACGAACTTCGTCATGCGCGCCTAGACCTTGAGTTTCGAGTTGAGGAGCGCACAAAAGAGCTCACCCGGGCTCTGGGAGTGAGGGATGAGTTTTTATCTGTCGCCTCTCATGAACTTAAAACTCCACTCACCTCACTTAAACTTCAAATTCAAATGAATAAACGGGCGGTTTCATCCGGCAAAGGAATACTTAATCCGGAGTCTTTGATGGAATCTTATGATCTTGCAATCAAACAGATCAATTCCCTAACGACTTTGGTTGAAGACCTTCTCGACACCTCGCGAATTCATACGGGAAATTTTACGCTCAGTTTTGAGGAAACGAATCTTTCGGATTTGATTGAAGATGTGGTCGATCGCTCATCCACACAGCTCGCATCAGCTGGTTGTGAGCTTCATTTGGATCTGGAAAAGAATATTATAGGGGAGTGGGATCGCCAACGTCTTGAGCAAGTGATCTTGAATTTACTCACCAATGCGATCAAGTATGCGTCCGGGACACCCATAGAAATTTCAGCAAAAAGAGTTGCAAATGGGGTTTTAATAGCGGTACAGGATAATGGACCAGGGATTCCGAAAGAGCTTCACCAGAAGATCTTTGAGAGATTTGAGAGAGCGGAAGTTTCAAAGAGTATTGGTGGATTGGGGCTTGGGCTTTATATCGTTCGACGTATTATTGAAGACCATTCTGGAAAAATCTGGGTCGAGAGTGAATTAGGAGAAGGGGCTCGATTTCTTGTGGAGCTTCCTCTTTCGCAAAATATAGGAAATAAGAAATGAGCGTGATTAGAAAAAAAATCTTTCTTATTGAAGATTCTCCCGAAATTCAGCTTTTGCTCGAAAGGCTATTGAAAGAAGAAGGGTATTTTATCACTACGGCTCGCAATGGCAAAGAAGCCATGGCGATTTTAAATTCGGATGAAACCCTTCCGGATCTGATTCTTCTGGATTTGATGATGCCTGTTATGGATGGATACGAGTTTCGTAAAGTGCAAATGAAGACAGAGGGAATTCGCGAAATTCCGACTGTGGTTATGACGGCGGATCGTGATATTGATACGAAATCAAAGTCCCTTCAGGCGCAGGGCTTTTTGAAAAAGCCGTTTGTGGATATTGATGTGATTTTGGACACGGTTGCACCTTTTTTTGCGGATGGAAGTCATTCTTAAATCCAGTCCCTAATTAAAAAATTTTAATTTCTTTAAAACACATTGTCCTAAACGATTTAACTAGGCACCATAGTGGGATGCTCGCTCTATTTTTGTCTTTCTCCGTGTTTTTATCACCTATTTATGCTCAAGAGACCTCAGGAAACACTGTTGGTTTTGCTCAAGCCTTTGAGATGTTTTTAAAAACGCCAGGGTTTAAATCATTTGATCACGATATCGAGGCCTTAAAGCTGGATTTTGAATCGCGTGATGTGATTTTACAGCCCACGTTTGAGCTCAGCGGATATCGCACCAGAGAGGCTAGGGAGCTTTTGTTTCGAAATCCAGGAGTTCGGCCGCAAAGCGAGCTTTTTAATATGACGCTTGCAAAACCGTTTTCTACGGGAACGCTTCTTCAGCTCAGCACCAGTTTAGAGCAAGCGGTTACACCCTCTTTGCCGCCAGGCAATCAGGATATCTTCGAGTGGAGATTCACTCTTTCGCAAAATCTTTGGAAAAACAGTTTTGGTGCAGCGACTCGACTGCGCTATGAGCGTGAGGATTATGAAAAAAAGCAGCAGTTTGCGGAGCTTCTTAGGCGCCAGGCTTTAAGTCTGATTGAGTTTGAAAATCTGTATTGGGATTGGGCATTGACGATCAAAGAAGCTGAGCTTCAAGAAAAGAATCTCAAACGCAGCCAAGAGATTTTGCGTTGGGTGCGGGCTCGCTATAACCGAGCTGCCGCCGAAAAAACAGATTTTTTAAATGCTCAAGCCTTGCTGGCCAGACGTGAACTTCAAGTGAATTCCATTCAGCAGCGTATCACTCAGGCTTTATCACGGGTTGAGCGGTTTATTCCCCGAACAGATTGGCGGCCGGATGTGCGCGATCTGTCTGGGTCACGTGATACGGATCAATTGGTGATCCCATGGGTCGAAGAGGAAAACTCCAAACCGGTTCCGTTGGAGTATTTGTCTTTAAGCAACGAGGCTGAAGCTCAAAAAATGAGAGCGAAAGAGACTCGTGATTCTATTCGACCCGAATTGAATATCGAAGCGAATTATGGAAAAAACGCCATCGACCCACGAACAGGCGAGGCCATCAATCGTGCAAGCATCGAGAACAATGAGGTGTACTCTATTGGTCTTGTTTATAGGACAGGTCTTGATCTCTCTCGAGAGCGCAAGATGGTTCGCTCAGAAACAAAGCGCAGCGAAGCTCTTCTTGAGAGAAAGCGCGCCCTTGAAGCAGAGGCCCAAATTGCATGGGATAAACTCAAAGAGGAGTTGAAAGATCTGGATACGCAAATCAAGCAGGCGGAAGAGCTGGTTGAAATTCAAACTCAAAGATTAAACGCTGAAAAAGACAGATATCTAAAGGGGCGAACCACAGCGTTTGAGGCGATCACGTATGAACAAGAGGTCGCTGAGTCAGAAATCATGCTTTGGAATCTGTATGCCTTAAAGCGAAAAACGGAGGCAAGAGCGCGGCTCTTCGCGCTGTAATATGAACTTAATTAAACTTTCACTCGATAGAACGGTATTTGCCTGGATTTTAATGGCCGCATTGATCACGTTCGGTGGTTTTGCGCTCACGCGTTTGGGGGTGAGTCAGCTTCCGGATGTGGATTTTCCGGTCGTCACCGCGTCCGTGACTTATGAGGGTGCTGCACCTGAAGTGATTGAGGCCGAGCTGATTGATGAGATGGAGGCCACTCTTCTGAGTATTGAAGGCATTCAGGAGATGAGATCAAGCGTTGTTCAAGGGTCAGGCTCGGTTCGTTTGACTTTTGATATTGAGCGCAATGTGGATGTGGTTCTTCAGGAAGTTCAAACAGCATTGAGTCAGATCCGATTCCCATTGGGAGTTGATCCGCCCGTGGTCAGAAAGCGAAACCCGGAAGAAGATCCCATTATGTACTTGTCTTTGTCGGCAAAGGGAAAAGATCTTCGTGAAATACTGAATTATGCCGATCTTGTTTTGCTCGATCAGTTTCGCTTTTTGGAAAACATCGGTGAAGTGGATATTGGCGGCTTTAGTGAAAGAAACTTAAGAGTCTGGCCGGATCTTAAAAAGCTCAAAGAGGCCGATTTAACGATCTCTGATATTTTGCAAGCGATCCGAACCGAGCACGTGGAAGCAGCGGCTGGACAGTATGTGGAAGGGGAGCGTGAACTTCGGGTTCGATGGCTTGGTGAAGCTTACGATGTTGAAACCTTTAAAAACCTTCGCATCTTAAAGCGTGGCGGTGCGACCATTCAGGATGCGGTTTATCGCATTCGAGATGTGGCGTATGTGGAAGATGGTCTTTCGGATATTCGAAGGCTTGCTCGCGTGGGCGGGGATCCGGCCATTTCATTCTCCATTCGTAAGCAGCGTGGCGCCAATGAGGTTGAGCTTGCGGAGCGGGTGATTGCGAAGGTTGAGGAGCTTAAAGAAACTCTTCCAGAAGGTTATGAACTTCTTGCGCGCGTGAATTTCACAAAATCCACGGAAGCCGTTGTTGCAACAACGGTGGAAAAACTCATTGTTGCGGCTGTTGTGACCATTTTGATTTGCTTTTTATTCTTAGGCAGTTGGCAAGCGGCATTAAATATTCTCTTTAGTATTCCAACTTCCATTGTGGGTTCGTTCCTGATTATTTATTTCTTTGGATTCACTTTAAACCTGTTTACTCTTTTGGCCCTGACTCTTGCGATATCTATTGTTGTGGATGATGCGATCATGCTCCTTGAAAACATTGTTCGCCACTACAGGATGGGAAAAACGCCTTATACGGCAGCTTTAGATGGTGCGATGGAGATTCTTCCAGCTGCCATTGCAGCGACCGCAGCCGTTGTTGCGGTCTTTGCGCCCGTGATTTTTATGACCGGGGTGACTGGAAAATTCTTTTTTCAATTCGGTGTGACCATGTCGGCTGCTGTTTTGCTTTCTTTGCTTGAGGCTGTCACAATTACGCCAATGAGAGCCGCTACATTTATGCAGACCTCACCAAAGATCTCAAAGCTTGAGCATAAATTGGATGAGTTCTTTGAAGGTCTTGCCAATCGTTATCGCTCGCTTCTGAACTGGACTCTCAAATACTCAGGATTAGTATTAACGATTTCAACCCTTTTATTTTTAGCGTCGCTTTTACTGATTCGTCAGGTGAGACAGGAATTTATTCCGCCGCAAGACCAAAACATCATTTTACTCAGTGGTCAGCTTCCACCGGGTGCTTCTTTAGAGCGAACGAGCAATGTGGCAAGAGAGGTCGAAAGAGTTCTCTCAAGCATTCCAGAGATCACAAGTTTCTTAATGTCTGTTGGTGGCGGGGGCGGTGGCTCCAATGTGAATCAGATGTTTGTTCCAATCAATCTGGTTTCTCGTGAAGAACGAGCGATCACTCATCACGAAGTAATGGATAAAATTCGTGAGGGTTTAAAAGATCTTAAGGACTTAAGAGTCAGTCTTCGTGACACGTCTTCGCGCGGACTCACGACGGGAAGACAATTTCCAATTTCAGTCAACTTGATGGGGCCTGATCTCAATGTTTTGGATGAAAAGTCTCAAGAGCTCATGAAGAAGCTCACAGATGAAGGCCTTGCTCAGGATATGGATACGGATTTTAGAAAAGGAATTCCAGAGCTTCAATTGGAGCCTATCCGAAATGAATTGGCGATGAGGGGAGTGAGTGTCAGTGCAGTGGCAGAGACATTGAATGCGGCGCTTGCGGGCCTTCGGGTGAGTCGTTACACGGCGGATGGCAGACGCTATGATATTCGAGTTAAGATTCCCGAAAATCAGATTCAATCACGTGAAGATATAAAAAAGATCCAGGTGCGCAACCAATTTGGAAACATGGTTGGAATTGGCGATCTGGTCAAGATTGAAGAGACTGAGACCATCCAGTCCATTATTAGAATCAATCGTCAAAGAGCGATTGGCGTTTTCGGCCAGCTCACCAGTGGCCAGTCTCAGGCTAAGGTTTTAAGCCGGGTTCAAGAGATTGGGCGAGAAATCCTTCCAGAGGGTTATACGCTTTCTTTTGAAGGGGCGAGTGCGGGGCTTGGAGAAAGTTTTAAGAGCTTAACGACAGCACTCTTAGTGGGAATCTTAGTGGCTTATATGGTGCTTGCGGTTCAGTTCAACTCTTTTATTCATCCGATTTCGGTTTTGATGGCGCTTCCATTTAGTGTGACCGGAGCTTTGTTGGCTCTTTGGGGGACGGGTGTGTCTTTGAACCTTTTTAGCTTTATTGGGTTGATTGTTTTAATGGGAATTGCAAAGAAAAATTCGATTTTATTGGTTGAGTATACGAACCAGTATCGACATCGTGAGAAGAACGCGAGCATTCAAGAAGCATTGCTTTCTGCGTGTCCTATTCGGTTGCGGCCTATTTTGATGACATCGATTGCAACGATCTTTGCCGCACTTCCTCTAGTGTTCGGTAACTCATTGGGGCAGGAAACGCGAACACCAATGGGTCTAACCATTGTTGGAGGAATCCTTCTTTCAACGATTCTCACCCTGTTTGTGGTGCCATCTCTTTATCAGTTTCTTTCTCGCTTTGAATCGAAGGGTTCAAATTCCATCGAGCCGACGAAGTAAGAAGGCACTTTGCATTTAAAATATATTAATTGCTTTCAGGAGCCGTACATCCATGTACTTGCCGCTCTGTTGCCATCCTGGCTCGCGGAGCGTCCTTCCAACAATTAATATATTTTAAATGCAAAGGACCTTTCTTTCTAGATCTTGAAACCTTTCGATGGAGATCCGATAGCAGCACTCGAGATGCAGCTTTCGCAATGGAAACATGCTCCTAAATCTTTGCGGATCTTAGCCTCAATGAGTTTGCAATCACGGAGACAGAGCTGAAGCTCATGGCTAGGCTTGCAATCATTGGACTTAATAAGATTCCAAAAACGGGAAACAAAAGCCCTGCGGCAATAGGAACACCGAGAGTGTTATAACCAAAAGCAAATAATAGATTCTGCCGGATGTTTCTCATTGTGAACTGACTTAAACGATGTGCGCGCTGAATTCCTTTGAGATCCCCTTTAACAAGAGTCACGCCAGCGCTTTCAATCGCCACATCTGTTCCAGATCCCATAGCCACTCCAATATCCGCTTGTGCAAGCGCTGGAGCATCATTGATTCCATCTCCAGCCATGGCCACGCGCTTTCCCTCGGATTGTAGACTCTTAATCACTTCATGTTTTTGCTCGGGAAGAACTTCCGCAATCACTTGATCAATTCCAAGTTCACGAGCCACAACGCGAGCTGTGTTCTGATTGTCGCCAGTGAGCATGACGACTTCAATCCCTTGTTTGTGAAAATAATCAATCACAGGTTTTGATGATTCTTTGATTGGATCGCGAACAGCGATTAGACCTGCAGGCGTTTCATCTACTGAAACGAGCATCACGCCATGACCTTTGGATTGAAGCTCTTCAGCAAGAAGGGAAAGCTTTTCTGCGGAAACACCATTTTTCTCTAAAAGTCTTTTATTTCCAATCAGAACTCTTCGTCCTTCAACCTCTCCTTTGATTCCCTGCCCAGTGATGGAATCAAAATCCTCAACAGATTTTAAGTTCAATCCACGGTCCAGAGCACCAGAAACAATGGCTTCCGCAAGGGGATGCTCACTGGATTTTTCGAGCGATGCGGTGAGAGTTAAAAGATCATTCTCTTCAAAACCACTGAGAACACGCACCTGTGAAAGCTTTGGTTTTCCAAGAGTGAGAGTTCCGGTTTTATCCACAACCAAGGTGGTGATTTTTTCCATGCGCTCAAGCGCTTCCGCATTTTTAATCAAAACACCATGCCCGGCTCCTTTTCCGGTCCCCACCATGATCGACATGGGAGTCGCAAGACCAAGTGCACAGGGACAAGCAATAATTAAAACGGAAACCGCGTTAATAAGAGCATAGGTTAAAGTGGGCTCTGGTCCAAAAAAGTACCAAACAAGAGCTGTTGCAATCGCAATCAAGACCACTGCAGGAACAAAATAGGAAGACACTGTGTCTGCCAGTTTTTGAATAGGGGCTCGACTTCGTTGTGCTTGGGAAACCATTTTAACAATTTGTGAAAGAAGAGTGTCCGAGCCCACTTTCGTTGCACGCATAACAAATGATCCAGTGGTGTTGACCGTTGCGCCGGTGACAGGACTTCCAATCTCTTTTTCGACGGGAATAGGCTCACCCGTGATCATGGATTCATCCACGACACTCTTTCCTTCAGAAACCTCTCCATCCGTTGGAATTTTTTCGCCAGGACGCACGCGAAGAAGATCACCCGGATGAATGTGTTCTATTGGAACGTCCTCCTCTGTTCCATCAGGAAGGATGCGTTTTGCGGTCTTTGGCGCAAGGCCAAGAAGAGCACGAATCGCATTTCCGGTTTGGCTTCGTGCGCGAAGCTCTAAAAGCTGACCCAATAGAACCAAAGTCACAATGACCGCTGCGGCTTCAAAGTAAAGTGGCACCACTCCACCATGAGTGCGAAAGCTTTCCGGAAAGAGATCTGGAAACAAGGTCGCAATCACACTGAAGAGATAGGCCACACCTGTTCCAAGTGCGATCAAGGTGAACATATTTAAATTCCATGTTTTTACAGACGCCCAACCGCGCTCAAAAAATGGCCATCCACCCCACAAGACGACAGGTGTGGAAAGCACAAACTGAATTCCAGCATAAAGCCAGTGGGGAAGAGTGGTTTGTACGGGCTGTCCTGGAATAAGATCAGACATGGCGAGGAGTAAAACCGGAAGCGTAAGAGCGGCACTGATTTTAAAGCGTCTGGTGAAATCAATGAGCTCTGGATTTTCTTCCTCTTCCAAAGAAATCTCTTCTGGCTCAAGGGCCATTCCACAGATTGGACAGCTTCCAGGTCCTTTCTGTCGAACTTCAGGATGCATCGGACAGATAAAGATTCTTTCTAAGTCTGCAGCAGAGATGGGCTTTGGTTCGTGGTTTTTATGAAGGTGGAAATAGGGATCAGAGTCAAATTTCGTTTTGCATTTGGGATTGCAAAAGAAATATTCCTTTCCTTCAAACTCACTCTTTCCGCCCTTAGCTGTTTGAGGGTCGACTTTCATTCCGCAGACAGGATCTATTTGGAGGTTTTGCTGTAAGTTTTGCTCTGCCATTTTGATATTCCTTTAAGTCAAAAAATCTTCACTGAGAAACATAATCGTTAAGTTTGACGAATTCAAAGGTTTGTTTCAATGGCCTCATTCGTAAAGTATGGGCTGTAACGCATTTTTCAATGCTCTGCTTTCAATTGTGCATTTTTCGAATAAGAAAGGGCTTAAGTTTTAAAGAAAAAATTCGATCCCATGGGATCCAAAAGCAATAAAGACAGATGTACATTCTGAAATTCACAAAGATTGTGAATTAGATTCCAAACTGTAGTAAAATCAATGCCGTCCTCTACGACAGATATAAAGGTGAAGGGTTCTGTCGGCACGAAGACAACATCGAAATCAGGCGAACTGAATGTTACCTACGGACATAACACTGGGAGATGGATGCCATGGGTAAAAGCTGCAAGTTCGATCTCTGAAAGTGGGAGTGACGAAACGAAAGTCGGAATATTTGGTGTTGGAATTTCTCTAAATTTTATCGAAAATCAGCCCGGTAATGATCTGGTGCCTTACGCATCATTAGGCATCGGTGGGTATTCAGAGGAATTCTCTGACGGAGTTTCAAGTGTAGAGGTGGGAGGCCCCATTGCGCAGTTCGAACTTGGGCTGATTTGGTTTCCCTTTGGCGAAATTGCAGCCCTCACAATTGGCATAAGCTCCACCGCAGGTGATCTTGATGTAACCGGAGGAACGGCTCCAGCGGCGGAGGTCGATGTGTCATCAACTGTATTTAGCGTTGGATACGCGCTCGCGTTTTGAATTCTAGAAAGATGTTTTTGAGTATTAGATATCTCACAAAATCCCTTCGGAGCAAAAGTGTTACCCATGTGATCAGAACAATCTGTAACCTATGTGACCGGTTCAGACCGAACTGGGATGGTGGACGTGACAGGAATCGAACCTGCGACCCTCAACATGCCATGCTGATGCTCTCCCAACTGAGCTACACGCCCTCCGAGCTAAGAAACTCCTATTCCTAATCAAGGTTTTAGACATTGTCCATCAAAAAACAAATTCCACTTGAAATTCAAGGGGTTTAGGCGCTGTACTGGAGAGGAAATCATCTACAGCATGGAAGTTTTGGGGGCGAAATGGCTTTTAAATATTTTGGACATTTGAAACAGCTTTCCTTGTCCGTCCTAATTGCTCTGTCATTGGGCGCGACTCAGGAAAGTTTCGCAAAAGAACTCACACATCGCTTGGGAGTTGGGTATTCGAACAATTCCATTGGCGTTGAGAGCCTTCCAAGCCTTGCGGTTCGTTATTTCCCAAACGAAACTTATGCGTTTTCCGGATCTCTTGGTGTCGACACCGAAGAAGACTCTTCGCGATTTGGACTCATGGGAAAAATCATGAGAATTGTTTTTCGCGAGCAAAATATGAATTTCTTTGTTGCGGGCGGTGGCGGATTGATCAGTCGCGAGCTTGCTGGAAAAACCGATTCTGGATTTGAAGCGCAGGCCACCTTTGGCGGAGAGTTTTTCTTTCAAGGGCTTGATAGCTTATCATTTACATTTGAAGCCGGCGTTGGAG
>CAZWVK010000049.1:0-17526 GCA_964636785.1 uncultured Pseudobdellovibrionaceae bacterium | reverse complement strand
GGCGGCGGGATCACAGGAGCTGGTGTCGCAAGAGATGCAGCATCGCGTGGATTGAAAGTGGCTTTGATTGAAGCGAGAGATTTTGCTTGGGGGACAAGCTCCAGATCGAGCAAATTGATTCATGGTGGAATTCGCTATTTAGAACAAAAAGAATTTGGACTTGTCTTTGAAGCTCTCTCAGAACGGCAAAGACTTTTTGAACTGGCTCCTCACCTTGTTCATCCTTTAAGATTTGCGATTCCTCTTTACAAAACGGGTCGAGTGAAGCCATGGCTTCTCAAGCTTGGAATGCTCGCTTACGATTTTCTCTCTCTTTATGATGCGCCGGAGCTGCATGTCACCTTCTCCAAGAAGGAGCTTTTAAGAGATTATCCCCTTCTTCAGGAAAAAGATCTGATGGCGGGTTTCACCTATTACGATGCCTACATGGATGACGATCGGTTGGTCCATGAAACTTTGAGGTCGGCAGCGCGCTTTGGTGCTGTGATCACAAACTTTGTTCATGCGGGGGCTCTCATTCGAGAAAAAGGTAAAGTTTCTGGAATAGAGGCCACCGATTTGAGAACCCAGACCAAGATCCAAGTCCATGCTCGTCACGTGGTCAGCTGTGTTGGCCCGTGGACCGATCAACTTGGCGATTCTTTTATGAAACCGTGGAAGCCCATCATGAGACCTTCCAAAGGAGTTCATCTCACATTCAAGCGAGGTCGTCTCAATTTAAAAGATGCTGTCGTAATGGCTGCGGAAAAAAGAATTGTTTTTGCAATTCCTCGGCATGAAATGACCATCATTGGGACGACCGACACGGATTTTCGCTCGGATCCATCCGAGGTGCGCACTCAGAAAGAGGATGTGGACTATCTTTTGAAAGTGGCTCAGAGGTACTTCCCTGGCGCGAATCTTACGAAAGACGATATTGTTGCAAGCTATGCGGGGGTTCGGCCACTGGTCTATGATGGATCAGAAACAGAAAGTGGCACAAGTCGTGAGCACCTTATTCTTCATTTGCCAGATGGGATCAGCTTTGTGGCGGGTGGGAAGTATACGACTTATCGCCATATGGCCGAAGAGGCAGTGGTTGGGATTCTTAAGTCATGGGGTCTTGATGATTGTATGAGATTTAGAAACTCGAGAACCCTTGAGCCCCTCAATCCAAAATGTTCTGTTGAGCTTTATGAGAGAGCAAAGCGTGAAGCGCGGAGAAGGTCAGAAATTGATTTAGAATTCTCAGAGAAGGGTCTAACGAGTTTAGCTGAGCGCCATGGAATGGAGTTTCTCGATATCCTGGAGAAGTATCAGAGCCACACCTCGCCGAATGCCGGGGAAGAGCAACGCCTTATGGAGATGGAGTTGCTCCACGCCATTCATGAGACGATGTGTTTGCGACTGGAGGATTTTTACTTTCGAAGAGTGCCTCTTTTTTTAGCCAAATCAGATCATGGTCTCTCTTACATTCAGCCATTGAGCCGGATCATGGCCGAAAATCTTGGATGGAGTGAGGCCGAGCGGGTCGAGCAAGTTAATGCTCTGCAAAAGCAGATTTCTTACGAGCTTTCTTGGCGCGATTGACTCCATTAATGCAGCTCTCTAGACTGTTGGAATTATGTCATTTTTAGATCAAGTCAGTGATTATTTTTCGAACGATATTGCCATCGATCTTGGAACGGCGAACACGCTTGTTTTCGCTAAAGGCCGTGGAATTATCTTGGATGAACCTTCTGTGGTGGCCGTTCAAAAGGGTGCTCGCGGAAATAAAGTTTTAGCTGTTGGAAAAGAAGCTAAAGATATGCTGGGGAGAACGCCTGGAAGTATTTATGCAATCCGCCCAATCAAAGATGGGGTGATTGCAGACTTCGAAGTCACATCCAGCATGTTGAAATACTTTATTTCCAAATCAACAGGACAAAAGAAAAGCTTTATTCGCCCTCGCATTATCATCTGCGTTCCTTACGGAATCACCCAGGTTGAAAAGCGCGCGGTGAAAGAATCTGCTCACTCAGCAGGTGCAAGAGAAATTTACCTGGTTGAAGAGCCAATGGCGGCTGCGGTTGGTGCGGGTCTTCCTATCACCGAGCCCACAGGTAGCATGGTTGTGGATATGGGTGGCGGAACAACCGGTGTCGCCGTGATTTCTTTGGGCGGTATTGTTTATTGTAAATCCATAAAAGTCGCTGGTGATAAATTTGATGAGGCCATCGCCCACTATGTGAGACGTCAATTCAATCTTTTGATTGGAGAGAGAACGGCTGAAAATATTAAAATTCAAATTGGAAATGCCTATCCATTTGAAGAAGATCGCTCAATGGAAATCAAAGGTCGTGACCTTGTTGCCGGTGCGCCGAAAACGATTGAGATCACTTCTTCTCAAGTTAATGATGCATTGATGGATCCATTGAGTGAGGTTGTGGATGCAGTAAGAACTGCGCTTGAAAAAACTCCTCCAGAATTGGCATCTGATATTGTCGATAATGGAATTGTATTAACGGGTGGTGGAGCGCTGCTTGCAAACCTGGATATTCTTTTAAGAGAGCGAACAGGCTTGCCGGTTACAATTGCGGAAGACCCGCTTTCTTGTGTGGTGATTGGCTCAGGTCGAATGTTAGATAATATGGATCTTTTAAGACAGCTAGCCGTGGATTGATAAATGGATGAGTCCATCATCCGAGCAAGTGTACTTTTTTTTGCTCTATCTCTTAAAGATAAAGAGCTTGTTTATTCCGCTTCCCAAGCGGCATTGACTTCGGCTCGACGTAAGAAATATCAAAATGAATTGGAATCACTGATGAGCCTAGTGATCGCTGAAAGTGTAAAATTATATAGATCTCGAAAATTAAATGCGCTTCCGCGCCGCACTTTAGAGATTGAGAACCTTCCATCCCAGGAACTTCTTAACGAGATCAAAGTTCTACAAGAGCGGGTTTCAGAAGGTCAGTTCATTCCCTTTCTATGGAATGAAATCATCAAGGTACCATTATTGGATATAGCAAGTGGCTTAAAGGAATCGATTGGGACGATAGAACATCGTTGCGATCAAGTGTTTAAGACTTGGGTTGAGGCCGAATGAAAAAGAAAGACAAGCTCACACTCTTTCTCGCACGTCAGCTTCTATATGACTTTGCCAAAGGGAAGCTTGATTCGGAACGAGAGAAGGCTTTTGAAAAGGCCTTAAAAGAATTTCCAGAATTGAAGATCGAGCTTCGGCAGATTCAAGAAAAACTGGATGTATTAAAAACTTTCGATGCGACTCATCCATCCGACCAATGGACTCAAGAGCTTTCGCTTCCTCATCCTAGTCTTGCTCAGCAGATCGCCTCCATTGAGAAGCGAGTGGCCCCACGATTTTGGCGAGGACTTCCAGTTGCAATTTTAGTTTCCGCGGTCGCATTTGGTGCTTTTTTATTTCAGCCATGGACCTATCTTAAATTCAATGAAGTGGAAGTGGCTGAAGTTCATATAAATGATGATGAACTTCAGATGGAAGCGGCCCTTGCTCTTTCTGAAAAAGATATAGAAAACGCAATGAGAGAGCAAAAAGCGTCTGTTGCAAGTGAAGAAAAGAGTTCGAAGATTGAAGTCGTTGATGCGACCAAGGAATCAAGAGCGCAAGAAACCCCAGAGCCTCAGCCGAGAAAACCAAAGGTTGGCGAACTCTTTCGTGCGTTTATGACCGTGAATGATTTAAACTCCATCACCGAAGACACGGTTAAAAAAATCATTTCTCTTGGCGGAAAAAAAGCAGGACAGGTCCAGCTGGGGTGGGAGCGTGAAGAGGATGAGCGTTATTTTCACTTTTCGATTCCTGAAAAGAACAAACAGGCCCTACTCGACTTTCTTTCTAACTTTAGTCAAGTCCGGTTATCCAGTCAGGAACACCCCCTGGTAATGCCAGAGGGAAAAATTCGGATTATCCTAGTGATGAAAAGAAATCCGCAGGCAGCTCCGCCTTCGGATGAAGCTGAAGAGGAGAGTTCCGAAATTGAGAAAGACGACCCGTCCACGTAAGTCTTTAAGAAACGTTCTCATTGTTTGGTTTTTACTATTCTCAATTGTTCCACTTGCATTTATCACCGGTTATTCGTTGATCAAATATGAACAAGCTATCGATCAAGAGCTGAAGCAGCGCTTAAGGGGCAATGTGCGAGAGATTGCTGTCATGCTCAGTGAGTTTGAGGCAACGCTCTTAAAGGAAAATGAATCTCACCGCAATGATCGAGCTCTCGCCTATCACCTTTCATCTGGAAATGATCTTCGTGCGAGACAATTATTAACGAACTGGATCGTAGCGGGCCTGGCGCAAAGGATCTGGCTTTACTCTGCCGATGCACGCTTAAAGATTGCACTTTATGAAGAAGACTCAGGGCAAGTCGCCTCAAAGAGCAACTTGGAATCCGGAGATGTGGAGCTCAATGAGGAATTCCTAAGTCGACTAAAAGGGAGAGATCATATCGGTCTTATCGACATACAGATCGATACCGCAAAGCCGCGTCCTGGAAAAAAGCGGGACGCCAATATTGATCTGGTGATCTTCTCAAAAGTTAAAAATGCTCAAGGCCGGGTTGTTGGGTACCTAGAAGAAGTCATCACAATGAATGACAGCTTCCTGCAGAGTTTAAGCAATCGGATGAACACAGAGATCTTTTTCTTCCAAGTCGATAAAGAAAGCATTGTTGCAACTCACGAGGACCTTACGCTTTATAAGTCTGAGACATTTGCCAAAGAACTGCAAAATGGTGAACAAAAGTTTTTTGACCTTAATGTCAGAGAAGTTCCCTATAAATTTCTGCTTGAAAAAATCAAATGGGGAGATGAAGAGATTATTTTAGGTTTAGGCGCATCTAAACAAGCCGCTCACGCCGTCCTCAAGAATGTAAACTTAGCCTTTTATTCCGTTGTCGGATTTATAATCTTTCTTCTAATCATCCTGAGTTTGGTGATTTCGAAAGTCGTATTGAAGCCAATTTATGATGTTTTGACCGCGATTGAGAAATCCGATTACTCAAAAGGGTTGGTTGAGGTTCCTGAAAGCAATAATACAGAATTGGGATTGCTCGCAAAGAGTTTCAATCGATTGTCCAGACGAACTTATGAATCCCAACAAGAGCTTCAGGAGAACGTGAAAGAACTGGAAGCCGCCAATTCGGAAATCAAGCAGGCACAGACTCGACTTGTCCATGCTACAAAGATGGCAAGCCTTGGTCAGCTTGTTGCTGGGGTGGCTCATGAACTCAATAATCCAATTGGATTTATCTATTCCAATATGACTCACTTAAGGGAGTACTCAGAGAAAATTCTTAAGCTTTTGGAGATCGCAGAAAAAGATCCTCAAAAATTATCAAAGGCGAAGGAAGAGGCTGACTTGGAATTCATTAAGAAGGATCTTCCAAAATTAATCGCCAGCTGCGAGGATGGGGCAAGACGAACTCGTGATATCGTTATAGGACTAAGAAATTTTTCTCGTCTCGAAGAATCCTCAATCAAAAAAGTAAACGTCCATGATGGTCTATCAAACACTCTTGAATTATTAAGAGGTGAATTGAAAAATCGAATTCAAGTGAAAATAGATTTTGGCGATATACCAGAAGTTATGGCTTACCCTGGAGAATTGAACCAGGTTTTTATGAACATTCTTTCCAATGCCGCCCAAGCTATAGAGGGTGAGGGGGAGATCAGAGTGAAGACCCAGATGGTTGGGAAAAAGAAAGTTAAGATTTCAATTTCCGACACCGGAAAGGGAATGAGCAAAGAAACTGCGGAGAAGGTTTTTGATCCGTTTTTTACAACAAAAACTTTGGGTCAAGGAACGGGGCTTGGCTTGAGCATTTCGTATGGAGTGATTCAAAAGCATGGTGGAGAGATTGCGATAGAGTCTGAGCCTGGAAAAGGAACGACATTTCATATTTTACTGCCGACCGACGCGCCAAAATAAAAAACCCGAAACAAAAAAACCGGCGGTAAAGCCGGTTTTTTCAATGAAGTGAATAAATATAGTTCTTACTGACGAACGCAAGTGATCATGTCGTCAAATGGATAATCACCGCTTCCAGTTTTGAAAGTGCCTTGAACAGCTTGTTGAAGATTGCCGTTCACAATGCTCATCGCTGCAATCGCTTGAAGATCACCAATGTGTTGACCTTGGTCGAAGTATTGACCAGTTTGCTCCATTTTGAATGCATCCCCTTCGCACCATCCACGAATTGTCGCATTTCTGAATTCAGCGCTGTCCGGAAGGCGATAAGTGTTGTTGTCTGCAGGAAGCGAGTCCCCTTGATTGGTTGGATTGCTAGGATCTTTCACAGTGTAAACGGTCACTCCATTTGTAACCTGTTGAGACACCTGGATAACAGAAGTTTGACCTTCTTGAGTGCATGCGAATGTTCCAGTGAGGTCCGGGCATGCAAATGCTGACGTTCCGAATAAAACAAGAGTAGCCAATAGTGCTTTCATTTTTCCCCCTTAAAAGGACGGTTGTATGTTCAAATGAGGTAGTTCTACCTGGACTTAGGGCCGGGTCAATTGTGCGACCAGAAAAAATGATCCTTCTTCTCACGTGGCGTTAGGTCAAAAATTTAAGTTTCTCTTTGTGTTTTCCGATACTTAAGTCAAGGAGAACGCTTTGGAATCACCAGGGAAAAAACCTTTTAAAATAAAAGTGCTCCCGAAGAAGGATCGGATCGACAAGAAGCCGTCGGATCCAACGATTCCTCATTCCAAATCAAAGAAAAAATCTAAGAAATTATCGCGCTCCAAAGATACAAGTGCACTGGGGCTTCTCTTCCTTGGTGTCGCAGCATTCGCACTATTTGGTATCATTTCTCTCAATTTTGGAGAGTCTCCCAAAAAATCGGTTGAAGCGAAAAAGGAGATTCAAACTAATGAGGATAAGAAGCTGACTCGTTATCTACAAGATGCTCAGAAAAAATCGGAGCTTCGACACCTGGAAACCCAGCTCGAAAATAAAAATGCGCTTCCTGATGAGCTTCCAGCCTTTTTACCTCTAGACTCTGAAGGCCCGGAGTTGAAGCGTCCTCTTGGGGTTGAACTCGACTCCGATCCATCCATGGCGCAAGTCTATGATGATCTTTATGGTTCAAGCCCAAGTGGAAAGTTTATGACTCCAGAAGAGCGTGTTAGCGCCCGGCTCGCCGAGCGCAAATGGCTATATAATTTTGAAAAAGAAGAGCGAAAAATGTTCGTTCGCAACTTCATAGATGCAGCAAAGAGAGCTGGCTATGAAATTCAAATCAATGAAGATCTGGTCGTCACCCATGTCCGACCGCTGGTTGCAAAACCCAAAGTCTCTTTGGATAAGGTCATCGAGAATCTTTATAATCCTAAATGAGCCCATTCTCTCGAAAGCTAAAGTAATTTCGCTTTGCCGCAATCAGATGATCTTCGATCGGAAGTTTAAGTATCTTTGAAGCTGCAATGATCTCAGCAGTTATATCAAGATCCTCTTTGGACGGTTGAGACTGACCACTTGGGTGAGAGTGACAAAGAATCAAGCGGCTTGAGTTCATCTTAAAGCCATAACGAAATATATCCCGAGGATGAATGAGACAGTGATCAACAGTTCCGCGAAACAAGCATTTCGCATCGATAATTTCTAAAGAGGAATTGAGAGCCAATACCCAAAATTCTTCCTGCTCAAAGCTGATCCGTAGAGAGATGAATGAATAAACCTGTTTTGCAGAAGCCACTCGAAGTTTTCCCATAGTCAAGATCTGATGCAATGAATGTGTTCAGCCGTGATCGCTTCAATTTGGAGAAGGGCCAATTTTCCGTCCGCATTACGGAGATGATTGCTCTTTTGGGACAAAGGCCATTACACTCATAATCCGGATATAACCCTGAATGGGAGGTTTTAGTGAAAGTGTTAGTGAAAGTTCTTTTGTCCTTATCAGTAATGAGTTTGGTCAGTGCTTGCGGACCAAGAGCCTTTGTCAAAGGCAGTTATGATGAAGACGTAGAAAGTGCCAACCTGCTAACTGATAAATGGTCTGAATCTGACATGCAAAATGCTGTTAAGGACTTGGTTGCAAGTGCCTTGGCACATCCAGCGATTGCTGGAGCAAAGCGCCCGCCAATTGTTATGGTCACGCGCCTTCAAAACAAAACTTCAGAGCATATCGATACCCAGAGCATCACAGATATGTTTCAAGTCGAACTTATGAATTCCGGCAAAGTTGTTTTTGTGGATAAAGCGGCTAGAGAAGATATCGCGGAAGAGTATGAGTATCAAAATTCCGGGATGGTATCTCGCGAAACTCAAAAAGGTGCTGGCGGACAGGTCGGAGCGGATTTCATTATGAATGGAAACCTAGATTCGATCGTGCAAGAAGCCGGACGTGATAAAACGGTTTATTATAAGCTCACTATGAATCTGACCAATTTGAAAACCGGACTTAAAGTTTGGACGGGTCAGAAACAAATGCGAAAAATCTTTAAGAAAAAACGCATCGGGATCTAATGAAGCGCCCACGACTCTGGATTATTGCTTTAACCGTTTTCCTCTTAGGCGGTTGCGCAAGCTATCAAGGGGGGCTCGGATCTTACTATTCAAATTTGAAAAATGGCCAGCCGTTCTCTGCGGCGGCCGCGGTAAAGGAAAAAGCGTTCACTGAAGGTGGTGACCAAGTCGTTTATCTCTTTGAATATGCGACAGCCTTGCAAGCTGCAAAGAATTATAAAGAAAGCACCCAAGCTTTTTTAAAGGCCGAAGAACTCACAGATATCAAGGATTACCATTCACTCAGTCGTATTTCGGGATCTCTGCTTCTGAATGAAGGGATGGTTCAATATAAAGGTGAAGATTACGAAAAGGTCCTAATCAATGCGATGCTCGCAATCAACTTCTTAGCGGAAGGGGATTTGGAAGCGGCTCAGGTTGAAACTCGGAAATTAAACGACAAGCTCTATAAATATCGATATGAAGCAAAAAGAAATTACGAACAAAATCCATTTGCGTTTTACTTGTCTGGATTGATTTGGGAAGAGAACAAAAACTGGGATAGTGCCTATATTGATTTCAAACGGGCTTATGATTTAAATCCGAACTTTGATTATATCAAAGCCGATCTGATACGCGCTGCCAAAAATGCCAGACGAAGTGAGGATCTTGCGAAGTGGAAAAAGAAATTTCCTGAAGCAGTTAAAGATTCCGAGCTCGGAAAAGGGGACGCAGAGATTGTCTTAATTTTTGGTCAGGGGTGGGCTCCAGTTAAAAAACCTCATCCGAATTTCCCGCGAGTTCCAAAACTTTATCCTCGCACATCATCAACGAGAGCGGCTAAATTGGTCGTTGAGGGTGGTCCTAAAGAAGTGTCTCAGGCCGTGTACTCGGTTGAAGAGGTTGCGATTAAAACACTGGATGATGCATATGCTGCATTGATTGCCAAAAGGGCTGCGGGTATTGCGACTAAGGCTGTTGTGGCCGATCAGATCCGCCAAAAAAATGAGGCCTTAGGAAGTTTGGCGTGGATTGCAATGAATGTGATGGATCAGGCGGACTTACGGCAGTGGTCTTCTCTTCCAGAAACATTTCAAATCGCAAAAATCAAAGTCAAACCTGGCAAACACCGTGTGCAAATCGCAGCTTTAAACTCCATGGGTCAAGAGACCGGGGAAGTATCCGAATGGCAGGATATTGAAGTCAAAGCGGGTAAACGCAAATTTATTTTCTGGCGCTCTTTTCAGTAAGGCTTTTTTCACAAAAAAAGCCTGTTTTTTTGAACAGGCTTTTTTGAGTTTAGAAAACTGAATCTTATGAAATTTAAATGCCAGTACCTAAACTTTTATTTGAGTTTGGAAGGTCTGGTAGATCGTTGCTTGAACTTTGGTCTTCAAAGTTCTTGGCGGCATTGGCCACATTCGCGGCAGAAGCAACGCGATCATCCAAAGTCTTCTTAACATCATCGTAAGACGCCTTGCTGGCTAGCTCTGCTTGTTGAGCCGACTCGGCCTGAGCCTGAGCTTGCTTCTCTGCGTAATCCTGAGGAAACGCACCAAGCTTTGCTAGGAAGCTAGAAATGCTTCCGTTTCCGTTTTGGATAATTTCTCTAAGTGTGAAAAGTGGCGCATATTGCGAAGCCTTCTTTTCAGCTTCAAAAATGATCTGAGTTAGAGTCGCCGCCGTGATGTCGTTCTTTGTTTTATTGTCGATCACCATGACTTCTTCGCTAGAACGGATCATTTTCGCTATATCATCCAGCGTCACATAGCAGCTTTGCTGGGTATCGTACAGTTTACGGTTTTGGTATCGCTTGATGATTTTAGTTCTCATCGTTGGCTTTGATCCCATCATCTCTTGATTCACAGAATGCCTCCCTCTGGAATAAGCATCATCGACGTATCATATGGTGCGTCGATCCCCAAATTTGCGGCCACCTTATTTCTCAGCGCCACAGCTTGTCAAGCGTATCAGGCCTTAAGATTTAATAAATAAATAGAGATTTTGCGCACTTCAGCATTCTCTCAGCTCTAAGACACAGATTCTTTGAAGGGGGGTTAAACGCAGACCGCCCATCCTTCCGCGTCAGCAGAGACCCTTTTAAGAACAGAATTGGCGCCATATGCCGGTATGCACTTGTAATTACAGACATTTTTCAAAACTAAGAAACTATTAACACCGACTTTAGACGCGATTCTGTGTGTGGGCTTCAGATTTCATAAAGGGATTCGCTGAATGTTCCGATTTGTTACAGGAATGAGCAAATCAGATTTTTATTCTTCAAAAATAATCAAAGTGAAAATTTTCCAGAAATTAGCGGTGCTGCTTTTTGGCGCAGTTTTGCTCACGCAAATCGGGTGCGCTCATTCGCGAAACAGTGATGAAAGATTCCTCAAAAACTCGCTCCTCACAAATAACGATCGCGCTCCACAATCTCTTGAACCCAAGCTCACTCCAGAGCAAGTGCTGAGACAGGAAGCAGATGCTCATTTCACGTTAGCGGAGTCCTACTCTTTCCAAGGTGAATCTGCAAAAGCCATTGAAGAGTTTAAGCAAACCTTACTGAAAGATCCCGACTCAGTTTTGGTGCGAATTCGTTTAGCAGGCGAGTATGTTCGCGCCGGAATCATTTCCGAGGCCGTTTCTGTAGCCGCTTCAGCTGTGGAAATGGACCCGAAAAATAAAGATGCGCGAATGCTTTTGGCCGGGCTCTACACAGGAACCAAGCTTTATGACCAAGCCATTGAGCAGTTTGAAATCGCATATGAAATAGACTCAACGAACGAAGAGGCGGCACTTTATATTGGAGCGATTTACGCTGAAAAAGGCGACTTTGAAAAGGCGGAGAATCATTTTCACCGTCTCCTAATGGTTAAAGATTTTGCATCCAAGGCAAAAGCTCACTACTACATGGGAAAAATCAATCATGAGCGTGAAGATTCGGATGTTAAAGTCACGCTGAAGCATCTAAGAGCTGCGGTTTCACTGGATCCAAACTATCGTGAAGCTGTCGTAGCGCTCGCTCAAATTCAGTCTGAAATTGGGATGGATAAAGAGGCGGAAGAAACTCTTTTCAAGTTCCAAGACTCCAACGGGCCGGACCCTGAAATGGCAAGACTTCTGGCAAAAATCTATTTAAAGAGTAAGCAGTTTTCAAAAGCCTCAGAGCAGCTTCAGATTCTTTCAAAGTTCGACTCATCCAACTTGAGTTTAAAAATTCAGCGCGCGCTGATTCATATGGAGCTCAAAGAAAAAGAAGAGGCGATTGCCATTTTAAAGGAAATTCTTGCGGAGTCTCCGGATTTGGACAAAGCAAGATTTTATCTTGGAGCTTTATACCTGGATAAAGCTGAGATTGAAAATGCAATTGGCCAGCTCGAAAAAATTCCGCCGGCAAGCACGTACTACGTCGATTCACAGATTCAGATTTCACAGCTTTTTAAAGAGCGGGGACAAATCGCTCGATCTGAAAAATTGCTCTCAGAAAGCATTAAAGAAAGAGATGATTCTCCAGAGCTTGTTGCGGCTCTGGCAACGACTTATGACTCACAAAAGAAATATAAAGAAGCCAAAAATCTTTTAGAAAATGCCATAGAAAAATTCCCTGAGAACGTTCAGCTGAGGTTTTTTCTTGGTTCTGTCTTTGATCGATTGGGTGAGACTGAAAAATCCATACAAGCTTTTCGACTTACACTTGAGATTGATCCAGACCACGTCCAATCATTGAACTATCTCGCTTACACGTTTGCAGAAACCAACCAAAATCTGGATGAGGCCGAGGTTTTTGCAAAGAAAGCATTGAGACTTGCTCCCAATGATCCTTATATCCTGGATACCGTGGGTTGGATCTATTTTAAAAAGGGAAATTTAAAGGAAGCACAAAAGCACATTGAAGCCGCTTACAGACAAAAACCGGATGAAGCAGTTATTGTTGAACATCTTGGTGATATTTATGTCCGAACTGAAAGCTGGAACCGTGCAGCTGCCATGTATCACCAGGCACAGCTTCTTGAGTCTGATGACAAAAAAGCCAGAGCTATTCGTGACAAACTGGCAGCAATTCAAAACCAAGCACAACCCGCAAAACGTCTACCGGCATCACTCCCTGAATAAAGAATTCCCGTAACATTGACATCAGAGATGTGCTCTTTGAGAATTGAAGAATGAGAAAATTATCTATTCTTTTAGTGTCCGTTTTAAGTTTTAGTTTTATTGGATGTCAGTCCGCAATGAAATCGGCGCGTGAAGCTGGTGAGGGAAATTTCCGCACGCGAACATTGGTGAAAGATAAGAAACAATCCAAATCGTTTATTGTAAATTTGAATTTCAATGTGGAGCGGGACAAAGCGATTCGAATGGACGCAACCTCGCCGCTCAATCAGCATTTGGCAAGCTTTCTAATAACTCCTAAAAATCTGACCTTTTTTATTGTTCCAGAAAAGACGTATTACAAAGGCTCTTCGCAGCCGGATGCATTTGCACGATTTATGGCTGTGCCCTTGGAGCCGATGTGGCTTGAGAATATTCTCTTTCGCGAGCCCTTTGAAGACAAAAACTGGAGTTGCACGAAAGGTGCGTCCGATAAAGTCGTCTCATGTTTAAACACTGGGGAAAAGTTAAACATCGAATGGGGCGAGGATAAGAGTAAAAAGCAAACTGTTAAGATCACTCATTCTCAAGGTGAGATTCAGATGAACATTCATCGTATCCAGCCCAAGGTCGAGGCTGGTGTTTCACTCACCGCTCTCGACATTCCTAAGGGATTTCGCCAAATTAAATAAGTGAAAGTTATAGTTACTGTAAGAGGAATCCATCCTTAGATCCAGTTTTTGTCTCCTATAAAATTGAGACGAGCATTAACCTTTGGTCCATTGCTGATTGTCTAGCATTTAGTCATACTTAAAGGGTGATCATTGATGATCACGGCAAAGGGGGGCCTATGCTAAGTGACTTAATTAAAAATCTGCAAAACTCAGAAAATTTCAAGGATTACACCTGGTCAGGATCTTTCGAAGATTATCTCAATCTTGTGAAAGAAAATCCCAAAGTCACACGAAACGCCTTTCAGCGCATGTATGACATGATCATTTCAAAAGGATCAACGGAATACGTTGATGTTAAAAAGCAGATGATTCATTACAAATTTTTTGACGATCCGGATAATGATGGCCGCGATGCCGTTTTTGGTGCGGATATCCCGCTTATGAAATTGGTTAATGTTCTTAGATCCGCGGCCCTCGGATATGGAACAGAAAAAAGAGTGATTCTTCTTCACGGCCCCGTGGGAAGTGCAAAAAGTACGATCTGTAGACTTTTAAAGCAAGGCCTTGAGAGATACTCCAAATCGGATGAAGGTGCCATTTACACCTTTGATTGGGTGGATGAAGCTGGCACCTGCGAAGATATTTTTGGTAAGGGTGTTAAAGTTTTTCCAAGCCCAATGCACGAAGAACCACTTCTTTTGATTCCAAATGAACTTCGTCAAGGTTTGGCGGATGAGTTGAACCGTGGTGCAAAAGGTGATTTTAGAATCAATATCAGCGGAGAACTTTGTCCGCCGTCACGCTACTTCTTTAAGGCACTCATGGAAAAATATCATGGTGATTTAAATAAAGTTTTATCTCATGTGCGTGTTAAGCGATTTGTTCTTTCTGAAGCGGATCGAATCGGAATTGGAACTTTTCAACCTAAAGATGAAAAGAACCAGGATTCGACAGAATTAACAGGTGATTTGAACTATCGAAAGATTGCTGAGTATGGATCTGATTCTGATCCAAGAGCGTTCAATTTCGATGGGGAGTTTAACGTTGCGAATCGCGGAATGATTGAATTTGTCGAGGTTTTAAAACTGGACGTGGCATTCCTTTACGATCTTTTGGGTGCATCTCAAGAACATCGGGTAAAGCCTAAAAAGTTCGCACAAACTTCCATTGATGAAGTGATTATTGGCCATACAAACGAGCCTGAATATCGCAAACTTCAAGACAATGAGTTTATGGAAGCCTTACGCGACAGAACCGTTAAGATTGATATTCCATACATCACCAAGCTTAAAGACGAAGTTAGAATCTATAAAAAGGATTTCAACTCGCGAATTTTAAGAGGTGTGAGTATTGCTCCTCATACAGTGGAAATGGCTGGGATGTGGGCGATTCTGACAAGACTTGAAAAGCCAAAGAAAGCAAACCTCACTCGTCTTCAGAAGTTGAAGCTTTATGATGGGAAAACTCTTCCAAGCTATACGGAAGACAACATCAAAGAGCTTCGCAAAGAGGCTAAGCGCGAGGGTTTGGATGGAATTTCTCCTCGTTATATTCAAGATAAGATTTCAAACGCGATTGTAACAGCTCAACAGATGAATAAAGGGTCTGTGAATCCGTTTATGGTTCTTAATGAACTTGAAGGTGGATTGAAGCACCACTCTCTTCTATCCAATGAGGAGATGAAGCAGGACTATCGCGAATTGTTGAGCGTTGTGAAACAAGAGTACGAAGAAATCATTAAATCTGAAGTTCAGCGGGCTATTTCCGCCGATGAAAGTGCACTCCATAGACTTTGTGCAAACTACATCGATAACGTGAAGGCGTACACTCAGAAGGAGAAAGTCAGAAACCAATACACGGGTTCTGATGAGGAGCCAGATGAGCGCTTGATGAGATCGATCGAAGAAAAGATTGAGATTCCTGAATCACGAAAAGATGATTTTAGACGAGAAATCATGAACTACATTGGAGCACTTGCAGTGGACGGGAAGAAGTTTGATTACAAAACCAATGAGCGACTTCACAAAGCATTGGAGCTTAAGCTTTTCGAAGATCAAAAGGATTCAATTAAACTTACAAGCCTTGTTTCTTCGGTAGTTGATAAAGACACTCAAGAAAAGATCGACATTGTTAAGACTCGCTTGATTAAGGATTTCGGCTATGACGAAATCTCCGCAACAGATGTTCTTCATTACGTGGCCAGCATCTTTGCGCGAGGAGACATCAGGGATAAAAAGTAAGGAGAAAAATGGGAATTCGGGAAGACCATAATCGCTTCCGGGACATTGTTAAGGGGCGCATTAAGCAAAACTTTAAGAAGTATGTGACCCAAGGTGAAATGATTGGTCGCCGTGAGAACGAGTATGTCAAAATTCCAATTCCCTCTATTGATCTTCCGAAATTTAAATACGGGCCCAAGCAGTCTGGCGGAGTGGGACAGGGTCAGGGAAAACCAGGTGATGCCATTGATGGTGAACAGCAGCCAGGACAAGGCCAGGCTGGTGATACACCGGGAGAGCATGTTCTTGAGGCTGATATCACTCTTGAAGAACTGGCAGATATCTTAGGCGAGCAGCTTGAACTTCCAAGGATTGAGCCCAAAGGAAATAAACAAGTCGAAACCACTGCAACAAGGTATTCCGGTCGAGCACCGATTGGTCCAGAGAACTTAAGGCATTTTAAGTCCTCTTATAAAGAAGCATTAAAGAGAAGTATTGCCAGTGGAACTTATGATCCAATGGATCCCATTGTTGTTCCAATTCGAAGGGACATGCGCTACCGGACTGTTCGAAAAGTGACAAAACCAACTGCAAATGCGGTTGTGATTTATATGATGGATGTTTCTGGCTCAATGGGTGAGGAGCAAAAAGAAATTGTCAGGTTGGAAAGCTTTTGGATCAACACTTGGCTTCAAAGAAATTACAAAGGATTAGAAACTCGATTCATCATTCACGATGCTGCGGCAAAAGAAGTGGATGAAAACACATTCTTCTCAACTAGTGAATCGGGTGGAACATTGATTAGCTCGGCTTATAAACTCTGCAAACAGATCATTGAAAAGGATTACAACCCATCTGAGTGGAATATCTATCCCTTTCATTTTTCAGATGGTGACAACTGGAGTGGCGAAGATACCAAAGTCTGCATTCAACTTTTAAAAGAGTTTTTTCTTCCACGTGTGAATCAGTTTGCGTACGGGCAGGTTGAAAGCAAATACGGAAGCGGACAATTCCTAAAGGATCTGGAAAAATCACTTCCATCTGTTGAAGGCCTTGTAACCTCACGTATTGAGAACAAAGATAAAATCATCACCTCGATTAAAGATTTTCTCGGAAAGGGAAGATAAATGGCAAATTTAACTCCCGAACTCGAAAAAGAACGTGTAAAGATCATGAAGGCTGCACAAGATGTGGGCCTTGATTTTTATGAAACTATTTTTGAAATCGTCACCTACGATCAGTTGAATCAGATTGCAGCTTATGGCGGATTTCCAGTTCGCTATCCACACTGGCGTTTTGGGATGGACTATGAGCAGCTTTCAAAGAGCTATGAATATGGGCTTTCTAAAATCTATGAGCTCGTGATCAATAACGACCCTTGTTATGCCTACCTGATGGAAGGAAATGAGTTCTTAGATCAAAAGCTTGTGATGGCCCATGTGTATGGACACTGCGATTTTTTTAAGAACAACGCCTGGTTTGGACCTACCAATAAGAAGATGATGGATCAGATGGCCAATCACGCCACTCGCATCCGCAGATATATGGATCGTTTTGGCGTTGAAGTGGTAGAAGATTTTATTGATATTTGCTTAAGCCTTGAAAACTTGATTGATCGACATGCTCCGTACGTAAAAAAGTCCATCCAGCGTGAAGAAAGCGCGGCAACTGTGGATCCATTTTCCGATGGAAAATTAAAAGTCCATAAGCCCTATATGGAAAAATACATCAATCCACCAGAGTTTTTAAAAGAGCAGGCTGAAAAGCGCGCCGAAGAGTTTCGCAATCAGGTTCAGGGCATTCCTGAAAAGCCAGAGCGCGATGTTTTGAAGTTTTTGATGGATTATGCTCCTCTTCAATCCTGGCAGCAGGATATTCTTTCGATCATTCGTGAAGAGGCTTATTACTTTGCGCCTCAAGGAATGACCAAGATCATGAATGAGGGCTGGGCAAGTTATTGGCACTCAAAGCTCATGACTGAAAAAATCATGAATGATTCTGAGATCATTGATTTTGCAGATCGACACTCTGGAACCATGGCCATGGCGCCAAATGGTTTTAACCCGTATAAAGTTGGAATTGAACTCTTTCGCACCAT
>CAZWVK010000048.1:0-17634 GCA_964636785.1 uncultured Pseudobdellovibrionaceae bacterium | reverse complement strand
TTAAAGACAAGACCCAAAGAACTCTTTGGATTTCTGCTTTCGCTGATTAAAGCTCAGATAAAAAAAATCACATCTTTGATTGGACGATTTAAGCATTTACCAAAAGGTCAAAAAGGGATCATCATCCTTGTTGGCATTCTCAGTTTATTCACCATTTTTTTGACGATGAAAAACCTAAAAGGAATCTGGCTGCCGATTCTTAATCCGCCAATTGTTACATCACTGAGCTCCGTTGCAGATCAGGAATTTCGGACTTCGGGTGAGAACTTTCAGATGTTTTATAAGGCCTTCCCGCGAGATCCCGATCTATTTCTCTTTCAAAAATTTAAAGTGAATTTAAAACCTTCTCCTGGACACTCTCTTCCCATGGGTGCATTTGAAGTCGTGCTGGAGTTGGACTCAAAAGCAGCGGCCATTGAAGTCCAAGATCGTCAGACAGAATTTCACGATCTGATTCAAAGAGAATTTGAAGCCCAGACCTATCCATCCATGCTCACGGATCTTGGAAAACAACTTTTAAAGAACTTAATCAAGAAAAATCTGGATGAACGCCTTTCCCAAGGGTGGGTGGAAGACGTTCATTTTCAAACCTTTATTCTTAAACCTTGATATTGTAAGCCTTGATGCGATCGTGGAGTGTGCTTTTTGGAATTCCTAGTTCAAGCGCAGTCTTTCTTTGATTTCCTTTATTAGCGGCTAAACGTTTGACGATCAGTTCATACTCCAACTCTTTGATCAAGGAAGAGCTAACGCGTGCTTCAGGTTCCTTTTGAGACTCTGTGCTTTGGGCCGCGTACTGAAGCATCTCGAATCCATCGAAGAGTTCAGCAATCTCGCTCACACTGGTGACTTTGCTTCCGCAATAAGCTTTGGATTTAGCAACAAAGTTTTTCAATTCACGGATATTTCCGGGCCAGCCGTATTCCTTAAGCGCGCGGCTCACATCGCTTGAGAAGGACACCTGATACTCCTTTGAAAACTGCGCAAGCAGACTATCAAAATCCTCCATGCGTTGATTTAAGCTTGGAACCTTAATCTGTAAAACATTGAGTCGATAATATAAGTCTAAGCGAAAATGCCCCTGAAAGACTTTTTGTCTTAAATCATGATGAGTGGCGGCCACAACTCTCACATCCGTTTTCACGCTAACGTCAGACCCCACGGGACGTATTTCGCGATTCTCCAGTGCGCGAAGCAATTTGGGTTGAAGTGACAGTGGCAGATCTCCAACTTCATCCAAAAAAAGAGTACCTCCGCGTGCAGCTTCAAAGGCGCCTTTGCGATTTTCCGTAGCGCCAGTGAAACTTCCTTTAAGATGACCAAAGAGCTCACTCTCAATCAGTGACTCGCTTAAGGCACTGCAATTGACGCTGATAAGGGGGGCTGATCTTCGCATTGAATTTTCGTGAAGGCTTTGAGCCAGCAGTTCCTTTCCGGATCCGGAAGGACCAAGAATCAGAACTGGAAGGTCGGATTGAGAAAGATCGGGCAGGTGTTTAAGGGTCTCATTCCAGGCCCGATTTTTTGAACTCAAGGTGTGGTTGTGCTCGGTGAGATTTCGTTTGTAAGAAAATATAAGGGAGCTCCTTCCGACCTGGATGCGATCACCTTCATGGAGATAGGCCTCAAGCACTTTCGCACCGTTCAGATAAGTGCCATTGCTGCTGCGTAAATCTCTGAGTAAATAGCCGTGGTCTTTCTTTTCAATTCTCATGTGTTTTGCGGAGACGGCCGCGTCTTCCATCTGGAGCGAGCAGGAAGAATCTCGTCCCAGTGTTAGAAACTCCCCCACGTCCTGGCCCCAGGTTTCAGAGCCAAGAACGTGGATAAAAGCCGACGGACCACTCTCCTCATCTCTTAATTTTAAATTTTGAGTCCTATTCATTTGTGCCTCCGAATCTTTTTTTCATTTCAGATCGTCCTATTCAAAGCCTGTTCCACGGTTATAGGCTCAATGAGAGGACTTTTATGGAATTCTTCTCTGATCCGAGTCCGAGGCCGTGGACTTTCCCTGAGATTTGTGCGACCTCTTAAAGGTCATGAGTCCAACCGCCCGTTATCTTTCTAGTGCCTGGTTAAAATCGAATTATCCTGCTGCCGACCGCCCGGAAGTGGCGATGGCCGGTCGATCCAATGCTGGGAAGTCCTCTTTCCTAAATGCGATGTTTGGACAAAAGCTGGCTAAGGTGAGCTCAACTCCGGGAAAAACACGAAGTTTGAATTTCTTTGATTTTGGAGATTTCTACCGCTGGGTGGATATGCCTGGATATGGGTTCGCCGCTCGTAGCTCTAAAGAAATCCAGGCTTGGGAAGAGGCGATTGAGACTTATTTGCGAGAACGCGAAACTCTCAAGGGCCTTGTATTGATTATGGATGTTCGACGAGACTGGGGAAAAGAAGAGTCTCAGATGGTGGAGTGGTGCGACCATTACTCTAAGCCAGTTCTTGTACTTTTAAATAAGGCCGATAAACTATCCAAGTCCCAGGGCCTAAAGAGGAAAAGTCTGATCGAAAAGCAGAGTGGGAGAGCCACAATGCTTGTATCGAGCTTTAAGAAAATAGGTGTCGAGAGCGCAGAAAGATTTGTTTTTGAAAATTGGATCCAGTCCGATGCCGAAGGGAGTGAAACCAGTTTATGATCAAAGCCATTGGTGTTATCCCAGCGCGTTTTGGATCAACGAGGTTTCCGGGAAAACCTTTAAAACTGATATCTGGAAAGCCTCTTTTGGGATGGGTGATTGAAGCTGCGAAAAAAACAAAGAGATTAAATGAGATCGTCGTGGCAACAGATCACGAAGAGATCATGGCATTGGCTAAAGCCTATGAAGTTCAAGCGATTATGACGGATTCTGATCTTCCCTCTGGAACCGATCGAGTCTGGGCGGCGGCCAAAGATATGGACGCGGAAGTCGTAATAAATATTCAAGGGGATGAGCCGCTTTTAAAGCCAGAGCTTCTGGATGAGCTGGTTATGGTTTTTGAGGATCAGCCAGGTGTGAAAATGGCGACCCTTGGAAGAGAGTTTAATAGTGAAGAGGATTTCCAATCCAAAAATACAGCCAAAATAGTCTTAAATAAAAATGGTCAGGCTATTTATTTCAGTCGTTGGCAAATTCCATTCAGTCGATTGAGCTTTCAAGATCAAACCGGCTTAGGTGAGTCTGTCTTAAAACATATTGGAATCTATGGTTTTCGTAAGAATTTTTTGAAATCCTTTTGTGAGCAGGTGAGCACACCTCTGGAACAGGCCGAGGGATTGGAACAATTGCGAGCGCTTTACATGGGTGAGAGCATTCAAGTGATCAAGGTGGATTATGAGTCCTGGGGTGTAGACACTCCAGAAGATATTCAAAGAGTGGAGGGGAAATTAAAAAATGGCTAAACAAATGCGCAAAGCGAAGAAAAAGAAAAACCCAACCACTTCGACTTCAAAAAGGCTTCAGCAGAAGTATATTTTTGTAACCGGTGGCGTGGTTTCTTCTATTGGAAAAGGATTAACGGCAGCGAGTCTTGGCACTCTGCTTGAGGCGCGTGGGCTTAAGATCAATATTATGAAATGTGATCCATATATCAATGTGGACCCCGGAACAATGTCACCTCTTCAGCATGGTGAAGTCTATGTGACTGATGATGGTGCGGAAACCGATTTGGATTTAGGACACTATGAGAGATTCACGAGTGCGAGTCTTCGTAAGGCCAACAGTGTAACTGCAGGACAGATCTACGAGAGTGTCATCGCAAAAGAGCGTCGCGGTGATTATCTTGGCGGAACTGTACAAGTGATCCCGCATATCACAAATGAAATTAAGAGCCGAATCTATGAAGCTGCTCAAGGGACAGAAGTCGTTATTGTTGAGATCGGTGGAACAGTTGGAGATATAGAAGGGCTTCCTTTTATTGAAGCGATTCGCCAAATTCGTGTCGATGTTGGAGTTGAGAATTCCATTTTTGTTCATGTGACTTATGTTCCTTATATTGCAGCGGCAGGAGAGCTTAAAAGCAAACCCACTCAACACTCGGTGAAAGAGCTGATGCAGGTTGGAATTCAGCCGGACTTCTTAATCTGTCGTTCAGAAAAGGAACTCGATGCAGAGCTGAAAAGTAAGATCGGCCTCTTTTGTAGTGTTCGCCCAGAGAATGTGATTGCGGCGATGGACTCAAAGACCATTTATGAAGTTCCATTGGTTCTACATGAAGAAGGGTTGGATAAGAAAATTGTTGAACGTTTGAATCTGGATAGCTCAAAACCCAAAATGACGGGTTGGACGAAAATGGTTCAGACTTTAAAGGATCCAAAAGATGAAACCATCATAGGAATTGTTGGTAAGTATGTGGATTTGAAGGAGAGCTATAAGTCTCTTCACGAAGCATTGGTTCATGGTGGAATCGCAAACAATGCAAAAGTAAGAATTGTTTATCTCGACTCCGAAACCCTCAACGAAAAGAATGTCGCAATGGCGCTTCATGAGGTGAATGGAATTTTGGTTCCTGGTGGTTTTGGTGAGCGTGGGTCCGAAGGAAAAATTTCTGCCATTAAATATGCCCGTGAAAATAAGATTCCATTTTTTGGAATTTGTTTCGGGATGCAACTCGCAGCCATTGAGTTTGCAAGGAACGCATGTGGTGTGAAAGATGCCACAAGTCGTGAGTTTGTAAAGTCAGGCCGATCAGCTCGAAATCTCGTGATTGATTTTATGGAAGAGCAAAAATCAATAAAAGAGTTTGGTGGAACAATGAGACTTGGAGCCTATCCATGCCATCTCAAGAAAAACTCCAAGGCGCAAAAAGCATATGGGGATTTGGTGATTTTTGAGCGTCATCGACATCGTTATGAATTCAACAATCAGTATCGTGGGCTTCTTGAAAAACATGGACTTACTTTTTCTGGAATTTGCCGCGAAAGAGATCTGGTGGAGATTATTGAAATATCTGAACATCCATGGTTTGTCGGAGTTCAGTTTCATCCTGAGTTTAAATCTCGCCCCTTGGAGCCTCATCCCTTGTTCAGGGAGTTCGTAAAAGCGTCTCTGCTTTTTGAGAAAAGCTCGGCCAAAGGAAAAGACGCTGTGAATACAAAGAGTGTGCGGGGGAAAAAGGGTAAGAGAGTCGTGAATTCCCCATCCAGAAATGTTTCGAGGTTGCAATGAGTTCTCATATTGAAGAGGGGCGCCGAGTTTTAAAGATTGAGGCCCAATCCATTCTTGATGTGATTGAAAAACTGGATTCCAGCTTTTCTGAAGCAGTTGATTTGATATACGGCTGTAAAGGAAAGTTGATTTTAACTGGAATTGGAAAGTCCGGTCAGATTGCACGTAAAATCTCAAGCACGTTCAGCTCCACTGGAACTCCATCTATTTTTCTTCATCCTGCTGAAAGTTCGCATGGGGATCTGGGAGTTATTGGTAATGAAGACTGTGTTCTGGCCATCAGCTATGGGGGTGGCTCGAGCGAAATGCATTCACTCATTCAATTTGTTGCACGTCGAAATGTTCCAATGATTGCAATGACGTCTAAATCACAGAGTGCCCTTGGAAAGGCCGCGCGAGTTGTGCTTGATATCGGCGTGAAAGAGGAGGCGTGCCCTTTGGGGCTGGCTCCGACTTCGAGTTCCACAGTGACCTTGGCGCTTGGTGATGCATTGGCCATGGCCGTTTTGAAAGAGCGCGGATTTCGCGCCGAGGATTTTGCGGAATTTCATCCAGCGGGTGCACTCGGAAGAAAACTGACATTAAGAGTGAAAGATGTCATGCATTCTGGAGATGCACTTCCGCTCGTAGGACCGAAAGATCCAATGTCCTCTGTTATAAGCAGTATGACTTCTAAAGACGTACGTGGTGTTGCAGGAGTCGTCACTTCTGACGGCAAACTGATTGGTGTGATCACAGATGGAGATATTCGAAGACGATTAGAAAAGGCGCAAGATCCATTGACTGAGCCGGCTGAAGCTTTAATGTCTCGCACGCCAAAAACCATTGATTGCTCAGAACTTGCCGAGAAGGCGGCCTTTTTAATGCAGCAGTTTCAAATTCAACTTTTGTTTGTGGTGGATAAAAGCTCACCAGAGCCGCATCGTCCAGTCGGTTTGATTCACTTACAGGACCTTCTCAAAGCTCAGGTTCTTTAGTGGTCCAGACATCAGGGCTTTACCAACGGCCAGTTCTTAAGCGACGGCGCTATACTTTCAATTCGCTGCTTTAGATACTTGAATGGATGTCATTATTTAAAGCAGCGTTTAAACTTGGGTGTTTATCATTTCTATTTTCATCATTCGCGGTGATGGCTGAAAAAATCGAACTGCCCGAAGGGGAATTGGCCAGAGAATCCGTTCTACCTGTTTTTGAAAAGACGACTGCTGTTTTGAATAAAAATGTCGAAACAAAAGATCGCTTTCAAATCGGACTTGGTGGTGGATTGGAAATCAACGAGCCATTTTACAATGACCTTATTTATGGATTGTTTGGTGCGTACCATTTTAATGAGATTCATGGAGTGAATGTTCAGTTCCAAATGTGGAATCAAGGCCTTTCGAGCTATGGTGAGCAAATCAAGAGCGAACAGGGACTGGATCCAAGTCGCGCTCCTCAGCCTCAATGGTCGCTCACCGGAAATTATGAATTTATTGCTTATTACGGAAAAATTTCGCTCTCCAAGCAAACAGTTATGAATTTGAATTTATTTGCGAATGCGGGCTTGATGTATATCAATATAGACGATCGCAGCACCTTTGGACTTAACCTAGGTCTGGGCCAGACTTTTTTCTTTTCTAAATCAGCAGGCATTCGCATCGACTTAAAGACACTGATCTTTAAAGGACCTAATCCGGCATCGCGACCAAGTACGCCACCACCCAATGCGTCCGATTTTTCTGAAGACATGCACGTCAATAACCAGCTGACCGCCTCACTGGTATTTGTCCTGTAATCCTCTCTCGACCTTGGCAGGGTCGAGGGTTTCCTAACTATCGAAATCATATGAAGATATTAAAGCAGCTTAATATCGATCGAGCGCTAAGGAGTTCATGTGCGTGAACCAGTTGATCTGAGTTTAAAAATTATTCTCCTCTGTTTTTTAGGTTTTTCAATGGCTTCGATAGCACAGGAATTGGATCTCAGATCCGATACTTCCTCACAGCCAACGGAAAGCGAAGTTGAAAATCTTTATGACCAACTCGATCAACAGGTGGAATCTCAGTACTCAGAAACGACTCGAAGTGCAACTCGCGGCTCAAGAGAAAATGAAGTCAAAGTAGAAAGTCTTTCTGATTTGGCACGTCTTCAAGCCTTCGAGGACATTGCAGTCATTCAAAAAAGATACTTACCTAAAACACAGCGATTTGAAATCTCCGCTCTTGGATTCACAAATATCAATAATCCATTTTTCAACAACCTTGGATTTGGTGCGAAAGCGGCCTATCACTTCAACGAGAATTTTGCGATAGAAGGCATTGGAAATTGGTTTGGAGTTGCAGCAAGACAAGTCGTTAAAGATCTTGAAGAAAAAGCACGAGTGAGTGCTGCGAACTCAGTGACAGCACGCTCATTTCTTGGGGCGGCAGTTAAATGGAGTCCTATTTACGGAAAGATTTCTCTCTTAAATGCTTCAATTATTCCATTCGATCTTAGCTTTTCAGCAGGGGGTGGTTTGACAAAAACCGACGAGTCGAATGGTGAACCGACAATTCATTTGGGAACCAGTCAGAATTTCGCAATCAATAAGACATGGTCGTTTCGCTGGGACGTCACATGGAATCTCTATCAAGCGAACGCACGAAACTCAGCCGGGGATAAGGTTAAGATCGCACAAAATGATTTATTTATCGGGCTTGGAGTGAGTGCATTTATTCCGGAGGCGACCTACAGATGATAAAAAAAATCGTAATAGCTTTAATGATCGCTCTGCCATCCCTTGGAATGACCCAATCCAGCTCGCTTCCTTCAGCAGAGGAAACTGTCGAGGTCGCGCAAAACCGTCGCGGCACTCGGCGCGCACAGCCCACTCAGCGTGGGACCAATTCCGATTTCCAGAGAGCTATGAATTTTAGCAAATCCGGAAAGTACGCTGAGGCTTCACAGATTCTATTCCGCCTGGTTTACAATCCCAGGTATCGCAGCCAAGCGCCTCGAATTCGTTACATTCTTGGACTGAACCTGATGAAGATGAATCTCAATCAGTTGGCGGCATTTCAATTTATTTCAGTCGTCAAAGAGGGAAGTGGAAAGTATGTGAATCTTTCTCTCGAAAAGCTCTCAATGGTTGCAAACGAACTTGGTGATGACTCGCTTTTGAATTATGCCATCTCACGAGTTAGGGTGAGTCAATTTCCTGCATCACAGCGCGATACTCTTTATTTTCGAATTGGTGAATATCAACAGCGCAATAATCAATTCCGTGCCGCCGCAGAAAGTTATGGACGAGTTCCTGCCTCAAGTCCACTTTTTCAAAAAGCGAAGTATCAGCAGGGTCTTGTTTATGCGCTGAATGGAGACACGAAATCAGCATTGAATAGCTTCGATCATCTCTTAGTTGCAATGGAAAAAGCACAACCGGATCATCCTACGGTCGGTGGTGCTCTCATGGGAAAGGCACGAGTCTTTTATCAAATGAAAGATTGGGATCAGGCTATTGAGTTTTACCGTCGAGTTCCTCGAGATTCTCTCTTCTGGCATGACACCATTTTTGAATCCAGCTGGGCGATGATGAGATCCGGCCAATTCCGCTCGGCACTTAGCAATTTTCAGTCACTGCACTCTGCGTTCTATGAGGGCTATTACCTGCCTGAGTCGCTCTTATTAAGAGCAATTGTTTATTTGTATATCTGTAAGTTCGACGAAGTAGAAAAAGTCTTAGATTTATTTTCCAAGACTTATAAACCTGTTTATAGACAAGTCGACGGGCTGATCGCTCACAAGGGTGATCCTGCGAGCCTTTTCAATATGATGGCTCAGATGATGATCCAAAAGAAGCGGGGCCACGAGCAGTCTGGATCCATACCCTATATTGTTGCACAAAAGATCAGTCAGGAAGGAGACTTTCAAAACTCCTATAATTACATAAGAAAGCTTTTGGAAGAGCGTCGCATTTACAACTCACTTCCGGCGGCATGGAGAAACGATAATATTGGGCGATATGCCAAACGAGTTCTGGACACTCGAATTAATAAGGCGAAAGCTCGAGCGGGACGACAAATTCGAAACCACCTGCTGAGCATCAAACAAGAACTTGTCGATCTGTTTGAGCAAGAGGGTTTTATACGTTTTGAATCCATTAATAGTAGAAAAGAAGAATTAAAAAAGGAAATCGCTGGCAAAGATGTCACCACTAAGCAAGTGGATGAGACACGTGCGCGAGATTTTTATATCCAGAACGGATACCAATATTGGCCATTTGAAGGTGAGTATTGGCTAGATGAAATAGGAAATTACCATTATGTCGGTACGCAAAGCTGTAAATAATAGCGTCTCTCAAAAGTTAGTTTTAACACTCCTCTCAAGCACGATCTTGTTTGCGCTCTCGATCGCAGATGCAAAGACAACACGAAAGAGCCGCACGGTTGGAGATCTTCTCAAGCGCATTGAGACACAAACCGGAAAGGCTTCTTTAAAAAAATCGAGCAATAAGCTTCCGTCTTATGAAAAGTTTTCCGGGCCAAAATCTCAAGTGAACTTGAGAGCGGTTAAACCTCCATCTTCGAGTCAGCTGCATTACCCAGAAGGGACGAAGGATGCCAATCTCGAAAAGGTAACGGACGAAGGAATTGCACAGCTTTATAAGCTTTCAAATCAGTTTAAGAATAGTCCCAGACGAGGTGAAATCTGGCTGCGCCTAGCTGAGCTGTATGTTGAAAAAGCTAGACTGATTGAATATAAAATCTCTCAGGACTTCGAAGAGGCCTCAAAGGCCTATCAAGAGAAACGAACAAAGAAACGTCCAAAGCTCGATCTGAAACCGGCTCAGGCCTACAACAAGAAAGCCGTGCAACTCTACACGTGGTTTATTCGAGATTTTCCAAAGGATGAGAAGGTCGATCAGGCCCTTTTCTTTTTAGGTTACAATTACTTCGAGTTGGATCAGCCGAAAGAAGGTCAAAAGTATTATTCGCGCCTGACAAAAGAGTACCCACAAAGTGTGTACAACGAAGAGGCTTTGTTTGCACTTGGAGAATATCACTTCGATCGCAATGAGTTTGAGAAGGCACTGCCACTTTATGCGAAGGTTTCCGCAAATAAGCGTGGAAGGCTTTATTCCTTTAGTAAATACAAGATGGCCTGGACCGAGTATAAGCTAGGAAGAATGAAGTCTGCTTTGGCTTCTCTTGAAGAAGTTATAAAAGTAGGAAAAGCAAATATGCGAGGCCAAGAAGGGGGAGTTTCCCGAATTCGCCTTGGTTCAGAGGCATCCAAGGACCTTGTTGTTTTTTATGCAGAAGTTGGTTCACCAAACAACGCAAGAAAATACTTTGAAGGTCTGGTTGGTGACAAAGAATCCGAAAAGCTCGTTGAGCGACTGGCTTACTATTATGCCGACACTGGAAACTTAAAAAGTGCCCGGATACTGTTTTCCCAGATGATTGAAGCGGCTCCTCGGTCTGAAAAAGCATTTGAGTATCAGTATCAGATTATTAGCCTGTATTCCTCCTCGTCCACCTCGAAGGACTTCCGAGGTGCATTGTTTGATTGGATCAACAATTACGGTCCAAAAAGCAGTTGGCAACAGGCACACTCAGGAAACAAAGAACTGGTTTCGAAGGTGAATCAGCTGATGGAATCGACTTTGAGAAACCATATTCTTCAGCTTCATCAAACGGCGCAGAACTCAAAAGCCCCATTCTCACAGAACATGGCGAAACAGTCCTACCAGCTTTATTTCAAAACGTTTGATGGCGTTGAGAAGCTGGATGAAATGCACTTTTTCTTTGCGGAGCTTCTGTTTGATATGAATGAGCATGAGCCATCGGCTTATCACTACAACTGGATCGTAAAAAATGCTCCTAAGTCTCAGTATGCAGAAAAATCAAAGCTGAATACAGTTTTGGCGCTGGAGAAGACTTTGCCTTCCGAAGAAGAACTTAAAAAGCGCCTTGGAGATTCACTGGAGCCAGTGGAGTTGGATAAGAACGTAAAGAACTTCATGCTGGCTTCACAGCAGTACATTGAATCTTATCCTAAAGGAGACAACGTCCCAGCCATCAAATACAAGTCAGGTGCACTTTATTATTATCATAATCAGTTTGATGCGGCTTTGAAGGAATTCAATGAAATTATTAAAGACCATCCAAAATCTAAATATGCGGAGTATTCGGCAAATCTGACACTCGATATCTATAACCTGAAGAAAGATTTCGTGGGCCTTGAGAAGGCCGGTGAAGCCATGTTGCAGAATGAATCTTTGGCAAAAGGACAGGTCGGATCTCAGGTTAAATCTGTTCTTCAACAGGTTTCATTTAAAAAAGCGCAGGAGCTGGAGGCTTCAAAGAAATATCTCGAGAGCGCACAGGGATTTGAACAGTTCGCAGTAGAGAATAAGGGATCCGACTTAGCCGTGACGGCACTTTTTAATGCGGCCGTAAATTATGAGCGTGCAGGTGATCTTTCCAAGTCAGCCTCTATGCATGGTTTGGTTTTGACGTCAAAGCCAAGCAAAGATGTGAAGGAAAAATCTGAAAAGATTCTTCCAACACTTTACGAAAAGATTGGTGAATATCGAAAAGCAGCCAAAATGATGGAAGCTTATGCGAATGCTAATCCTAAAGAGCCTGAAGCTATCAACTATTTGTATAACGCGGCCGTTATTCAAGATGGTCTAAATATGTTCAAGTCTGCGACAAAGAACTACCAACAGTATTTTGATAGAAGTCGCAACGCGGATCGATTTGATACTTTGCTCTTATTAGGAAAAATTTGGGAACGTCAAAACGGAATCACTAAAGCATCTGAGTACTATCCACGATTCTACTCAAGTCAGACAAAAGACAAAGCAGCTGTTGTCGAAGCGGCATTTCGAACCGCAGTTATTTTCGGTCGAAAGCGAAAGATCTCTGATCGCGACCTTTGGTACGGTCGGACAATTGCAAGCCAAAAAGCCTTATCTAAGGACGGTGAGAAGATTGGAATTCAGTATGCAGCAGAAGCCAAGTTCGAACTTGTGCGCAAAACGTTTGATGAGCTCTTTAAGATTAAAATTCCAGCGGATCCGAATAAGCAAAAAGGCGCCATAGAAAAGAAGTTGAGCCTTTTGAACAAACTCAGAGATGAACTAAAAGGTGTCATTGTTTATGATGATGGCGCCATGGTCGTTGCATCTCTAACTCTACTCGGTCAGGCCTATCAGCATATGGCCGCAAGTATCTACAATGCGCCGATGCCTAAGGGCCTCGATGAAGAGGGAACCAAGCAGTATAAAGAAGGGATTAAGCAATTGGCGCAGCCTTTTGAGAAGGATGCTATTGCAAACTACAAGTCGGCGATTGAGCGTGGTTATGAGCTTAAAGGCTATTCAAACTGGCTGATCACAGCGCAAAATGAATTGAGTAAGATCGAGCCTGAAGGAAATCACTTTAAAGGTGAGGAGTTTTTGGAAACTCACCGTTGGGATCGCGCCGACAAGAAATTTGAAAATGAGAAGTATAAGGCTCTGAAGCTTGCAATGGACTCTGGCGGTGAAGAAAAAACCGTTGAAGAGGCCTCGCAGATTTTAGGAAAAAATGAAAATAATCTTGAGGCATTGCTAGCGCTTGCGACAGTTCACTATGAAAAGAAGAATTATGGTTTAGCTAGAATCATACTTTCTCGTGCACTTTAATCTCATCCCAATGATGCGACTATTTATCATAATTTCGGAATTTTGGCGCTTCAACAAGATGATCTAAGAGAGGCATTGGCGTCGTTTGCGAAAGCGATGGAGCTGGATCGGTCACACTCTTATGCAGCTCAGAGTATGGCGTCGATTTATCTAAAGTTTCGTGACTTCAAGAAAGCGTATGATCTCTTGAAACCACTTTCTTCAAATCTAAAGTCGGGTGTTAAAAACGGGGATCGATCCTTTTTTGAACTTGCGAATGGATTTGCAGTGGCCTCGTCTTACGTCGGGGAGAATGAGCAGGCTCTTACGTTTTATAATATGATTCTAGAAAAAGACGGACAGAACGTTCCGGTTCTTATGAACAAGGCAATTGTCCTAGTAGAAAGAATAAAAAGAAAGAAAGACGCCGAAGATGTCTTGAACAAACTAAAGTTTCTGACAGATGATAAGAATATACAGAAGAAAGTGGCGGAACTGGAAGCTCAGCTCGCTAAGTTGAAGGGTTAACAACTGATGAAGGCATACGCAACATTGATTATTGCAGCAATGACAGTCTTCCTTGGTCACTTCGGCCACGCTCAAGTGACTGTGAAGTCCACGAATCAGGGTCCGATTCGGACTGAGAGAATTCAATTCGATGATGAGCTTGTCGAAGGTGAAGTTAGAAAGCCCGAATTATTTTACCTACTCCAAAAGAAACAGTTCAATTACAAGAGGCTCATTAAACTGAGAGAAAATTTTCTTCCAGAAATGAGACGTGATGCAGAGAAAATTCCAGTGGGGAGAGCCGAGTAATGAAGCAGCCCTTAGTGCTAAAAGTTTATCGTGATGGTGAGCTGGTTAACGTTCAGCAATTCTCTGTCCCTCAGGTGGTGTTTGGCCGAAGCGGTGACACACAAGTCGCGTTGGAAGATGATTCTGTTTCTCCGATTCATGCGCTCTTAGAAGAGCGAGATGGAAAAGTCTTTCTTTCTGATCTCGGATCACAAACGGGAACCTATCTCAGTGGTAAAAGGATCTTAGAATCCGAAATAAAATCGGGTGAAGAAATCAGAATCGGACCATTTGTGATTCACTTCTTTGTTGGTGTTCCTAAGCCCATTATTATCCCAGTTGAAGATCAGGGCACTCAACCTACAGCTGTTTCAATAGAAGAAAAGCCACAAGAGGAAGTGCTGCAGGAAGCTGAGACACAAGAGGCTGGTAAAGAAGAAGTTGAGAAACAAGAAGAAGTGACAGCAGCTATTGTTCCGCCTCCGCTCCCAGAATCTACGGATGTAGAAATTGCGCCAATGGGTGAGTTTGAAAGCGTAAAGCCGGCTTCTTCCGAATCATTTCCGTCATTTGTTGGAATCAAAACAGGAAAAACATATGCGCCAGCAAGTGTGAATAAGGATCCAAAAGAACTTGTTCAACCAGGAAAAGGATCAACCGTTGAAGTGGTGGTGTTCTGGCATGAACGTGCTATTTCGACAAATCATTTTCCCACAACAAAGAATGTCAAAATCGGTGGTTCAACTTCTGCAGATGTATTTGTTCCTGTGCTTCCTAAAGATTCAAATTTTACTTTTATCAAGTCCTCACAAGGAATGGTTACTGTTTGCGTGACTCCGGACATGGACGGAGAATTGGTTCGCTTTGATGATTCCGTCTCGCTGAAAGCACTCTCTAAACAGAATAAACTAAGAGACGGTGGCGGACATTATGAGTTAGATCTTAAGCAAGGTGAGATGGTTCGCATTTCACTCCAGCAAGGGGTGGTTTCTCTTATTGTCCGTTATAAGGAGAATACGAATAAACCATTGGCGGCGCCGCTCTTTGATCTTTCGACCTCGGAAGTCACTGGGGTTATTCTTGCGATTGTTATTGCGTCGATACTCGCACTTTATATGTCTGTTTACTCTCCATCAACACTTCCACCAGATGAAGCAATGATTGAGGAGCCTGTACGAAAAGCAATTGTCAAATTCAGTCCACCACGTCCTAAGCAAACGGTTGTGGTTGAAGAAAAGCAGGAGCAGGCACCACCTGCGGAAAAGCAAGTATTGAAAGTGGCTGAGAAGGCTCCGACTGCAAAAGCAGCTCCGCAGCAGCGCCAAACACCAAATCCATCGGTGGAAAAGGCGGGTTCGCCTGGAAAAGCGGGTGAGGTTGCTCCAAGTAAAACACCATCGAAGAATCAACAAGTCGGCTCTGCCCGCCCAGGTGGTTCTGTTAAAACGGCTGCCAAAGAAGGAGCAAATGCGAAGTCTGTTAAGCCAGATCCAATGAAGTCCGGTTTATTTAGTGCGTTTGGATCAAAGGGAGTTCAAAGTCAGCTTGATAAAGCTTACTCAGGATCCGGAGAATTGCAGGGTCTTGCGGATCAAGCCACTGGAACTTCAGGAATGGCTGAAACAAGACCTGGTGAAGGCATTGGGACTCGCATGAAGGAAGGCGCCAGTGGAAAAGGTGAGTCGATTGTTGGAATTGCAGGTGTCGGCACCAAAGGTCGTGGAACTGGAACGACAGGGTATGGAAGCGGTGGAATTGGGCAAAAAGGATCGGTCGAGATTGAAGTGGGCGGTGATGGAGCTGGGTTTATTGGGTCCATTGATAAAGATGCCATCCGCCGGGTCATACGAGAGCACTTAAGAGAAATTCGAACGTGTTACGAGCGTGCGCTTCAAAGACAGCCGGATCTATATGGAAAGATCGTCTTCTCATGGATCATAGCTGAAAAAGGCCGGGTTCAATCGGCCAAAGTGACCTCGAATGAGCTTGGTAATGCTGAGGTCGCGAATTGTATTAAATCAAAACTTCAAACATGGACGTTTCCTGAGCCTCCTCCAAACACATTGGCAGAGGTCGACAGCTATCCGTTCGTGTTTGCATCACAATAAGGAAATTAAGGGGAGGACATCTTGGAAAATCAAACAACAACCGTGCTCGCAGACCACTGCGCAGCTTATGGTAATTTCGTAGCGAAAGCTTTTTGCGAGGGCGGCTTTGTTATGTACGTCATCGCATTCGTGGGGCTTTTAGTATTATTTTTAATTGTTGAGCGACTCATGCAGCTTCAACGTTTAGCTATCGATAAAACGCATGTTGCAGAAAATCTTTTTGCAATGATTTTGCGTGGCGATTTGCGCTCGGCTATCGCTTTTTGCGATAGTAAGCCGGCTCCATTAACAAACACTCTTAAAGCAGGACTCGTTCAAGCCATGAATAAACGTCCTGATGAAGAAGTGCAGGTTGCAATGGATGCATCTGTTTTAAGGGAAACACCTCGTTTAGAAGGATGGACTTCCTTTCTCGCTGTTTTTGGTAACATGGGTGTATTGATCGGACTACTTGGAACGATCATCGGTCTTATTCGATCCTTCAGCGGTGTTGCGGAAGCAGATGCTGCAACGAAAGCTGCGGAACTTTCCAAAGGTATTTCGGAAGCACTTAACTGTACAGCGTTTGGACTTTTCGTTGCGATTGTAGCCATTCTTGCTTATGGCTTTTTTCAAATCCGAATTGGAAGAGCAATCAACGATATGCAAGAAAGCAGTATGACTCTTATGAACCTCGTGGTGGCAAACCGCGATAAGTTGAAGGGATAAAACAACTTTATGGCCCATATTGATGATAGCGGCTCAGATGGTCGCTCCTCAAATGTAGATCTCAACTTGGTTCCCTTTATCGATTTGATGTCGGTGATGATTATTTTCCTTTTAATCACCGCCGTTTGGACTCAAGTGTCCATGATTCAGATCGGTAGTTCTATTTACGGAAAGAAAACCTCAGAGGAGACGGCTCCTCCCCCTCCTAGAGCTGAAATTCCTTTCCGATTAGATGTTCAAACGAATGGTTTTCAAGTCGTGATTGGGCAGCGAAGGTTTACAGTGCCAAAAGTGAATGAGGCTTACGATCAAGAAACGTTAGTGGAGAAGCTAAAACAGATTAAAGAAATTTATCCTGAAAAAGAGGATGCTGTTATTACGGTTTTAGATGAACTTCCTTACGATTCGTTAATTATTGGAATGGATGCATTGCTTGTTTCAGGTTTTCCAATGATATCCGTTGCAACACAAGGAGCTGAGTAATGGCCATTTATGTGCCAGGTAAAAGAAGCCGCCGTGGTGGTGTAAAGTCAGCAAAACGAAGTGCCGTTGCGGTCCTTCAGTTGACGGCCATGGTGGATATGTTCACAGTTATGGTTGTTTTCCTACTTCAGAATTATGCATCGACGAATCAGGTTCTTCCCATCAGTGATGAAGTGGATCTGCCTTCAGCTATGGAGGTTAAGGATCTTAAACCATCTAATGTCGTTGTCGTCTCGGAAGATGGGATCACCTTCAATAGTGAAGTCATCGCCACCTTCCAGGATTTAAAAAGCCAAGAAGACTGGCTGCTTCCTCCGTTGGAAGCAAAAGTGAAGGAAGTGATTCGAGCCGGGGTTGAGCAGAAAAATTCATTGGGCCAAAAGATTCGTCAGGCTGTGAATGAAGCGAAGTCTCAGGTTGAAAAGGAAGAAGAGATTGATGATTTTTTAAAGATCACAATTCAAGCTGATAAATCAGTTGATTTCTTGAGTGTGAAAAAGATCATGTTCACTGTGACGGAAGCTGGAGTGGAAGAAATCAACTTTGCAGTTCTAAAAAAGCCAGAAGATCGAACGGTGAACTAAGCCGCCACTTTTTGCGAAGTGGTCGTCTTGCCACGAATAAAACTCACAATATTGGATTTGCTTTCTGAGTTGATCGAAAGAAATTGAAGGCCCAGGTGATGTTCGTTCGCATAACGAACCTCAGCTTTCGCAGTGACCGGTCCACTCATATCATCTGACTCGATGGAAATTTGAATTTC